>NZ_KI911562.1:1251666-1564583 GCF_000515315.1 Asinibacterium sp. OR53
TCGAAAAGAAATCTGTAATGGCTTTCGGTAACACGGTATATTTTGCAAACACCTTCCAGAGATTATGATAGGCATTCACATTGAAAGAGTCAATTACTTTTTGTAAAGCCACTTCAAACGAATTATGCCACCAGTTTTTAATATCTCCATCCTGTAACGCTTGTATTAGATCAGAAATTATTACTTGATCAAAAGCACTTGTTTTTGCAAATTCATTTTCTACACTCTCTTCAAAAGCATTCCCGATCTCTTTTATGCCTTCCTGAAACGCTGTAATAGGAAAATTCTTAAAAGCTTTATAGTTTCGATCAACACCTGAAACAATATTTTCGTGTAGTCTGGCAATAATTTTCGTCTTGATTGACTTCCCGTCAATGGGATTGGGCGATAATTTTGCGACTTGTCGCAACAACTGCCGAAGTGCATCGGCGGTTAAGTGTTGTATTTTCTCAAAAGCGTCATAAGCTTTTATACACAATTGAAGCTCTTCCCAGTTTTGAAGTTCTACGTTTAAGGATTTTACAAAATCATTTAGTCCGCTTAAAGGGGCTGGCCTTATAATATATTTTTCAAGCGTTGAAGCGGGTTCTACAATTTCCTCTCGCTCGCCTGAAATGTAATCGTGATTTTTGATAGATTGCTCCAAGCCTGGCTGGAAGTATATAACCGTTTTTGTTTGGTCAATAGCTACATAAGAGAAGCCTGCAGTAAAAGAAATCTGCTTGCGAAAAGCGATTGGAAGCCCGTTCCATACTACCCCAATAGCCTCTGCGAAACTTTTTAAAGACCCACAATACAGAATCGGATGTTTGCCTATCTCAAGTTGAGTTATGAGATTTTGGGTGTAAGCCTTATGTGCAACATGCGAATTAGGAACTGAAAAATCTGAAGCATCGGTGTGAATTGCTAGCAGTGCTGTCTTATCCTGCGGAATATGCGAGATAAAATAATGAAGCAACTTATCGAAATCATTTAGGTACTGAAGATCAGCAAGTTTCAAGATCAACGCATGCGTAAACACCATACCACCACGTTGCGCTGATGTATCGGGAAACGTCAACGTAACAATGTAATATTCTTTAAACGCAACCGCGGAATAATAGGGAGACAACTCTAAGCCTGCAGGCAGCGAACTCGGCCGGTCGGTAAATCCAACCAGGAATGAATTAAGTTCGGCATCCTCAAAACTCGCAGATATTTTTCCGTGAGAACGCTGGACCTCGCCATAATACGCTTGTTGTATGGTGATATTAATGCTCAAGGAATGTTGCAATTATTTGTGTTAAATCTGACTCTTTTTCTCCTTTCGATGTGATTAAATACCCAAAACTCTCCGGCCCTTTTTTAACGTAGTCCATATCAGGTTCCGTCAATGACAATGATTTTTCAGTGGAAGAAAGCCCAATTACTTCCCAATAACCCTCACGCCAATTAGAACTGATAAAGCTCCATAAACCAGGCAGTCTCTTGCGCAAGACATTCCGCGGCATCATACCCTGCTCATCTTGGTCCAGCAAATCCCAACAAGAAATCACAAATGATAACTTTGGAAATTCAACCTGATGTCTGGTTGGCATTTTTTTTGCGAACAGCAGTATCTGTAATAGTTCGATATAAAAAGCGGTCGCCGATAATTTCATTGGCTCGGTCTCTGCTTGCCTTGTTTTCAAAACCTCCTGCTCTGGAAGACCTCTACTAACTACATCCTCTACCGGTAAAATTTTATCCAATCTTACCATCAGCAACCAACCCGTACTTTCATCAACTTGTTTTTTCCATTCTTTATCAATCCGTCGATCCCCAACCATACTCCTGATCTGTTCTCCACCATAATCCGGAAAACTGAAAACAAATTTTTCCCCAGCTGTACGTTCTATTTCCAAATCCAAATTGTTATGCGTTGAAACAGAGGTGTGGCCAGCAGATTTTCCCTCGTTAAGACTATCCAAGACCTCTTTAAAAATTGTTAGGTTTTCAGGTGGCGAAACAATTTTATAGCGGTCTTTTTTTGTATTCAATCTACCATACAACTGACCACCAAAATGCGTTTTGCCAGCATCCGGGCCACCGATTATCATGATTCTTGTTGAATGATTTGTCATACACTACGTTTTGATAGGAAAAGGTCTTCAGTATTATGTCGGCTAACCATAAGCGGCGGGTTGGTCTCCCCACCAGTGACCTGCATGATCCATTCTATACTTGAAAGTATATTGGAATGAAAACCTTCTTGCTCACCCTCCCTAACACTTGTCTGAAACTCCCGGTAATTTTCCAAGGGGGAGTTCTGGATATGCCCCGAAATCTGCTCGCGAATCAGTTCGTCTACTTCTATATCTGCTTTCGACCAAATGAGACCGAAGGGTCTTTTGCCCAATAAATATTTCAGCCTATCAGCGACGAGTTTTGTTTGCTGACGGGCCTTACCGAGCTCATTGCCACTAAGCATTTCACAATCTGCAAAAAGTAGAAATGCATCGGCATTACGATGGATCCACACTGCCCCCTCTGCATTTGGGTCGTTTTTGTTGGCGATCCAGTGTTCAAACCACTCACCCGGCGCATCAGTAAACACCAATTCCTTCCTTTCTCCAGTCGTATTTCTTAACGACAAATGCAACAACCCCGGTGCTCGCCCGGCATTAATACTGGTATGTGGCGGAAACTGGATACTATTGTGTTGCTTCCAGCTCAAATACCACGCAATGCTCTCCCACCCACCTAATGTAAGTGATCCCGCAAACGAATAATCACCAATCGAAGCGCCTTGCCTTAACAGGCAATACAACGTAGCTAGAAACGTTGTCTTACCAGCACTCGCTGCACCGGTAATACCAATTAGGTTAACTTTTGAATTCGATGATAGAATATTAAGATCCTGTAGCCCCATTGTGTTTCCCGTCCACGGCACGCGTACAAAAAAGTCCTCTTCAGCTTTGTTTACATCATCTGTCTTGGCAGCTACATCTTTACCGTAAAACTTGCAGTCGGTTAGTACATCGCAACCTTCATGATTGCAGCCTGTTTCATGTGGATGACAATCCTCTTTTGAACAATTACCCGCCATATTAGTCTTCGTTTGGTATTAAATAATTCGCCATCTTATTATGCAGTATAGCAACTGCTATATCACAAAGCGATACTGTTTCGGATGGATCAATCCCTGTGTATTTTTTTAAAGAAGTAGCCTTCTCTTTGCCGTAAGCCGCTAGTGAAATAAAATCCGTTATTGGAATTCTTCCGTCAGCATGGTCAGTGTCATCCAGGCATCCCTGAAGCAACGCCTCGTTATCTTTTGTAATAAGAGATGTAAGCAAATCCGAATAAGGGATTTTTTTATCTGCCGATGAATTGATCATTAGCAAAGTGTCACGCAATAAAAAATCAACACTCACCGGCACGAGCTTTGGCAACAACTGATAAAGATCAGCTGCCATAACTATAGGCTGCATAACATCGCTTACAGTGCGATAACTATTTTTTAAAATCGACGAGTATAATGTTTCCTTCCACCATAACAACTTGCTCCTTCGCTCAACGGCCGTGATCGACTGAAATGATTCTTGCAAAACTCCGTCAAGATTTTTCTTAAACTCCGTCAAAAATTTATTGATTGAAGTTTCTATTCCTGATGCCGACAATGTCTTATCAAGCTGCCCGAACGCATTTACGATCGCGTCCGTAATTCCGAGTGCAGCAGTATTGGAAAAATGTGTGGCCCATTCATTGGGATGGTTATAGGGATCGTGACCCTGTGGTGATCTGGCTGCTGCTGTTTTTAATTTTGCTTTTAAAGCATCCTGATCAACATTGACAGCTTCTACTTTTAAACCTGTTACTTTCAAAGCACCGAGCTTTAACGCTGGAGATTTCTCTTCCAAAGACCATTCACTCGAAGCATTCTTTTCGGCTGCTTCTCCAAGCTCTGTAACGATCTCTTCCACGATCTGCTTTTCTCTTCCCAATTTGGCGTATGGATAGAAGTTGCTCGCTGTGAGATAAATAATCGCCGCTACGACCGGGTCTGTTTTCCCAGCGTCATGAAGCGCGTGAAGTATAACCGCACGCAAAATTGAAACCGGTCGATCTGAAAATTTAGACCGCAGCGCTTTCCAATGCGCGGTAACAATTTTTTCAACCTTAATTAGCACAGGGTCTTCACCACTAACATTAGGATCAAGGCCAACAAGCGTGTATGCAGGCAAAAGATCTTGTTCATCAGCAAGTTTTTTTCCCAAATCTGCAATTGACCTTTCGATGTGCTCCAAGCGCTCATCGCTATCACCGATATTAAGCAGGTCGGCCTGCAATAAGGATTGCAACAATGTATTTTCCATATTTTAGCTTTAGATGTTTTGTTTTAAGTTTAATAATTCCTCTACCAACAGATGGACCGTCGTGCAGGAGTTATGCTCTGCAAAGTCTTGCCTACCATTGTAGTTACTCATCAACTGTTTACCCCTTTTTATAGCCAAAAGCACATCGCCGTGCTCCTTTAGTAAGATGTACATGTCTTCACTATTTTTTTCATACACGTAAGTATCATCTAAAAATGCTTTCAAGTTCTGCTCTATCAACCTCTGATGCTGTTCTCGGCTCATCGCATTTTGATAGTAATGAAAATGTAACAGATACCAGAGCTCAAACGCTTCATTACTCCACGCGCAATAAATGACCGGCTGAGAATTTGTACATCGCTGAATAGCGGAGTTAAAATCATCTGCCTCAAAACTGTCTTTATCAAACACCACCCAAAGTTTATCTACTTCTCGCGTTGACTCTGATTCGTATTTTTCTTTCAACCGCAGCGCCTCGTCAACAAGCGACTGCGTGTTTCGGCCCGTACCTTCTATATCGATCCTGTATGCAGTAAGAACCCCTTTGGGTAGATCGTGTTTGAGCGCCTCAAAGTAATTAGGCTCCGTCTTCTCTCCCTCGCATACAATCAGGTAATAACTACGCTTAGCCCGGATCTCTTGGCTTCGTTTCTGCTCTTCTCTCGCATAACGCTTTAACCGCTCGTTTGGGATTTTTATTTTCCGGGCCATCCTTTAAGGATATTTGAAAGATCACCGATAAAAGGAATAGCGCCATAACGGCCCTGGATATAATCTTTTTCAAAAGACCTATCCTTACGCACGGCCTTGTCCGCACCTTCTTCCTTGTATTCGATGAGCGAATACAGATCAGAGGCGCCATACTCATCCTTCTCTACAAAATAAATCTGGTCTCTACGGTAGTTACCGTTAGAAAGCAAGTTTGTATCATGCGTTGCAAAAATCAATTGTGCATTTTTTGGGTTATGCTCTTGCGAATTAAACAACCTCGTAATAGCCAGTGTCAAAAGAGGGTGCAGGCTTGCATCCAGTTCATCAACCACCAATACACCGCCATCATGCAGCACATCGAATACTGGCCCCGACATATTGAAAATCTTATTTGTTCCAGCAGACTCCTGCGAATCCATCGAGAACTCAACCGCACCCACCTCCTTGTTTTTGCTGTCGTATTTTTTATGCAGTGTCATAGCATCTACCATTGTTTTGCCCTGTAGCTTTCTGCTAAACTCCTGCATCACAGACTCAGGCATATCCTTTGGCAACCGCGATGCATCAAATTCTTTTTTATACAATTTGACTGAATCAAAACCCAGATCAGCGTTGTTAAAAAAAGATTGCAGAGAGGGGTTGGTCTCATCGTTTTCCAGCAGCGAAAAAGTAACACCTGTATATCTCTCATGACTTAACCCGGAAATGGTTACTATATTTTTAAACCAATTCATAATCCCCTTAGCAGTCTTGCCGTTGAACTGATCGACAACTGTAAGGAAGAGCGCATTATTCCTTGTCTTTTCCTCCAGATCTTTTCCTTCCGCGAATCCGCGCATCACCTCAATACCATCATTTTCACGAATGAACAGAGGCTTCTCCGCCTGCTTCTTTGAAAAAAACAACCATTCGGATTTTACGGATAGATTATCGACCTCAAACCCGTATCGATACCGAACCTTATCCAGCAGGAAGATCATTTCAAAAAACGAAGGCTGATCCTCTGTTTCTGTATTCAATAAAAACGGAATGGTTTTCAACTCTGCTGCGGAAGACTGTTCAAAGGACTGAACGACTAACCTGTGCATGGTTGAGATAGCCCGGATAAGATTAGTCTTACCGCTAGAGTTAGCGCCATAAATAACAGCACCTTTCAAAAAGTCACAGCGTTCTGTTTGAATGACGTTGGTATCAGCGTAATCCTTGATCGCAGTGGCAGCAAGACTTAGCGTTTTCTTGTCTTTAAATGATAAAAAATTTCCAACTGTAAATTCTAATAACATAATCACCCTCTTTTATAAACTCATTGTAAAGATAAAAACAATTATGTAAAAAGTGAGAAATTTTCTCATTTTTTACATAAAAATATGAATATATTAGAGGGGTTTTAAGGAGAGGAGTCTCTCAAACACCTGATAATCAAATTTTTACTAAATTTATTAGGCTAACATCTCGCTTCCTCACCGCTCTTCAATTCCATACCCTACTAACCAAAAAAACTGTCCATTCTGGTAACCGTCGTCTCCACCAACTGATCCGACACACTCTGCGAAATACAGGTAGTTGTCTGCAACATTGCTTCCTCTAAACGAGGTTTGTATTGCGCATTAAAGTCCCCACTTTAGGACCTGACCGAAGAAGAAAAACTGGTGGGCTTGGGATACAGCGGCAAAGATATTTTAGGACTAGACAAGACCCATTTTTGATGGATCTTCTAGTTACCAAGATGGCCGAATGAGACTAAATAATCTCCAAATCTTTGCCTCAATGTTTGCCCCAAAAGAAAAATGGCCTTGTAATCAATTGATTATCAAGGCCATTTTACGGTGTTGTGCTGTAGGGGGAGGGCTCGAACCTCCACGAGGCAGTTAGCAATAGCGCAAAGTTCAGTGGTCGACCCTGGTCGCCCGGGTATTGCTACCCGCGCGGCTCTACACTACGTTTGTCCTGTGATCCTCACCCCCGAGACAAGAGGGCATGTCTGCCAAAGATTTCATCACCCCACAGTATTGATAAGAACTCGTTTGCCCACCGTTTAAAGATGGTTGTCATTGTTTGACAGCACAATGTTAGATAAAATACCTGATTTGTTGCAAATATTTCAATGAATATTTTGTATTTATCGAAAATGTTCAATAATTTGCATATTATAATTGATTTTATCAAAAAAATAAAGGAAAATGTCTTCAAAATTGAATCTTGACAAACTCGATTTCCAGATCATCCAGGAAATGATGGAGGATGCTGAGATTTCCTATGCCGACCTGGGAAAGAAGCTGTTCGTGTCGGGTGGTACCATCCATGTGCGGATCAAGAAACTGGAAGAACTAAATATAGTTAAAGGTAAAAGATTATCGGTTGACCTCAAAGCCCTCGGATACGATGTGATCGCATTCATTGGTATTTACCTCGAAAAAAGTTCTTTATACGATACCGTTGCCAAAGAGCTGAAAAAAATACCGCAGATCGTGCGGCTCAACTACACCACGGGTAACTACAGCATGTTTGCAGAGATCGTTTGTAAAGATATCCAGCAGCTGCGTTTTGTGTTGCACGATGAATTGCAGAAGATCAAGGGTATTGAAAGAACAGAAACTTTTATTTCGCTGGAAGAGAGTTTTTGCAGGAATGTAATAGTGATACAGGAAAATTAATTTTTGTTCCGCACACTCAAGGCATCCCTTAAACCATTGCCCAATAAATTAAATGCCAGCACGAGCAACATGATGGCAATACCCGGCGCCAGCGCCAGCATAGGGTTATGCGTGATGATGAAATTGTAATTCTCTTTGATCATCAATCCCCAACTGGGTTGTGGTGGTTGCACACCCACGCCCAGGAAACTCAATCCCGCTTCTATTACAATGGCCGAAGCAAAATTGCTGGCGGCGATCACCATAACCGGACCAAGTATATTGGGTAATACATGCCTGAAAATGATCCTTGCATCTGAGTAGCCCAATGCTTTCGCAGCTTGTATATATTCCAATTCGCGAACAGCCAGTACCTGTCCGCGTACCAGTCGCGCTACGTTTACCCACATGGTGAGTCCCACTGCTACAAATACCTGCCAGAACCCTTTCCCCAACATCAGTGTAATCGCAAACACCAGCAAGAGTGTAGGTATACTCCAGGTTACATTGATGAGCCACATGATCAATTCATCTGCCCATCCCCTGAAATAGCCTGCCAGCGCGCCCAGCAGGATACCAACGGTGAGTGAGATGAGCACTGCGATCAATCCCACGCCCAGGCTCACCCGTACGCCGATGATGAGCCGGCTGAGCAAGTCCCTGCCGAACTTATCGGTACCCAACAGATAATGCACGCGTATAACCGGTGATGTAGCATCAACGCGCGACAATGCAATCGATTTGCGTTCGGTGATGCCGTCGTCTACAAATTGTTCATACACCATACTATCTCCTTTCACTGCAACAGCAGTTACAGGAACATATTGCCATTCATCTTCCGCACCATTGATCAGTCGTTGCCAAAAACCGGTGCGCACCCATTCTTTGTCGCGCCGGATTTTTAAAAGATCTATGGTGAATCCCGGCTTTTTACTGCCGATCTCAGGTATCATGCGATTGGCATTGGGTGAATGGTCGGGCGCAATAAAAAAAGCGAACAGTGCAAGCAACAAACTGCCAGCAATAAGGATCATACCAAAGCGGGCGCCTTTATTCTTTAACAACTTTTTAATAAACGGTCCGGGCATAAGGATTAACGTAGAAAAAGGAAAATTAAGGAAGAATGACCGATGCAGGGATTTGTTTCGCCGAAAAAGAATAAAGCTGGTTAAACATTTGCAGTTATATTTTGTCTATCATCTGATAAATCCTAAGCACTATGAAAAGTATTTTTGCGTTTATTCTATCACTACTGGCCTTGGTTTCCATGATCGTGTATGCCTGGTGGCCCGAATCGAAAAAAGTGCATGAACTGAAATAATCATTGCACTTTCCTCCCTTTCCATTGGTAAGAGCCGAATTTGCCTAACCATCCGGCCACAACGGTATAAGTAATATGGAAGGGCTGCATGGGAAGGAACCAGTACATGGCAGGCAAATGACCATAAAATTTGCTTACCGGTATCATAAAGCTCAATTCTACGAGTGTCTTGATTGCGATGAAGATCAGCCAGGGCACCCATCCCCCCCCCGTAAAGAATAAGCTACCGACAAGCCACAGGAACAGGCAGGCATTCAGGGCGTATACCAGCGCCAGGGTACGAAATATGCCCCGGTCCTGGTAAGCATCTGCTTTGCTGGCCCAACGTATGCGTTGGTTGATGAAACTCCGCCAGTCGGCCATAGGCGCCGTGGCCATGATGGCCCCTTGTGCAAAAAGGTATCCCATCCGGTCCGGGTATAACTGCTTGATCTTGTGCATGAGGAACATATCGTCTCCACTGGCCAGGCCATCGATCCCTTTAAAACCATCCACCGCATAAAATACATCCTTCCGATAAGCCAGGTTGGCGCCATTGCACATGGTATGAAAACCGGCCGATACTGCCGCCGCAGTAATGCCCTGCAGACTGATAAAATCCAGCAACTGAAACGTATCGAGGAAACTGCCTTTTGTTGTGAACATCACAGGCGCCGCCACAAATACCGGTTGGTATTGCCTGATATATGCATCTAAGAGGGAGAGCCAGCCGGGTTTTGCCTGGCAGTCGGCATCGGTGGTCACCACCCATTCCCCGCTACTCGTTGCGATAGCCAGCTCCAGGGCCTTTTTTTTATAAGAGTTCAAAGCATTGGGCTCCACATGGTCGGCCATATTGATGAGGTACAGGTTGGCATGTTGCTCCTGCCATGCTTTTATAACAGCTTCTGTACGGTCTGTAGAATAGTCGTTCACTATAATGACCTCAAAATGGGTACCTGGATATGATTGTCCGAATATGGAAGCCAGACAGTTACCAATCTGCCCTTCTTCGTTCCGCGCCGGTATGATGATGGAAAAACGTGTGGGTGTGCCGGGTGCCGGGGCCGGTTCAAACGGCCGCAGCCGTAAAAACCAGCTGCGGTATTGGAGAATAAGGACAGCGTAGACAGCCAATAACAGCGTTGTAACAATGATTATGGCGGTGTACATCGAACAAAGAAACTTATTCTTGGAGATATCACAAAAACAGCCGTACTTTGAATTAGTTGCATAACTAACTATATGTCAAACAACCAATTTAAAAGAGGGGAGTTATACAGCGTCATCAACAATATGGCGTCTACCGCTGTGGCACGCCGTATGCAGAAGAACTTCAGGCAGGCGGGGCTCGATATCACCATCGAGCAGTGGAGTATATTGTATCATTTGTGGAAGGAAGACTGCCTGAGCCAGCAGGAGTTGTGCAACAGAACATTTCGCGACAAACCCAGTATTACGCGTCTCATCGATAACCTTGAAAAACAGAAACTGGTAAAGCGTATGCCTTCCAAAGAAGACCGTCGTATTAACCTGGTTTGCTTAACAGAGACAGCCAAAGAATTGCAGGATCGTACGATTGAACTGGCCAACCAAACGATGAGCGAGGCATTGGTGGGCGTGAACAAGGAAGAGATTGAAACGGTGAAAACTGTTTTACAAAGGGTATACGATAACCTTACGGGCAATTAGCATGATCTTCTTTAACGCATAAATTTCATTTCATGGAAACCAAACAAACAACCGCATTACATGGCGGCGAATGGCTGATCAAAGAAAGCAATCCGTTCGATACTTTCATTACGGAAGATTTTAATGAAGAGCAAAATATGGTGATGGATATGTGTCACCAGTTCCTGGATGCCGATGTGATACCGGTGCTGGATAAGATCGATAAAATGGAACCGGGCCTGATGCCTTCGCTGCTGGAAAAAGCTGGTGAGCAGGGATTGTTGTCCACTTCCTTACCCGAGCAGTATGGTGGTTTAGGTAAAGATTTCATTACTTCTACCATTGTGAACGAAGGATTGGGCGGCGGCCATTCTTTTTCGGTTGCACTCGCAGCACATACGGGAATTGGTTCATTACCCATATTGTATTTTGGTACAGAAGCGCAGAAACAAAAATACATCCCCAAACTGGGCAGCGGTGAATGGAAGGGCTCTTATGGTTTAACAGAACCCAATAGTGGCAGTGATGCACTGGGTGCCAAGACCACCGCCAGGTTAAGCGAAGACGGAAAATATTATTTGCTGAACGGACAAAAATGCTGGATCACGAATGGCGGTTTTGCCGATGTGTACACTGTGTTTGCCAAGATCGATGGCGATAAGTTTACGGCCTTCATTGTAGAGAGGGGATTTGAGGGATTCACACAAGGACCCGAAGAACACAAAATGGGCATCAAAGGTTCTTCTACTGTGCAGTTGTATTTCCAGGATTGTAAAGTGCCTGTGGAGAACCTGCTGGGTGAAATTGGCCGCGGTCATATCATTGCATTCAACATCCTCAATATCGGCCGCCTGAAACTCTGTGCAGCCGCATTGGGCGGCGCGAAGCGTGCCGCGGATATTTCCATTCAATATGCCAAAACAAGGGAACAGTTCAAATTGCCTATTGCGAAGTTCGGAGCCATCCGCCACAAGATGGCAGAAATGGCTATCCGCATGTGGGTTTGTGAAAGCGCTTTATACCGCACCTCCAAATGGATCGATGACAAAGAACGGGAGCTGGAAGCCAGTGGTAAAACTTTTGCCGAAGCGTTGCTGGGTGCAGCCGAAGAATATGCCATCGAGTGCGCCATGCTGAAAGTATATGGCAGCGAGATGCTGGATTATGTGGTGGACGAAGGCGTGCAGATACACGGAGGTAATGGTTTCAGTGATGAATACGTGATTTCTAAAGCCTATCGCGACAGCCGTATCAACCGCATTTATGAAGGCACCAACGAGATCAATCGACTGCTTACGGTAGATATGGTATTGAAGCGTGCCATGAAAGGCAAGCTCGACCTGATGGGTCCTGCCCTGGCCGTACAGAAAGAACTGATGAGCATCCCTGATTTCGGAGCCGAAGAAGAAGGCGCATTTGCCAAAGAGCGCAAATACATCGTCAATTTCAAGAAAGCCATCCTGATGGTGGCGGGAGCCGCTGTGCAGAAGCTGATGATGCAACTCGATAAAGAACAGGAAATACTTATGAATATCGCCGATATGGCCATTGAGACCTTCAATGCCGAAAGCGCCCTGCTGCGCCTGACAAAACTGGCCGACAGCAAGGGAACGGAAGCAGTTGCCCTGCAGGCCGATATTGTACGCACTTACCTCTACGATGCGGCTGACCGCATCAACAAGGCCGGTAAAGATGCGTTGAACGGCTTTGCCGATGGCGATGAACTGCGGATGATGCATATTGGCCTCAAACGCTTTACCAAACTGGAGCCATTCAATACCAAAGATGCCCGCAGGAGGATATCCGACAGGCTGGTGGCTGATAACGGCTATCATATCTGAGAAAAGGACCAAAAAAATTCTTGGGTTTCATAAATTTTGTTAATATTTGTTTTGTTTTACGGTTGCTTGCTCAAACAGTGGCCTCATCACCAAATGGTAGTGAGGCCATTAATTTTTATCACCCCATCTTTCCTACCTTCAACAGATGAAACGATTTTTTCTTTTTGTCTGCCTGGTGATGAGTATTTGCAGTCTCAAGGCGCAGACTAATACTTCTTATGTGGCCGGACTTGCTACCGGCAAATTGCCTGCGCTGGTATATGGCCTGGGTGAAGACAGGCTGGGCGGCGCCAAACTGGGCTATATCGATTCAAATGTTGTACTGCGCGTGATAGACTCTACTAAAGACCTTTATAAAGTACAGTTGTCAAAGGCCCACACTGCCTATATTGAGAAACCTTATGTTCGCTTCGATACCATTGTGCAGGTGAAACCTTATTACCTCACCAATTCTTTCATGGCCAAAGGCGATTCGCTGTTCGATTATGTAAGCATTCATGTAGACGGGAAATTGCCTTACAAGAGCTGGATGGAAATTGATCCGGCCAGGATCATGGTGGACATATATGGTGTGCAAAGCAATACCAACTGGATCACCCAACTTCGCTCGCTGAAAGAAGTGAAGAATGTGTATTACAACCAGGTAGAAGATGATGTGGTGCGTGTAACTATTGAGCTGCAACACAAACAACATTGGGGTTACAATATTGGTTACAAACGGAACGTACTCACGGTGAGGATCAAAAGACAGCCGGCAGTGCTCGACATACGCAAGCTGAAAATAGCCATCGATGCAGGACATGGAGGAACCAATACAGGCGCATCGGGCGTTAGAACAGGCGCTGAAGAAAAAACATACACCCTGCTTTTTGCCAAAGCATTCGAAAAATACCTGAAGCTCCGGGGCGTTCATAAAATCATCATGACGCGCAGAACCGATACCACTTTCGATAACAAAGACAGGGTATTGTTCTTACAACAGGAGAACCCCGATCTGCTCATCAGCTTTCACCTCAATTCCAGTAATAACGAAGAAGTGAAAGGCGTTAGCACGTATTATAAGCATATCGGTTTTCGTCCGCTTACAACGGCTATTTTACGCAATATGCTTACACTGGGACTGGATGAATTCGGTAACGTAGGCAATTTCAATTTTGCATTGAATGGCCCTACCGATTTTCCCAACAGTCTTGTTGAAATAGCATTCCTGAGCAATGCATCCGATGAAAAGCGTGTGCTGAACGCCAAGTTCCGCGACGATGTAGCTAAAAAAGTATACTTAGGAATTACGCAGTGGTTGCTATCACTGAAATAAATTGCCTAATTAATGCTTTATGAATCTTTCGAAAAATTCCATCGTGCGTAACATCTGATCGATGCGCTGGCGGTTGTTGCCACTGCGGGTAAGTTCATGAGTGCCACCGGGATGCCTTACGTATTCAACGGTGCGGCCTAATACTTTCAGGCTCTTGTACAACATTTCACTTTGTATGACACCCGTGCGTAAATCGTTTTCGCCATGGAAGATGAGATAAGGTGTATGGATGTTCTTCACATAGTTGATGGGCGACTCGTGTTCAATCACTGCTTTCGCTTTTTCTTCCCAGGGATAGCCGCCGAAATAATTCGGTACCAATCGCCATGCATTGCCTTCGCCGAAGAAAGTACCCAACTCATATACGCCGCGTTGTGAACAGGCTGCTTTGAATCGCTGGTCGTGCGAAACGATCCAGGCAACAAGATAGCCGGCATAAGAGCCGCCGGTCACTGCCATACGCGCTGTGTCGATGAAGCCTTCCTCCACTGCTTTGTCCAATGAAGTGAGCACATCGGAAGTAGGACCTGTACCCCAATCGTTGATATTATCCCGCAGGAATGCGGCGCCATAACCACCTGATCCACGGGGATTGCAATACACCACTGCATATCCTTTGGCGCAATAATACTGGAACTCATGCCACATAGAAGCTTCGCCAGGGCCCCACATTGCAGAAGGTCCGCCGTGAATATTTAAAATGGTTGGATATTTTTTACCGGCTTCATAGTTGTATGGTTTCATCATCCAATATTCAACCGTCATGCCCTTGCTGTTCACAAAAGTTTTTTTCTCAGGGAAGCTCAGGTGCTTGTCTTTGATCCAGGCAGTATTGAAGTTGCTGAGCCTTTTTTCATTTTTACCATTGCTATCTGCTACATACAATTCGGATGGATCGGCCACTTCTGTTTTGGCAAATACAATGGCGTTCGGTTTCAACGCATAGCTGTTGAGGCCCACGTTGAAGTCGAACAACGCTTCTACTTTGCGTGTTTGCATGTCAACTCTGTAGAGAGGTGCACCTCCATTGCTTTGGGCAATGAAGTACAAATATTTTTCATCCTTACTCCAGCCGAGTGCGCCCTTGCTGCGATCGAAGGGGATGTTGATGATGTCATTGGCGGTTCCATGCAGCGGCATAACGGCCAGCGTGGGCACATCCACGAAAGAAGTGTTACCGTATTGGAAGGCCAGCCACTTGCCGGAGGGAGAAACAGTTGGACTGTTATAATTCTTTCCGGCCTCACCCAGTATTTTGCGGAGTTGGTGACTGTTCAGGTCAATCAGGTAAATTTCACTTTCCAGCACACGGTCGGGATGCCGCACAGAATCTACATTGCCGCTGATGATAAGCTGTTTGCCATCGGGCGTGAATTCGGCATTGTTGAAACGGTGAAACCCATGCGTTACGGCTACGGGTTGCGCGTCCGGCTGCAGGCCAATCAAAAAGAAATGGGTGAAATACATTTCAGGTGAAGTGGTAGACTCTTCCTGGAAGTTGAGCTTGTTGAATACTTTGGCCTTTTTATCAACGGTGTTGAGATCGAGATAAGCCCTGATCTCCTCGAGGTTGCCATCGGGATCGGGTCTGGCATTGGAGGTTTTGAGTTGTTCATTGCCGGCAAACCCCGGCTTTTCATAAGGCCATTGGGGGATGGCTTTACCTGGATTGAGCAGGGAATCTTTCAGTAATTCCCGCAGGGAGATGCTTGAAGAGAACAGGATCTGATGTCCATCGGGACTCCATTTGGGAGAGGCGGCCCCATATTTCGAATGTGTCAATTGTTGGGGTTCGCCGCCATCGAAAGAGAGTAAAAATACCTGGGGCTTGCCCTCGACCGCCCTGGTGAAAGCCAGTTGTTTTCCATCCGGACTCCAGGTAGGCTGGGTAGCGTTCTCTTTGGAACTGAGCAGGCGCGGGGCCGCTGAGCCGTCAACGGGTACCAGGTATAACTGGTTCACATACTTGTATTCCCATTTGGCATCGCCATCGGGCTCAATGGCAGTAACGCTGAAAACGGCTTTGGAACCATCCGGATTCAACGTAATAGCACCTACCTGCCTGATCTTGAGCATATCGGTTACCTTCACGGGCTCCTGGCCTTTTTGCGCATAGAGCAGGCTGCAGTAACAGCAGCTCAATAGAAGTATGATTTTTTTCATATGTTAGTTTGATGCCGTTAAAATACAAAGAAATGACAGTACAAGCCTGATGGTTTTGTAACTTAGCGGACTCAAATTGGTTTAAGATGTCAGCAGCAGCAACGAGCGCTCCGCTCACCGCGAAAGATTTTGCAACAGACCAGGAAGTAAGGTGGTGTCCGGGTTGTGGTGATTATTCTATACTCGCACAGGTACAGAAAATAATGCCTGGGATAGGCGTACCCAAAGAAAATATTGTTATCATCAGTGGAATTGGCTGCAGCAGCCGTTTCCCTTATTACATGAATACTTTTGGCATGCACTCCATCCACGGACGTGCAACAGCCATCGCCAGTGGGTTAAAAGCCACCAGGCCCGAATTGAGTGTTTGGATCGTAACCGGTGATGGGGATAGTCTCAGCATCGGTGGCAACCATACCATTCACTTGCTGCGCAGGAATTTCGATGTGAATGTACTGATGTTCAATAACCAGATCTATGGGTTAACCAAGGGGCAGTATTCACCTACTTCCGAGCAACAAAAGATTACCAAGAGTACGCCTTTCGGAAGCATCGATCATCCGTTCAATCCGGCTGCACTGGCTATGGGAGCCGATGCCAGCTTTGTGGGCCGCAGTATGGACCGTGATCCCAAGCACCTGCAATACATGCTCACACGTTCGCATCAGCACAAAGGCGCTTCTTTCCTGGAAATATACCAGAACTGTAACATCTTCAATGATGGCGCTTTTGAAGTATTCACTGAAAAATCATCAAAAGCCGATGAGGCGTTGTTCCTCGAACAGGGAAAACCACTGGTATTTGGTGCTACCCAAAACAAGGGTATCAAACTGGATGGTTTAAAACCTGTGGTGGTGGAATTAGGCAACGGTGTCAGCGCTGATGACCTGTGGATACACGATGAGCGTGATTTCTTCAAAGCACAGTTACTGGTTCGTTTGTTCGATGACCCCAATAAAGAAGGCGGCCATTATCCCCGGCCTTTCGGTGTGTTCTTTGAAACAGACCGTGCCTGCTATGAAGATGTGATGAGCATGCAGATAGAAGAGACCATCGCTACCAAAGGAAAAGGCGATCTGGATAAATTGTTGCGCGGCAAAGAGGTTTGGGAAATTGTATAATGCCGGTTGGGTATTAATAAACGCTGTCGCCAATATTATTGCGCATGGCTATCAGCGCTAGTCCTACTCTTGACGATACCTGCAATTTCTGGTACAACAGGTCGCGGAAATTATCGATGACACGTAACGGAACACCCATAACTTCTGCGATCTCGCGGTGTGTTTTTTCTGTACAATAGAGCGCTAGAAATTCTTTCTCTTTTTCATCCAGTTCATTTACCATTTTTTGCTCCTCGTCGTCGGCGCTATTGGTAGACTGGAAATTATGGATGATACTGTCACAGGTAATCCTGTTGAGGTATACGCCTTTATGCATCAGCCCGTCGAGCGCCGCTTTCAGTTCCTGTGGCCGGCAATCTTTCAACAGGAATCCCTTGGCGCCGTTCTTGAACATCCGTATGATGGAACGTTCATCGCTGAGCATGGTCAGCGCCAGTATTTTGATTTGCGGGTAATGGTTGGTGAGCCATAATGCCGTCTCGTACCCATTCATCTCGGGCATGGTGATATCCAGGATAACAATCTCAGGCAGGTTTTCAGGATCCAGTTGTTTGACGAATTGCTTTCCGTTATTAGCTTCAAAAAGAACGGTATAATCGGGAAAAGAATTAATCAATGAAACAAGTCCATTCCTCAGCAGTACATGGTCATCGACCAAGACGATCTTTGTCATAGCAGCGCATTATATATAGATAAACGATCATTTCCAGTTTGGTTTTGAAAAGACAAAACCCATGCCGGAATGATGCGACTACAAATTTGCGGGTTTACAACAGAATAAAATGAGGTGTTTATACGGAATTCGTATGTAGAAAACACTGTTTTTAAAACAGTGTTTTTCACGCGTGACTGTAGAAATCACCTATTGAGTTCCTTATTAGCGAGCTCGAATATTTTTTTCTTTTTCCAATCGTACCAGGGATGCGGAAATGTTTTCTTCATCATTGTGTCAATCGTACGCATTCCAAACAGGTTCCATACACCGCTTAGTTTTCCGGTGAAGGAAGACTGCATAGCACGAAGGCTCATGGCAAATCCGCTGTCGAGGTATTCCATGTGGTGCCAGTATCCGGCAGGCATGAAAAGCGTATCGCCATGTTCCAGTACAGCATCGTATCCCCTGGCCAGTCTGAGTGCAGGGAAGGTTTCGTAATCGGGTGTGCCGTTGCGCTGGTAATAATGGCTGAAATCGGCCAGGCTTAATACTTCAAAAGGTTTGCGGTAGAGTTTGTATTGTTCTTCTTTGGGAAACAACAACACACGCTTTCTACCCACAAACTGTGTATGCAGAATATGACTCAGGTCGATATCAAAATGCATGTGGGTAATGCTGGTAGCGCCGCCTACGAATAACATGGGATAACGTTTTACAAAACCCGTGATCAGTTCATCGGGCCAGGTAAAATCATTGGTGAGTTGTGGTGCGTGTTCGAAAATATTGAAAAGAAAAATGCGCCATCCGGCGGGACCTTTGCGGATCATATCAATGTATTCACCAAAGGTCTTGTAATCGTCGGCCTTGTTGATGGGGGTATATGCATCACTCTTGGTATTATTATAGAGGCCTACTTTTTTATCGCCCACCAGTTGCTTGAAATAATCCCAGTTCCATTTCTCATAAGCCGGCCAGCTTTTAGCCAGGTCTTTTATAATGAGGGGGCGATTGGCTTCGTAATAATTTTTTTTAAAATCTGTCGCACTGATCGAACTTACCACGTCAATAGCCTGTAACTGCATAATGGAAATTTTACATGCAAAAATAAGATGAATGCGCTATTTTTAGGGATGCTTTTGCATATCCATCCGGACAATCCACAACCCCGGCATTTGAAAACTGTTGCAGAATGTCTTTTATCGGGCGGCATCATCATTTATCCTACTGATACAATATATGGACTCGGATGCGATATTTTCCAGCACAAATCGGTGGAACGCATCGCGCGTATCAAACAAATAGAAACCCACAAAGCGCAATTGAGTTTTGTTTGTTATGATTTGAGCGACCTGAGCCAGTATACCAAGAGTACTTCCACGCCCCTGTACCGTTTATTGAAAAGTCATTTGCCCGGTCCTTATACTTTTATCCTGCCGGCCAGTAAGGAAGTCCCTAAAATTTTACAGAGCAAAAAGAGTACCATAGGGCTCAGGGTGCCCGATAACCGCATTGCCCGAGGCATTGTACAAGAACTGCGCCACCCTATATTATCTGCTTCTTTGCCAGGGGAAATGGTGGAAGAATACACGGATCCCGAACTGATCTATGAGAAATTCGGCAGCCAGGTAGACATCGTGATCAATGGCGGTATCGGCGGTATGATACCTTCTACGGTGATCGACTGCACGCACGATACTTATGAAGTGATCAGGGAAGGAGCAGGTGTGGTGGATTTTTGATGATGTTGAAACTGTGCCGGTGGTATTTACACAAACCATGTTTTTCAATGGCAGTCCTGTGATCGGCTGTTCCGTACCCTTTGTTGCAATCCCATTTGTATTGCGGAAATTCCAGGTGCAGCTCCTGCATAAAAGCATCGCGGTATGTTTTGGCGAGAATGCTTGCGGCGGCGATGCTGGCATAAATACCATCGCCTTTGACAATGCAACGATGCGGCGTTTGCCGGTAAGGGATGAAGCGGTTGCCATCGATGAGCAACAACTGTGGTGAAGTTGTTAACCGATCAATGGATAAATGCATGGCCTTGTAAGAAGCTTTGAGGATGTTGATGCGGTCGATCTCGTGATTGTCTACCTGCGCCACTGCCCAGGCGATGGCGGCAGATTCTATCACAGGTCTCAATGATTCACGTTGCGTTGCAGAAAGTTGTTTACTGTCGTTCAACAATGGATGATGAAAATCGACCGGCAGGATCACTGCCGCTGCAAATACCGGCCCTGCATAACAACCCCTGCCTGCTTCATCACAGCCCGCTTCTATCAGCTCCGTTTGAAAATGCGATTGTAACACGCGGTAAAATTCAACATTCCGATTCATATCTCCCAATACAGTTTCAGTACCTTTGTGCCATTCTGAAAAAGGAGTTATGGATACAACGGCACGTTCTTCGAAATTAGTAGCCACCTGGTTATTGGTGGGAGTGGGTATGACAGTGATACAGATTGCACTGGGAGGCATTACCCGTTTAACGGGAAGCGGGTTGTCTATTACCGAATGGGATGTGATCACAGGCGCGCTGCCTCCTTTGAATGAGCAGCAATGGATGGCGGAATTCGATAAATACAGGCAAACGCCGCAATCTCATTTGTTGAATTTCGATTTTACCCTCTCCGATTTTAAATTCATTTTTTTCTGGGAATGGTTTCATCGCTTATGGGCCAGGCTCATTGGTGTAGTGTTTGCCATGGGGTTTGGCTGGTTCCTGCTGAAAGGATATTTCAAAAAAGAAATGATCAGACCGCTCCTCATCTTGTTTTTACTGGGCGCTTTACAGGGAGCCGTAGGCTGGATCATGGTAGCCAGTGGTTTAACGGGCGATGCCGTATATGTGAAACCTACCCGGCTGGCCCTGCATTTCATATTTGCACTGGGACTACTCTGCTACACTTTCTGGTTTGCTCTGCAGCTATTGGTGAAAAAAGAACAGTTAACCTATAACACCGGTGCGAGAAAATGGAATTGGTTATTGCTTTGCCTGCTGGTAATACAATTATTATATGGTGCATTGATGGCCGGACATAAAGCGGCTACAGCGGCGCCCAGCTGGCCTACCATCAATGGACAGTGGATACCGGAGAAAATGTTTGCCAATGAACATTTCCTGCTCAACTTCATCGACAACAAAACGTTAATCCATTTTATACATCGGGGGCTGGCGTATTTGTTGCTGGTATTGATTGTTATCTGGACGTTGCGATTGTTTAAAACAAAAGGAACAGGGTTATTCGATCGCACCAAATGGATGCCGCTGGCTGTAGTAAGCTTGCAGGTATTGCTGGGCATTGCAGCAGTACTCACCAGCACCGGTATCGTACCGGGTAAATGGGGTATATTTGAATGGATGGCGCAATTGCACCAACTAATAGGCATGTTGTTGTTGCTGTCACTGGTGTGGATGCTGTATATTGTGCGAAGGGAAAGAGCGGTAGTGGAATAAAGCAGCAACTGCTATAAAAAAATGGTCTTGGTTGTATGAAAAAATACCTGGTTGGTTTCTGGTTCTCACTGCCTGTTCAGCTTTTACTCTTGCACCTCCGCAGGTACCAGGTATTCCTGTTGTTCTGGTATATTTTATTTGCCACGGTAGCCGGCGATTTCATGCATACATTCGGTGCAGATTCTCTTTTCCTGGCGCCTGAATATTTTGGCGAGGTGAGTCCGATCAGTACCGGCATTGTGGGTTTTTCACTTGGTGTGTTCATCATGAGCTGGAACATCACCACTTTCATCCTGCACAGCAAGCATTTGAAATTCCTTGCTACCACAGCGCAGCCATTTTTAAAATATTGTATCAACAATGCGGTGATACCGCTCGTTTTCCTGGTGTTTTATTTCATCAAAGCCGTGAGTTATGCACGCGAGCAGGAATTGTTTCCTTTATCGGAAGTATTGCTCATGGTAGGAGGATTTGGAGTGGGCATTATTTTGTCCATACTCATCGCATTCATTTATTTTTTCGGTGCCGATAAAACCATTTACAGGAGTATGGCCAATGTGATTACCACGGCTAATACCCGTTATGCAGAGATATCGAAGAACAATCCACTACCCAAAGAAAAGACCGACCTGAAAGTAGATTGGTTCCTGAGTGCCAGCCTGCACCTGCGCAAACCCAGGGATGTGCGGCACTACAGCCAGGACTTCCTCGATACCATTTTCAAACGGCACCATTTTGCGGCCGTTATTGCCATACTGGTTGCGTTCATTTTCCTGGTGGCATTGGGATATATTTCAGATACCCGCTTGTTCCAGTTACCGGCCGCTGCCAGTATCACCGTATTCTTTGCCATACTGATCGCGGGAGCAGGTGCTATCTCCTTGTTTTTACATAGCTGGAGTCTGTTGTTGCTGGTATCGATCTATGTGGGAATGAATTTTTTGTACCAGCACAATATCATCGATCCGCGCAACAAAGCGTACGGACTGAAATACGAGGGCAAAGAAGAAAGACCTGTTTACAGTCGCGAGTCGGTAATGAAGATGGCTACCCGTGAAAACATGGAGGCAGACAAAAAACAGTACCTCGAAATACTGAACCGGTGGAAAGCCAAACAGGGAAGCGATAAGCCCATCGTATACATCATAAACACCAGCGGAGGCGGTACGCGAAGCGCTACCTTCACCATGAATGCATTGCAAAGGCTCGACAGCATGATGGGTGGTGAATTGATGAAAAGGACATTGCTCATCACAGGTGCTTCGGGTGGTACACTGGGCGCTGCTTATTTCAGGGAACTGTACCTGGAGAAACTGAAAGGGAATTCGATCAACCTCCACGACGGGCAATACGTTGATAATATTTCAAAAGACCTGCTGAGTCCTTTGTTCTCTTCTTTTGTAACGCGCGATATCATGGGCCCCGTACAGAAATTCAACAAGTTCGGCTACCAGTATTCCAAAGACCGTGGTTATGCTTTTGAACAGAAGCTCAGTGAGAATACCCATGGGGTGCTTGATAAACGGTTGAAGGATTATGCAATACCGGAGCAAACGGCACAGATACCTTTCATGTTCTTCAATTCCGTTATTAACCGCGATGGAAGAAAAATGATCATCGGAACCCACCCGGCGAGATTCCTGATGCGTCCCATGACCGATGTTGCACGCATCACTCCTTTCGATGCCGATGCGGTAGACTTCCATACATTCTTTGCCAAACAGGATGCGATGAACCTGAGTATCTTATCGGCATTGCGCATGAATGCCACTTTCCCTTATGTATTGCCCAATGTATGGCTGCCTTCAGACCCGGTGATCGATGTGATGGATGCGGGGTTACGCGATAACTTCGGACAGGAAACGGCACTCCGTTTTATTGACGCATTCAAAGACTGGTTCCAGCAGAATACCAGCAAAGTGGTGTTATTGCAGTTGCGCGACAGGGGGCTGGGCGATTGGGAGCGGCCTTTCGAATCGAGTAACCTGATGGACTGGCTCACCAAGCCTTTTTTACTCTTGCAGAATAACTGGTACAAATTGCAGGACTATTATCAGCACGATCAACTGGAATATTTCTTTGAAGGGTATGGGTTGCAATTTCACCGGCTTTGTTTTCAATACGTACCCTCCCGCAACGATGCGCCGGCCAGCCTGAGCTTTCACCTTACCGCAGCAGAAAAAAGAGACATTGCACTGGCATTGGATAACCCGCTCAACAAACGCGAATTTATGAAGCTGGAACGTATCATGAAATAAGCATCAGGGCTGTATCAACTGAAAATAGTCTTTCAGCAATTTTATATTGAATTCTCCCGCGGTTTCCCTGGGTTCGCCATCGATATGCAGCGGCGCCAGTTTGAGGTTGCGGATGGTGAGTGCAGGCGTTTGAAAATACAGGATGTCTTTCTTACCCATGTCATCTACCAACTGTTGCAGTTTATTGTTGCCGCGTATTTGCCGGAGGATGGCAAAGGGCAGTTTGGCTTTGTTCATTTTCTGCGCGATCACTATGTCGAGCAAACCGTCGTGCAGACTGGCCTGCGGCGCAATGGTGAAATGATTGCCGAACTGGTTGCTGTTGGCGATGCTGATGAAAAAAGCTTCTGCGAAAAAAGAAAAATTATCGAGTACGATCTCGAACTGGTAAGGATGTGCTTTGAAATAATGCAGGATGCTTTGTTGTGCGTAGGTGAACAATCCGCGGGTGGCTTTAGTAGAAAAATCATAGGCGACCTGTGCATCGAAGCCAATGCCACTGAGCATGCAGGAGTATTCATTGTTCACCATGAATGCATCAACGGGGGCGGCTTTGCCTGCGAAAATGAGCGACAATGCCTGCTGTGGTTTAGATGGTATGCCTGCGGCCAGCGCCAACCCGTTACCTGAACCCACCGGTATGATGCCAAATTGAACAGAAACGTTACGCAGCGACCGGGTTACCTGGTTCACGGTACCGTCGCCACCAATGATCACGATATCGGTAATTTTTTCGGCCAGCACTTTATCGCGCAGCCAATCGTAATTACCGGTAGCATTGGTGTTGGTCATTTCATACGAAATGCCCTGTGCGCTTGTTTCCCGCTCTACCAATTTTTTGATGCCCTCTTTTTTGGCAGTTCCCGAAATAGGATTGACGAGATACACTATTTTTCTTTCCATCATCAAAAGTTAATGTTCATGCCCGGCTTAGTGTGTTGTATTCTGGTGCAATGCTAAACATTATTCAGTGTTAATGCCCTAAAATGGTGTTAATGATGTAGAGTGGTTACCGGTTTCAGCATCAGCACATCCTGCATGAAGTTGGTCGTGGCTGCTTCCACAGCCGGAATATCTTTGGAAACAATAATTGAGCCTAACACATGCGCGCCGGCGTTGGGAATGGCTTCCATTTTTTTCTGTGCCGGTAAAGTGCCCAGCTGTTCAAACATATCCTTCATGGCCGCCACTTTCACCACGGGATCCTGGTGCTGTTCGTCTTTATAATAATAGAGCATCAGCACCGGCTGCTTTACGCTGGAGAAAGCTTCGGTATTCATGGTAGTCTCCAGCAGTTCTTCCAGTTGTGTGAGGGCTTCGAGCCGGTATTGGGTATACCAGTATTGTTTGTAGGCACTGTCTTTACCGGTAATGACGTTGTAATCGGACTTTTTCACCAGCCGCGCTATCTGCAATCCCCAATGATCGTTGAGCAGCCAGGCATTGGGGTCGTTGATGGCAATATTGGGTGAAAGGAGGATGAGTCCGGCTATATCCGGATAAGCGGCTGCCAGCTGCAAGGCCAGGGTGCCGCCTGTGGAAGTGCCCATCAATATTACTTTGTCACCCAATTGTTTGCCAATGCTATAGGCCTGTTTGGCGGTTTCCCAGAGATCATCGGCTGTCATGTGCACCAGTGCGTCACTGGTATCGATACCATGGCCTGCGAGCCTGGAGAGATATAAGTTGCAACCAAATTGCCTGGCGATATCGCGGTGAACGGGATTGCCCTCTTCCTGGCTGGCGCTGAAACCATGCAGGTACACGATGGCATAAGGTGTTTTTTGTTTGAGGGAATCGTTGGCCCATACAATACGTGCTTCATTATCGGGTTTGATCTTGTGTGCGGCTTCTATATGGGTTACATATTGTTCCAATCCTGCTGCGATGGCCGGAACAGCCGGCAGATCTTTATTATAAACAGGCTTCGAAGGACGCGGACCTAACAAAAAGATAATAAATAGTATGGCGATTATCAGCAATATTCGCGAGAAGGAACGCATAAACAGGGGATTTACTTAAAACTAAGGAAGATAGCTGATATTTTGCCCTGCGCGCGTAAAATCGTACCTTTGCAGCTTCAAATTTTTACATGGAAATAAGAAACATTGCCATCATCGCACACGTAGACCATGGCAAAACAACATTGGTGGATCGGATCTTGCATGCCACCAAGGTATTCCGCGACAACCAGGAGACTGGTGAACTGATCATGGATAACAACGACCTCGAAAGAGAAAGGGGTATCACCATCTTCAGTAAGAACGCCGCGGTTACTTATAACGGTATCAAGATCAATGTGATAGATACCCCGGGCCACAGTGATTTCGGTGGAGAGGTAGAAAGGGTACTCAAAATGGCCGACGGTGTGATACTGCTGGTAGATGCTTTTGAAGGCCCTATGCCCCAGACCCGTTTCGTACTGCAGAAAGCCCTGCAGCTGAACCTGCACCCGATTGTAGTGATCAATAAAGTGGATAAGGCCAATTGCCGTCCCGATGAAGTGCACGACGCCGTGTTCGAATTGTTCTTCAACCTCGACGCTACTGAAGAGCAGCTCAACTTCCCCACATATTATGGAAGTGGGAAAAACGGCTGGTTCAACGACAGTTTAACACCTACAGATAATATCCTTCCGTTGATGGATGGTATTCTCAAATATGTACCTGCTCCCAAAGTATCGGAAGGTACTTTGCAGTTACAGATCACTTCACTCGATTATTCTTCTTTCTTAGGTCGTATTGCAGTGGGTAAAGTAACCCGCGGCAGCATCAAGGAAAACCAACTGATCGCACTGGTACAGGCCGATGGTTCTGTTAAGAAAAGCCGGGTGAAAGAATTGTATGTGTTTGAAGGAATGGGTAAACGTAAGGTGACGGAAGTGTTGTCGGGCGATCTTTGTGCGGTAGTGGGACTGGAAGATTTCAACATCGGTGATACCATTGCCGATGCAGAGAATCCTGAAGCGTTGCCCATTATCAGCGTGGATGAGCCTACCATGAGTATGACTTTCAGCATCAACAACTCGCCTTTCTTTGGTAAGGATGGTAAGTTCGTTACCTCGCGTCACCTGCGCGACCGTTTGATGAAAGAAACTGAAAAGAACCTGGCACTGCGTGTAGAAGATACGGATAGCGCCGATAGTTTCCTGGTGTACGGAAGGGGTATCCTTCACCTGGGTGTACTGGTAGAAACCATGCGCCGCGAAGGATATGAACTGACTGTGGGCAACCCGCAGGTGCTGGTGAAAACCATCGATGGCAAAAAGAACGAACCTTATGAGAACCTGGTGGTAGACGTGCCTGCTGAATTCAGCGGCAAAGTGATTGACCTGGTAACACAACGCAAAGGTGAAATGCAGGTGATGGAAAGTAAGGGAGAGATGCAGCACCTGGAATTCGAGATTCCTTCAAGGGGCTTGATCGGACTGCGTTCGCAAATGTTGACCAATACAGCAGGTGAAGCCGTGATGGCGCATCGCTTTATTGAATACAAACCCTGGAAAGGGCCCATCCCCGGGCGTAACAATGGTGTATTGATCTCTAAATTCCAGGGGACTACTACAGCTTATTCTATCGACAAACTCCAGGATCGTGGTAGTTTCTTCATCGATCCGGGAGAAGAAGTTTATGCTGGACAGATCATCGCTGAGCATATCAAACCCGGTGACCTGAATGTGAACGCTGTGGAAGCCAAGAAGCTCACCAACCACCGTGCAAGCGGTAGTGATGACAGTGTACGCATTACGCCAAAATTACAGTTTACGCTGGAAGAGTGCATGGAATACATACAGCAGGATGAGTGTATTGAGGTAACCCCCAAATCCATCCGTATGCGTAAAACCATATTGAACGAAGAAGACAGGAAGAAAGCATCGAGGAGTATGCAGTCAGAAGCAGTTGGATAAAGCCTTTCTTCAACAGATAAAAAAGAAAAAGCCATCAGCAATATGCGATGGCTTTTTTCTTGATTCTCTCACAAATATATTGTGGTATGCAGGGATTAGTTTTTGCGAACCACTACATCGGTGATCTCACGTGTGTTCACGTCGATGTTGAATACTTCACGGAAGCTTTCTTTAGCATCCTGGATCAGGAAAGTGAGGTGGTTCACGCTGAAAGCAGGCAGTTTAAATGACTTCACGAAGTTTTTGTCATTGTAAGTTGCGCTATAGAGGTTGTCTCCGTTTTCGTCCAGTACGGTGAGGTTGAATTTGCGACCAGCCTGGTTGTCATATTTAACAGTGAATGACAGGAGTTGGTCGTTGTCAACGCCGATGTATTTGATTTCAGGCTTAACGATGGTGTTAGCTACTGAATCTACATGTTTAGGACTGGCAGTTCCGTTGGTTGCATGCGCTGTAGTAGAGAAAAGTACAGCTACAGATAAAATACTACCCAGAACGATTGTTTTTGCAATGTTTGTTTGCGTTTTCATAAATTTTTCTTTTTTAAAGGTTTAAAATGAATTTCGCAGGCAAAAGATCTCCAGGCAAGCAATAAACATACTCGTTATTCGTGCACGTAAGGCAAAGACAGATGATTCGTAGGCTTAAGAGAAATCGAAGAGGTACAAGCGGGAAATTAGAACCATTTCGATCGAAGTATCAGCGTGTAGCTACACTGATTAATACTAGAATGGGACAAAGGTAACCCCTGATTTGAAAAAAAATGCAAAAAGAAGGTTAGGGAATTGTAAAAACTAGGCCGCAGGCTTGTTCAAGGTCTCCCAAAGCAGGTCTTTCAGCTCATTCAGTCCTGTATTGGTAACAGATGAAATAAAAAGACTGGGTATACCGGCAGGCAGTTCTTTTTTAATGGCGTCTTTCAGTTCATCATCGAGCATATCGCTTTTGCTTACGGCAATGACGAAATCTTTCTGCAGCATATCGGGATTATATTCTTCCAGTTCATTGCGTAAAATGTTGAACTCTTTCCGGTGATCGGTACTATCGGCCGGTATGAGGAACAATAGGATGGAGTTGCGTTCTATATGACGCAGGAAACGATGCCCAAGTCCTTTTCCTTCCGCAGCTCCTTCGATAATACCGGGAAGATCGGCTACGCAGAATGATTTGGAGTCGCGGTATTCCACCATGCCCAGTTGAGGAATGAGGGTGGTGAAGGCGTAATTAGCTATTTTGGGTTTGGCTGCTGTAATCACCGAGAGCAGGGTAGATTTGCCCGCATTGGGAAACCCTACCAGCCCCACATCGGCCAACACTTTGAGTTCCAGGTTTTTCCATCCCTCCACGCCCGGTTCGCCGGGCTGTGCATGATCGGGTGCCTGGTTGGTGGGTGTGGCGAAATTGCTGTTGCCCAGTCCGCCGCGGCCACCCTTCATCCATATAATTTCCTGTCCGTCTTCCAATATTTCGGCTTCTATTGCATCGGTTTCTTCATTTCTCGCTACCGTGCCAAGGGGTACTTCTATAATGATATCTTTTCCATCGCGACCGGTGCAATTGTTTTTGCTGCCGTTTTCGCCGTTCTCGGCCAGTACATTCTTAAAATAACGGAGGTGCAGTAAAGTCCATAACTGGGCATTGCCTTTGAGGATGATATGACCGCCGCGGCCGCCGTCGCCGCCATCCGGACCGCCCTTGGCAGTTAATTTATTGCGCATGAAATGTTTTGCTCCGGCGCCACCGTGGCCGCTGCGGGCAAAAATGCGGATATAGTCTATGAAATTGTTCTTGTCGGACACTGCTTAGCGGTTGAAACCATGCTGAATAATGGCGCGAAGGTACAATAATGTTATGGGTTCCGTGTCTGGTTCCAGGTTTTATAACCGGCGGTGGCCTGCTCTTCGCTTGTTTCGTTGGGCATACTCCTGAGTGGTTCCACTGGGTGCCAGTGCTGGCGCATAGTTTCAGGAAGCGATTGATAAAGCTGCGTGCCTTCCGTTTTCCATCGCATCATTTCATCGCTCACGGCTTTGATCCGTTTGGCGGGATTGCCTACGATGAGACTCCTGTTCTCAAACTGCTCATCGGCTTTGATAAAACTCAGTGCACCTACAATGCATTCATCACCCAATATTACATTGTCCATGAGCACGCTGTTCATACCGATTAGGCAGTTGC
Source organism: Asinibacterium sp. OR53 (assembly GCF_000515315.1). Classification (NCBI taxonomy): domain Bacteria; kingdom Pseudomonadati; phylum Bacteroidota; class Chitinophagia; order Chitinophagales; family Chitinophagaceae; genus Asinibacterium; species Asinibacterium sp. OR53. Next base: position 1,281,214 of record NZ_KI911562.1, read on the forward strand.
GGCCGATGGTGGCCCCGTGTATCACTGCACCATGACCAATATGCGCGTTTTCTTTCAGCAACACGGTAGTGCCGGGAAACATGTGAATAGTGCAGTTCTCCTGCACATTGCATCCATCTTCAATGATGATCTTTCCCCAATCGCCGCGGATGGCGGCGCCGGGACCAATGTAAACATCCCTGCCGATGATTACATGGCCGGTTACAGCAGCCTGCGGATGTAGGAAAGCTGATTCGTGTATAATAGGTATATGTTGTTGAAAAGCGTAGACCATCCATAAAATTACCCAAAATAAATCTTCAAAATATTAGTCTACTAATTTGGTAGATTAATATGAACACACTAATATTGCCTCATGAAATCGAACAGCATTACTATTTACCATGTCCGGTCCGGACGATGTTGTTGTACCAGCAACATTTGATTTTTATATCTACTATTTATTGCACAAATCGTTTTTGGTCATGTGGCCGAGTGGTAAGGCACAGGTCTGCAAAACCTTATACGGTGGTTCAAATCCACCCATGGCCTCGATAATGACAGGTTATCGTACAAGCAATCGAGAAGAGCGGGACTGCATTTTTATGCGGTCCCTTTTGTTGCATGCCTGCACTTGGAATGATCGGCCCGTTTCTGATGTCTGTGAAAAGAAATTTTCAATTTATGGAAGCATTGAACCGGGCTTTTATGAAAATCTCTTAATTTCAGCGTCATTAAGCCAATACGATTGCACGAAGAAGCCAAATTACTGTCATTACTTGCTGGAGGAAGCGAATATGCTTTTCAGGTATTGTATGACCGCTATCGTGCCCGTATTTACCAAACGGCTATTCGTTATCTTAAATCGCCACTGCTTGCGCAGGAAGTGGTACAGGATGTTTTCCTGAAGCTATGGTTTAAAAGGGCCACTATCAATGAAGAAAAGGGCATAGAAGCCTGGCTGTACACTATTGCCAAAAACAACATCATCAACAGGCTGAAAAAAATCGCCAGAGAATGGAAAGCACTGGATGGTTATAAATTGGTGTCTGCCGCTGTAACAGACAATACCGCTGATAAGATGCAGGATGCATTTTACAATGAACTGCTGCAACAAGCCATCCGCGAATTACCTGAACAACAACAAAAAGTCTTCCAACTGGCTCGTTTTGAGCAACTTACCTATATACAAATTGGAGAGCAGATGGGGCTTTCCCCTTTAACTGTAAAAACGCATATGTCGAGAGCACTTGCTCATATCAGGCGTTTCTTTGAAGAACACGGTGAAATTTTTTTTTCAATCCTTGTACTCCTGTCTTTTCGTTGAGTTGTATTATGTAGTAACCGGGGTGCCAAATCTCCGTTTGCTTGTCTATGAATAAAGCGGAACGCTTTCAATACCTTCTTCAACGGTATGTTGCCGGCGACATTACCAGTGCAGAGCATGAGGAGTTGTTTGAATATCTGTCTGCGCACGAGTTCGATGAGCAATTAGGAGAGAACATTCTTCAAGACCTGGCAAGCCAGCAGGAATACGGACAGACCGATCTTCCTCCCCATATTTCCCAGGAGATCATACACAACATTTTTGCTGCGGAAAAAAACACCCAAACCATATTACCTGTGACCAAAAAGGTGATGCCCCTTTGGAAATGGGTAGCCGCCGCTTCGGCTATTTTGATGGTCGTCTCCTCTTATTGGTTCTATACCCATAAGTATTCAATGCATGACAGGAATTTTGCTTCGATCATTCCCGGAACAGACCTCATTCAGAAAAATAATACGGATACACAACAAGTAATTCTGCTCAATGATGGGAGCAAGGTTTTCCTCAGACCGAAAAGTACCCTGCATTACCCGGTCAGCTTCAATACAACTACAAGAGAAGTCTATCTGCAAGGGGAGGCATTTTTTGAAGTAGCCAAAAATCCGAAAAAACCATTCCTGGTCTTCTATAATAATATTGTTACCCGTGTATTGGGTACCAGCTTTACTGTTAATACCAATACAGAAACGGGTAATGTTGAAGTGTCGGTGAGAACAGGTAGGGTGCAGGTATATGAGAATGACCGGTTATTACAATCAGCTTCATCCCCCAAAGGGGTTATAGTTACGCCTAATCAGCGTGCGGTGTATAAACATACGAACCGGGCTTTTGAAGTGACGTTGGTTGAAGCGCCGCAGCCAATAGCAGCGAACGAGCAAGAGCCGTTAAATAGCAACAACCTCCAGCCATGGGCTTTTATATATGAGCAGGAAAAGCTGAAAAACATTTTTAGTCAGTTGGAGAAAGCGTATGGTATTGAGATCGTGGTTGAAAATACCAACCTGTATAATTGTGTTTTTACGGGCGATATCTCTGTGTCCGATTTATTTACCAAGCTTAAGATCATTTGCCTTACTACCAACGCTTCCTTTGAGGTCAACGGAACAAAGATCCTGATCAAAGGAAAGGGATGTAATTAATTATCAAAACCCCCAAACAAACTGTATGAATAAGAAGAAAATGTACCTGCCCCCTTGATATATACGATGCGGCAACTATGCTGCAACAGCTAAAAAAGCAGAGCCGGTTGTGGTGGTGCACAACCAGCTCCTATAGCTTTTTCAAGCTCTCGTTTTCGTCCCAAAACATTGTTGAACAAAAACATAACAAATTTATGAAAAATAAGCAACGGATAGTTGCTTCTATGCTGATTGCCATGAGATTTACTGCCATACAGATAGTGATGTCTATTGTATTTGCCGGGACTCTTTTTGCCAGCGAAGCAAACAGCCAGACTGTTTTACAAAAATCGTTCAATATCACCGCTGAACACGTACAACTCAAAAAGCTGATTGTAGCTATTGAGCAACAGACCAAAGTGAAGTTCAGCTTCAGCGCCAATATGATCAATGCAGAAAAGGTCATTACGTATACAGCCAGGAATAAACGGATCGCAGATTTCCTGGATGAAGTGCTGAAACCCTCCAATATCGGGTACCAGGTGATCAACGATCGCATCATCCTCTTTCCCCTCATCAACAACCCGCCTAAAGAATCAACCAATAAAACAGAAGAAAAGGCGACTTCAAAAGAGGAACGAACCGTTTCAGGAACGGTGGCCAATGAAAAAGGCGAACCCTTGCCGGGCGTGACTGTTACGGAGAAAGGATATGCCAATACCGCCATCACCGATGAAAAAGGTGTTTTCTCCATAAAAGTATCGGGTAGAAATTCCATTCTTGTCTTCAGCAGTATTGGATATGAAAGCACGCAACAGCCTGTTGCCATGGCTTCTGCAGTTGACATTGTATTGAAAGCCACTACCCAATCACTGAACGATATAGTGGTGGTAGGATACGGCTCGCAAAAAAAGAAAGACCTTACCGGTGCGGTATCTTCTGTTAATACCAATGAGCTGAAATCATTACCGGTAGCCAATATCGGCGAAGCGCTCCAGGGAAGATCATCCGGTGTACAGGTTGTATCATCGGGTGCTCCGGGCAGCAATGTAACGTTTCGCATCAGGGGAACCGGTACCATCAATAACAGTGATCCTTTACTGGTGATCGATGGTGTGCCTACCGATATACCGTTGAATACGTTAAGTCCGGATGATATTGCCAGCATTGAAATATTGAAAGACGCTTCGGCATCGGCCATCTACGGCTCCCGCGGAGCCAATGGTGTGGTCATCATTACAACCAAGAGGGGCATATCTGGCAAAAGCTCGCTTGAATTTAAAATGTTTGCCGGTCAGCAAAAGGCCGACCATGTAGTGCAAATGCTCAATGCATCGCAATTTGCCAGCCTGCACAACGAAATGATGGCCAACAACGGGCAACCGCAGAATCCCGCTTATGCCAACCCGGGAAGTTTGGGTAAAGGAACCGACTGGTTAGGCGCTTTGTTTCAGACCGCTCCTATTCAGAGTTATTCACTGGCCTATTCAGGAGGCGGGCCTAAGTCTACTTACTATGTATCGGGCACCATGCTGGACCAGAAAGGCATTGTGTACAATACCGGCTATAAAAGATATACGGTACAGTTCAACAGCGAGTCTAAAGTGTTCGACTGGCTTAAGTTTGGAAATAACCTGACACTGAACCATGATGCCAAATACAACGGTAATTACGACATACGCAATACAATGGCGGCATTGCCCGTTCAGCCCATCTATAATGCAGATGGAACGTACAGCGGTCCTGTTGGACAAGCTTCCTGGTACGGCGATATCATTAACCCGATAGGTAAGGCCACCATTGTTGACAATACTACGAATGGTTATAATGTACTGGGTAATATTTATACTGAAGTAACACTGTTCAAAGACCTGAAGTTTAAATCTACCGGTGGCGTGCAGGCCGTGTTCTGGGATAACCGTACATGGTCGCCTAAATACAACTGGCAGCCGATTCCGCAACCAAACAGTTATCTTTTTCAGCAATCGAATAAAAGCTTAACCTGGTTATGGGATAACTACCTCACATACGATAAATACTTCGCCTCCAGGCATCATCTTACTTTATTGGCCGGTAGCAGTGCGCAGAATAACCGCTATGATTACATGAATGGTTCTGTACAAAATTTTGCAAGCGATAATACACAGCAATTGAATAATGGTACATCGCAACAAACCATCAGCGGTAACGCGAGTGAATGGGCTTTGCTTTCTTTCATCGGTCGTGCCAATTATACATACGATAATAAATACCTGGTTACAGCTACCCTTCGCAGGGATGGAAGCAGCCGCTTTGGTGAAAATCATCGGTGGGGTTGGTTCCCATCGGGGTCTTTGGCCTGGCGTATTTCAGAAGAAAAATTCATGAAGCCGCTGAAATGGGTCAATGATCTTAAAGTGCGTATTGGTTATGGTATCACGGGAAATCAGAATATTGGCAATTACTCATTTGCTTCCGTTCTGCAAACCATTCAATACAACTTTAATGGCCAGACTGTAAATGCAGTAGTGCCCCAGGCAATTCCCAACCCGGGTGTTCGTTGGGAAGAGGTACAACAAAGCAATATAGGTATAGATGCATTGTTGCTGGATGGAAGGATCAGCGTAACAGCCGATGCTTATATCAAGAATACCAACAACATGCTGGTACCGATGAGTGTTCCCATTTCAACGGGATATTCCGATATCATTGTACCCAGCATCAATGCCGGGAAGGTACAGAACAAAGGCATAGAGCTGAATATCACTACCCGCAACACGAAAGGTGCGATTGAATGGAACACCAGTTTCAATATCTCATATAACAGCAATAAAGTGGTTAGTCTTAACGACAGCACCCCTCTTTATACCGGGAGCATTGGCCTTAACCAGAATCTTTCCATCCAGAAAAATGGCCTGCCGGTGAATTCCTTTTATGGTTTTGTAACCAATGGAATTTTTCAAACCCAGAAAGAAGTGGGTGACTATGCCGTGCAGGTTCCGGGAAGCGATCCGTTCAACCGTACATCGCCTGGCGATATCAGGTTCCGCGATCTGAATAACGATGGTAAAATCGATGACAATGACCGTACCTATATCGGCAACCCCAACCCCCGTTTCATTTTTGCCATGAACAACAGTTTTACATGGAAGCATTTCGACCTGGGCATTTTTATGCAAGGTGTGCAGGGCAATGCTATTTTCAATGCCAACAGGATTTACCAGGAGGGCATGGCTGTGGCGCAGAATCAAACAATGGCTGTACTCAACCGCTGGACGGGTGCCGGCAGCAGCAATACGATGCCTCGTGCCATTTTCAATGATCCCAATAAAAACACAAGGGTGTCTGACCGTTTTGTGGAAGATGGAAGCTATATCAAAATAAAGAATGTAACGATTGGATATACTTTGCCCAAACGCCTCATACAAAAGGCAAAGATGCAAACAGCAAGGATTTATCTGTCGGCACAAAACCTGGTAACATTCACAAAATACAAAGGCTTTGATCCGGAAGTGCCTGTTAACGGGATAGACCTGAATGTGTATCCCGTAACGAGGACCCTTAGTGCAGGGATTAACCTGATCTTTTAATTGATTAAAATGATTACCATGCGAACCTTACAATATATAGCTGCTGTTATACTGGTTACCGGTATCAGCAGTTGCCAAAAATACCTGGACAAAGCTCCTCTGGACAGTATCAATACTGCCAACTTTTTCAAAACAGAATCGGATGCCGTTGCCGCGATCAATGGTGCTTATCAGCCATTACAATGGCCCAAACTGTATAACCTCCGGATATGGACCAGCGATATCTGGGCCGGTAACAGCATTGTGGGTGCAGGCGGCGGAACCGATGGAATAGAAACACAGGATATTTCCAATTTTGTAACCTCTACCGATAACGCAGCTGCACTGGACATCTGGCGCGGGCCTGCTCCCGGTATCTTACGATGCAACCTGGTGCTCAAAAACGTACCGGGGATGAATATCAACCAGAACCTTAAGAATCGTATCCTGGGTGAAGCCTATTTTCTCCGGTCGCATTATTACTTTATACTGGTACGGTTGTTTGGTGATGTACCGTTGATAACAGAACCTCAAACACCGGAAGATAACCTGCGTCCTTCGAGGGCACCCAAAGCACAGGTGTATGATCTCATCATCAAAGACCTGCAGCAGGCAATTAACCTGTTACCGGACCGGTCTGCTTATAATGGTGCAGATATCGGACGAGCCAGTAAAGGCGCTGCTATGGGAATGCTGGCCAAAGTAAACCTCACCCTGGGAAAATATACCGAAGCAGTGAACCTGTGCAGGCAAGTGACCGGGCTTGGGTATGCACTCAACACCAACTATTCCGATAATTTCAACCCGGCTACCAAGAATTCAAGTGAGAGTATTTTTGAAGTGCAATACTTTGGTAAAACCAGTTACAGTTTCTGGAGTAATGAAAACCAGGCCAGCTGGGTGAGTACCTTCACCGGGCCGCGTAACGCCGATTTCGTTGCCGGGGGGTACGGTTGGGATCAACCCACCACCGAATTCGTGAACCAATATGAAGCCAACGATAACCGTAAGGATAAAACATTGCTGTATGTTGGCGGCCCCTCTTTTGACAACAAACAATATCAGTCGTCTTATTCTGTAACAGGGTATAACCTGCGCAAATTCCTGGTTCCAAAATCGGTGTCACCCGATTATGATACCAATCCAGCCAATTGGCCGGTATTGCGTTACAGTGATGTTCTGCTGATGGAAGCGGAAGCATCCTGTGAACTCAATAATCTTTCCGATGCGCTGGTGCCCTTGAACAAAGTGAGACAGCGGGCCGGATTGCCGGCTTTGAGTGGATTGAACCAGGCTGACCTGAGAGAAAGAATCCGAAAGGAAAGAAGGATGGAGCTGGCATTTGAAGGACAGCGCTGGTTTGATCTCATTCGTTACGACAATGGGCAATATGCGGCTTCATTCCTGAAAAGCATTGGTAAAACCAATTTTGCTCCCAAACATTTATTGTTACCGATTCCGCAAAAAGAGATCGACGCCAATCCTAATCTCACACAGAATGCGGGATACTGATAACCAACCTTAAAAGTAAAATCATGAAATACGCTCAATATATAATGACCGTTTTGGTCATGGTAATGGTCATGTGCGGTTGCAAGAAAGAAAACTATGCCGAATTGAATAAAGGTAATATTGCATTGACCTTATCGGCTTCAACCAATACAGTTGTATTGCAGGAAAAGAACAGGGATAATGATGCGTTGATATTGAACTGGACATCGGGCAGCAACAAAGGCACCAATGCATCTATCCGGTACACGCTTCAGCTGGCGAAACAAGGCACGAATTTTGCAAACCCCATCAGCTTGGATATGGGCCTGGCCGTTTATTCCAACAAATTCTCGGTTAGTACATTGAATGATTCACTCAGGAACCATTTCAATGCTACACCCGGCACGGTATTTATGCTGGAAACGAGAATAATAGCGCAGACACAGGCAGCCGGTATCAGTGCAGATACATCTCCTGTTGCTGTGATCAGTGTTACCACTTATCAACCGGTTACCAAAACATTGTACCTGATAGGCGATGCGGCGCCCAATGGCTGGGATAATACGAAAGCCGTTGCTTTAACAGCTATTGCAACGGAGCCGGGAGGATTTACATGGACGGGACAGCTGAACATAGGTGATTTCAAATTCCTGACTACACTTGGTCAGTGGATACCCACTTATAATAAAAGTGCTGCAGCAGCAGATTCACTGTTCTATAGAACCGATTTTGGGCAGGCCGATGATAAATTCCATATTTCTGCTAACGGTATCTATACACTTAAGCTCAACCTGTTGAGTATGAAAATTGCGATCAGTCAGCCTGTACAACCCACGGCCCCACCTTATAGCCGCTTATGGATCGTTGGAGATGCAACACCCAATGGCTGGAACATCAGTGCACCCAATGAAATGCGTGTTGACAGTGGTAATATGTTTGTGTTCAATTACAATGAACTGTTGAATGCGGGAGAATTCAAGATACCTACTGCAACAGGAAACTGGGGTACCGATTATTATATGCCTTTGGCAAACCATCCGGCTTTATCGGCAACAGATGTGCAACTGGTACGAGGTGGTAGTCCGGATAACAAATGGCAGATCACAACAGCTGGGCCTTATAAGATCAAACTGGACCTGCTGAACATGAAGATCAACATCCAACCATTTACGCCGTATAAACAATTGTGGCTGGTAGGTGATGCCACGCCGGTTGGCTGGAATATCAACAGCCCGGCGCCCATGACTGCCGACCCCACAAATCCCTACCTCTTTACCTGGCAGGGCGCTATGACGGCAGGAGAGTTTAAAATACCTACTACAACGGGAAACTGGGGCTGCGATTATTTTATGCCCATGGTGAATCACCAACCGATCAGCAGTACACTTGCCAAATTCATTCCTTCAGGTAACCCGGATAATAAATGGCAGATCACTGTTCCCGGAAACTACAAGATCACATTGGACCAGTTGCATGAAACGATCCTGATACAGAAGCTATAGCAATGATGATCGTTAGTATTTAATTCGAATAAACAAAAAACAATGAATCGATTATTCATTCTCCCTATCATATTTGTGATACTCACTTCCTGTAAGAAGGATGATGAAGTGTATGCCAACCCTGTTACGCCGGGAATGACCACTTATGCACTTACAAGCGATAAAGCGGGTTACCATCCAGGAGATAAAGTGATGCTTGCCATCAATACGGTTCCGGCCGGCAGCTTTGTGCGTTACCGGCATTTGAACACTGTGCTCTCAGAAGAGCCGCTGACCGGCACTTCCTGGAGTTGGCAGGCGCCACCTGCAGATTTTTCGGGATACCTGGTAGAAGTGTTTGACAAGGAGAACGGAGTGGATAAAACCATTGCCAGCATTGCTGTTGATGTGAGTAGTGACTGGACAAGGTTTCCCCGGTATGGATTTCTTTCATCATACGGTAAGCTGAGCGACGATAGTATGTTGTCTGTTATGGGTAACCTCAACAGGCACCATATCAATGGCATCCAGTTTTATGATTGGCATTACGAGCATCATTTACCGCTGGCGGGTACGGTATCCAATCCTGCCGACCAATGGAAAGACATTGCTAACAGGGATACGTATAAAAGCACTGTTCAAAAGTATATTTCACTGGCGCATGGTTATAGCATGAAAGCGATGTTCTACAATCTTTGTTATGGTGCATTGAGCGATGCCTCGGCGGCAGGCGTATCGGATCAGTGGTACCTGTATGCCGATGCTGCTCATGCTTCGAAGACCGTTCTCAATTTGCCTGCGCCCATGTTTAAAAGCAATATATGGTTGCTGGATCCGTCTAACAGCAGTTGGCAAAATTACCTTGCGGCGAAGAACAATGATGTGTATTCCGTGTATGACTTCGACGGGTTCCATGTAGACCAGTTGGGCGATTGGGGTAAAAATTATACATACAACGGAACTGTTGCAGATCTTGCAACAGGCTACGGTTCGTTTTTAACTGCCATGAAATCGGCGGTGCCCACTAAAAGATTGGTGATGAATGCTGTTAATCAATTCGGACAACAGCAAGGTATTGCACCATCGCCTGTCGACTTCCTCTATACGGAAGTATGGAATCCCAATGAAAACTATGCCGATCTCGCACGGATCATCCAGGACAACGATAGCTGGGCGAATAATGCGAAAAGAACGGTGCTGACGGCATACATGGATTATAAGCTGGCAGATAAAGGAGGTTATTTTAATACGCCGGGCGTGTTGCTTACCAATGCAGTCATCTTTTCGTTTGGAGGATCTCATCTTGAATTGGGAGAACACATGCTTTGTAAAGAATATTTCCCGAATAATAATTTGAAGATGAGCGCCGAATTGAGCAATGCCATGACAGCGTATTATGATTTCCTGGTAGCGTATGAAAACCTGCTTCGCGATGGCGGTAGTTTCAATGCGATCCCTGTAACATGCACCAATGCTAAAATGAACATTAGTGCATGGCCGCTGCAAACCGGTAAAGTGGCTGTTCAGGGAAAGAAGATAGGAGCTGCGCAGGTATTGCATTTCATCAATTTTGCCAATGCTGCGCATTTCAGCTGGCGCGATACGGATGGTAATCAAACAACCCCCGTAAGTATTACCGCCGCAGATATTGAAGTAAGCTATGATGGCCCGGTACATAAAGTATGGGTTGCCAGTCCGGATGATAACCATGGAGTTCCTCAGCAGCTTTCGTTTACACAGAATGGCAATACCATTAAGTTTACGTTAACACAGTTGAAATACTGGGATATGGTAGTAATTGAATAGGATATGCAAATAATAGTTTTCGTAGTGCTGCAGATTATTGATGTAGTGCTACGAAAACTATTTCAATACTAACCGGTCTTTGATGCTTGATCGCATGTCAGGGCTTGATCAGATCTTTCTCTGTTTTATAGCAAGTGCCTTTGAACAACGCTACTAATTCATTTCGCTGGTTGGCTACTTCTATCAGGTACAAGCCGGTGCGATTGGTTTGGTTGATCTTTTTGGCTTCTGCGGTTAATATATCGCCTTCGAGTCCGGGCTTGGGGAAAGAGATGGAAACATCTAGTGCTACGGTAACTTTGGCATCACTGTTACAGGCGAAGGCAAAGGCACTATCGGCCAATGCGAATGTAACGCCGCCATGCGCGATGCCGAATCCATTCATCATTTCTTTACGCAGTGTCATTTGTATTTTGCTGTAACCTTCTTTCACTGCTAAAACGGTAACACCCATCCACTGGCTGAAATAATCTTTCTGCATCATGTAGTCTACAGCCTGGCGGGCTAATACATCCTTTTCATTCATATCAATATCCTTTAAAAGCGGGAACTCTTTTTTCGAGGAAAGATTTCACTCCTTCTTTGAAATCGTTGGTAGCAGCAGCTTTTTGCTGGTATTCATCTTCGAGCTGCAGCTGCGCTTCGAGGTGGTTGGTGGCCGATAAATTGAGGGCATGTTTGATATAAGCCAAAGCCCTGGTGGGCAACTTGGCCAGTGTGGCTGCAATGTTTTTGCTTTCTTCTGCAAAACCTGCATCGTCCATCACCTTATACAACATGCCAATTCTTTCTGCTTCGTCTGCAGACAGTTTTTCTCCTAACATCATCAATGCACTCGCTTTCTGCCAGCCAACCAAACGAGGCAGGAGATAAGTGCCGCCGCTATCGGGTATCAATCCTATTTTAGAGAAAGCTTGTACAAAAGAAGCAGAGCGTGCGGCAACTACCACATCGCAGGCCAGTGCGATATTAGCGCCGGCGCCTGCCGCTACGCCATTCACCGCAGCTACCACTGGTTTGGGCATGTGGCGTATACGGGTGATGATGGGGTTGTAGTGTTCACTTAAGATCTTTTGCATGCCGGGACCTTCGGGGTCTGCCACTTCGGCGAGGTCCTGTCCCGCGCAGAATCCTTTGCCGGCTCCTGTGAGATACACACAACGCACTTCATGCAGCGATGCGGCTTCATCGAGACGGGCCTGTAAAAGCAACGCCATATCACGGTTGAAAGCGTTGAGTTTATCGGGCCTGTTCAACGTGATATAAGCGATACCGTTCTCAATATGAAAAAGAATGGGACACATAGCCGATGAATCTGTTATTAAAGATACGCATTCATTTTTGCGTTAATGACATTTGAAATAATCGAAAGGCTCCTGGCAGTCGTTGCACTGGTAAAGGGCTTTGCAGGCCGTAGAGCCAAAACGGGAAACCAACCGTGTATGATAAGAGCCGCAATGCGGACATTGCACAGCTTCTTCTTCCTGGAAAGCGTCGGGCGTGCATACCAGTTGTTTGTGATTGGGGGGCGCTATGCCATAGGCTTTCAGCTTTTGTTTGCCGCTTTCACTCATCCAATCGGTGGTCCAGGCAGGCGACAATACCTGCTTTACCTGTACCTGTGCAAACCCTTGCTGCAACAACGCTATCCGTATGTTCATGCCAATGACGTCCATGGCGGGGCAACCAGAATAGGTAGGCGTGATCACAACTTCCACTTCCTGTTCACTCTTTACATGCACTTCCCGCACAATGCCCAGGTCGAGTATGCTCAATACAGGCACTTCAGGGTCGAATATGTTTTCAAACAGTTTCCATATGGTAGCTTCATTTACCATGTTGCACCGGGATAGGTTCTTTGCAGGCTTTGCATTTCGGCCAGTATATAACCCAGGTGTTCGGTATGGATGCCTTCTTTGCCGCCTTTTTGCATCCAGCCTTGCTGAGGCAATGTCAATGTTGCTTCTTCCATGACTTCTGCAACTTTCTGTTGCCACTGCATTTGAACAAGGTTCAGGTCAACACCAAAGCCTGGTGTTTCGTATGCAGCAGGTACAAAAAGTTCTCCTGTATAAACCCATAAGTTGTCAACTGCATCTTCCATTTTTTGTTTGCTTTCTTCTGTGCCATCGCCCAGGCGGATCACCCATTCGCTGCTCCAGCGAAGATGGTAAGTAACTTCTTTCAGCGATTTTTCTGCAATAGCGGCTAGTTGTACATCGGTACTATTGATCAGTTGCTGGAACAAATAGTATTGATACGTGCTGAAAAAGAATTGACGTAACACGGTTTGTCCCCAATGGCCATTGGGCAATTCCACCAACAGGCAATTCTTGTATGCTCTTTCATCGCGCAGGTAAGCCAGCGTATCTTCTGTTGCATCACCCCCTTGTATCGATGCGGCATATTGGTACAAGTTGCGTGCCTGCCCAATCAGGTCGAGCGCAATATTGGTCAATGCAATATCCTGTTCCAGCACCGGTCCGTGACCACACCATTCGCTGTTGCGGTGTCCTAATATCAATGCACTATCGGCCAGGAATAAGCAATAATGGAGAAGAGGATCATGCATGATCTAAATATGTTTCAGTTCCTGTGGAAGATCGTAAAAAGTAGGATGCCGGTAAGCTTTATCATTCGCGGGATCGTACAAAGAGGCTGCTTCATCGGGATTGCTTGCATGGATGTATTTGCTTTCCACTACCCATATGCTCACGCCTTCCATCCTGCGGGTATACACATCCCTTGCATTCTCAATAGCCATCGCGGCATCGGCTGCGTGCAGACTACCCACATGTTTGTGATCGAGGCCCTGTTTGCTGCGGATGAATATTTCCCATAAAGGCCATTCATGCTTGTTGTGTTTTCCCGTGGAAACATCGGCAGGTCCCTGTTTCGATTCACCGTAATCGCCGTAATAATATTTCCGGATATATGCTTTCATGTAAATGATTAAGCTGCTTGTTGTTTCTTTTTCGATGCATGTGCGGCAGCGGCTTCACGCACCCAGGCGCCCTCTTCCCAGGCTTTCCTGCGGGCACTGAGCCTTTCTTTGTTGCAGGGGCCATTGCCCTGTATCACCTGCCAGAACTCATCCCAATTGATAGCACCAAAATCATAATGCCCTTTTGCTTCATTCCAGCGCAGATCGGGATCGGGCAAACTGAGGTTCAATGTCTTTACCTGTTCTGCGCAGATATCGATGAATTTCTGGCGCAGTTCGTCGTTGCTGAAACGTTTGATCTTCCATTTCATACTCAACTGTGAATTGGGACTCTCATCGTCTTTTGGACCAAACATCATGACACTGGGCCACCACCAGCGGTTGACGGCATCCTGTGCCATCGCGCGTTGCGCTTCGGTACCGCGGCTCAGCGTGAGCAGTATTTCAAAACCCTGTCGTTGGTGAAAACTTTCTTCTTTGCACACACGCACCATGGCGCGGGCATAAGGCCCGTAACTGCTTCTGCACAAAAGCACCTGGTTCATGATGGCTGCACCGTCTACCAGCCAGCCGATGGCGCCCATATCGGCCCAGGTGAGGGTAGGGTAATTGAAGATGGAAGAATATTTTGCTTTGCCGCTGTGCAGTTGCTCGTACATTTCATCGCGACTGATACCCAATGTTTCGGCAGCCGAATACAAATAAAGACCATGACCTGCTTCATCCTGTACTTTGGCCAATAAAATGGCTTTGCGGCGCAGGTTGGGTGCACGCGTGATCCAGTTGCCTTCGGGCAGCATGCCTACGATTTCACTGTGTGCATGCTGACTGATCTGCCGGATCAATGTTTGCCGGTATTTTTCCGGCATCCAGTCGCGCGGCTCGATCCTGATCTCTTTATCGATCTTATCCTGGAATATCTTTTCAAAATCCTGGTCCATCCTGAATCTGGTTAGGTAACAAAGGTAAGAAAAGAAAACGAGATGCTAACGAACGTTAGCATGATAAAAGGAAGTAAGACCATCCCCCTTTCCTTATCTTTCTGCAATGAAAAAATCATTTCTTTTTTTACTGACTTTTTTTTCCGGACTGTTGTTGACAGCACAAGTTCCTTTCCAGGGAGAGATTAATGCGTTTAAAAAAGCAGACAGTATCAAGGCGCCTTTGCCAGGCAGTATTTTATTTGTAGGTAGTTCCTCCTTCCGCAAATGGCAGGATGTGCAAGCGTATTTTCCCGGCTATCGTATTATCAACCGGGGCTTTGGAGGTTCTGCATTGCCCGACCTTATTCATTTTGCACCAGATGTTATCTATGCTTACAAGCCTTCACAAATTGTTATCTATTGTGGCGATAACGACCTGGCCGCATCGGATACGGTAACAGCGCAGATGGTATTAAAAAGGTTTAAGCAATTGTTTGGTATGATCAGGCATACATTGGGTGAAGTACCCGTAGCGTATGTATCTATCAAACCCAGTCCCAGCCGCTGGCACCTGGAGCCTGCGATCAGCGCAGCCAATCGTTTGATCGCGCAGTTCATGGCCAAACAACGCAAAGCAACATTTATTGATATTCATCGTCCCATGCTGCGCGAAGATGGAATTGTTAACGGCGCATTATTTACCAGCGACAGTTTGCACATGAATGAAAAGGGATACAAGTTATGGCAGGGCATCATCCGGCCTCATTTGAAAAAAGGATGATCACTTGGCATCGAAATCCACTACCAGCCTGGCCGATCTTGGGTGCGACTGGCAGGTAAGAATAAAGCCGCGCGCCAGTTCTTCCGGTTCCAGTCCGTAGTTAACATCCATGGCTACTTCTCCTTCCACCAGTTTGGCACGGCAGGTGCAACATACACCGCCTTTGCAGGAGTATGGGAGGTCGGCGCCTTGCTTCAAAGCGGCGTCCAGTATGGCTTCTTCGTCGTAGCCGAGATCGAAATCAAAACTTACGCCATCGAGCCTTACAGTGATCTTACTCTTTGCCTGGCTTTCTTTCGTGCTTGCTTCCCTGACGGCAACAGTTGTTGACTGACCCGGTGAAGAGAACAATTCAAAATGAATTTTCTTTTTGGCAACACCGGCTTTTTCCAGTTGTTCTTTCACGGTAAAGATCATGGCTTCCGGACCACAGATAAAAAATTCATCGGTGCTGTATACATCGATTATTTTATCAAAGAGCAGCTTGCATTTTGCTTCATCGATATGTCCTGCATTGATGGGCGCGTCTGTTTTTTCGCGGGAGAGTATATAAACGATCTGCAAACGATCAATGTATTTGTTTTTTAGTCCTTCCAGCTCTTCCCTGAAAATAATGGAATGCCTGTTTCGGTTGCCATATATCAATGTGAAGCTGCTGTTGGGCTCAGTGCGCAATACGGTTTTAATGGTGGAGAACAGGGGCGTAATACCGCTGCCTGCTGCAAAAGCAACGTATTGTTTATGATGCGTAGGATGCAGTTCGGTAAAGAAATTACCCATGGGAGGCATCAATTCCAGCACATCGCCCACTTTTAATTGTTCATTGGCGAAAGCGGAAAACAGGCCCTGGTCTATCTTCTTCACTGCAATGCGAAACTCATCACAGTCAAGCGGAGAGCTGCAAAGCGAATAAGAACGACGGAGTTCCTGTCCGTTCACGAATGCACGCAACGTGATATGCTGCCCTTGCTTGTATTGAAAAATAGGTTTTAAAGGATCGGGAATATCAAAACGGATGGAAACACAATCATTCGTTTCTTTCCTGATTTCCTTTACTGCTAACGGGTGAAAATGGGATGACATTTATTTATTCGTTAATCCACCTACCAGTATGGTGATCATGTTCTCTTCCAGCTCTTCTGCACTGATCCTTTGTTTGGAGCGGTGCCAGCTTTCAATGCCGCTCACTGCGTGCAACATGATGAGTACGGCGGTAGGTGCGTCTATTTTTTTGATCTCTTTATTGCGAATGCCTGCTTCGATGATGGAGGCAAATCGTTTGCGGTAGATACGGCGCTGGTTCTGGTAATTCGAGAGATAGGGATCGGCCAGGTGCTTCCACTCACGATCGCTTACATAAACTTCTTCGTAATGATGCACCATTTCATCGATGTGAAAGCGCATCAGCTTTTCAATTTTCTCTATGGCGGTGATCTTTTCTGCTTCCACTTCGTCTATGTGATGCATAAAACGGTTGGCGACACTAAAGCATAATTCGTGCAGTAATTCGGTTTTGGATTTGATGTGGTTGTACAGGCTGGCTGCTTCCACACCTACTGCTTCGGCAAGATCGCGCATGCTGGCAGCTTTGAAACCTTTCTCCCTGAAAAGAGCAGCAGCTTTGGTAACGATCACCTCTTTACGGGATACATTTTTTTCTGTTTTTATCCTGGCCATAACGCGAATATAACATACTAACGTGTGTTAGCGAAATAATCGCAGCTTAAAATCTTATTATGTTAGTTTTTTTATACTCCTTTGAAAGACCTAGTTTCGCTCCCCGGTAACCAACCTTATAATCTATTATGTCATTAGTTGTTGTCGGATCCATGGCTTTCGATGCCATTGAAACCCCTTTCGGGAAAAGTGATAAGATCATTGGCGGAGCGGGCACATATATCGCCTGGTGCGCTTCCAACTTCACCCCGGTTAAACAGGTATCTGTAGTAGGCGGCGATTTCCCGCAGTCGGAACTGGATGCGCTTACTGCCAGGGGCGTTACCCTGGAAGGGGTGCAGGTGAAAAAGGACGAAAAGACCTTTTTTTGGAGCGGCCGCTACCACATGGATATGAACACCCGCGACACACTGGATACTCAGTTGAACGTGCTGGCCAATTTTGAGCCGGTGGTGCCTGAAAGCTACCAGGACTGCGAGTTCCTGATGCTGGGCAACCTGCTTCCGTCGGTACAACGCAGTGTGATAGAGCAATTGAAGACCCGCCCGAAACTCATCGTTATGGATACCATGAATTTCTGGATGGAAGTAGCGATGGATGAATTGAAGAAGACCCTGGCCATGGTGGATGTATTGATGGTGAATGACAGTGAAGCCCGTCAGTTGAGCGGTGAATTTTCATTGGTGAAAGCTGCAGCGGTTATTGAAAAAATGGGTCCCCGCTTTGTGATCATCAAAAAGGGAGAACACGGCGCGCTGCTGTTCCATGAGAACAAAGTATTCTTTGCTCCCGCCCTGCCCCTGGAAGACGTGTTCGACCCCACCGGAGCCGGCGATACTTTTGCCGGAGGCTTTATCGGCCACCTGGCCAAAACCCGCGATATTTCTTTTGAGAACATGAAAACAGCCATCATCCTGGGTAGCGCTATGGCTTCATTCTGCGTAGAGAAATTCGGTACGCAACGCCTGCGCGAGATCGGCAAAAGCGATATCGATGCACGCCTGGAACAGTTTGTGCAACTGGTGAATTTTGACATTGATTTGGTTTAATAACAGATTTACCCCTATCTTCGCCGGGCAATGATGAACATGAAACATACAAAACGTATTAAGAAACCTCTCTGACGGGAAGGTGCCTGATCGTTTGTGTATGACAAAATATACTCAGAGGCCTTCCCAAACAGGAAGGCCTCTTTCTTTTTAATCAACCTCAAAAAAAGGGATACGTAACCCTTAAAAAAGCGTAGACAAAATGAAAGTAGCTGTTGTAGGTGCAACCGGACTGGTAGGCACCAAAATGTTGCAGGTGCTGGCCGAACGCAACTTCCCCGTAACAGAATTGGTTCCTGTAGCATCTGAAAGATCAGTAGGTAAGGAAGTAGAATTCAAAGGGAAAAAATACAAAGTGGTGAGCATGGCCGATGGTATCGCCGCCAAGCCCGCTGTAGCTATTTTCTCTGCCGGTGGAAGCACATCCCTGGAATGGGCGCCCAAATTTGCCGAAGCAGGTATCCGCGTGATCGATAACTCTTCTGCATGGCGTATGGACCCCACCAAAAAACTGGTGGTGCCTGAAGTAAATGCATCGGTGCTCACCGGCAACGATTACATCATTGCCAATCCCAACTGCTCTACCATACAAATGGTGGTGGCCTTGCAGCCGCTGCATGCCCGTTATAAAATTAAAAGGGTAGTGGTAAGTACTTACCAGAGTGTTACCGGTACCGGCAAAAAAGCGGTTGATCAGTTGTTCAATGAAAGAAAAGGTGTGAAAGGCGATATGGCTTATAAATACCAGATCGACCTCAATGTGATTCCGCAGATTGATGTGTTTCTCGACAACGGTTATACCAAAGAAGAAATGAAAATGGTGAACGAGACCAAGAAGATCATGCAGGACGATTCGATACGTGTAACGGCTACAACCGTACGTATTCCGGTTGTGGGCGGGCACAGCGAAAGCGTGAATGTGGAGTTTGAAAATGATTTTGACCTGAATGAAGTACAGCAATTGCTGAGCGCCGCACCGGGTGTGATCGTAGAGAACAACGATGCAGAACTCCTGTATCCCATGCCTTTGAATGCACACGAGCGCGATGAAGTGTTTGTAGGAAGACTGCGCAGGGATGAAACACAACCCAAAACCCTGAACATGTGGATCGTGAGCGATAACCTGCGCAAAGGCGCTGCTACCAATGCCGTGCAGATCGCAGAATATCTCCTGAGTAAATCGATCTTATCATAATTGCAAGAATGTGAGTGAGTACCGGGGCTTCAGGAATGGAGCCCCTTTTTAATGCTATGTTGTGTACCTTTAAATCAATAAACCGGACGATGAAATTATTGAGCGCACAACAATGCCAGCAATGGGATGCATATACCATGCAACACGAGCCCATCGCTTCTATTGACCTGATGGAAAGAGCCGGGCTCAAATGCACAGAATGGCTGATCGAACACAAATACAATGAAATGCCCTTGCTGATCTTTTGCGGCAAAGGCAATAATGGCGGCGATGGCCTGGTCATTGCAAGGCTGATGATAGAAGCAGGTGCAGCAGTAACGGTTTACATATTGGAATACGGATCCAAAGGCACCGATGATTTCCAGCGTAACCTCGAAAAGTTACACCGGCTCAGTAAAGACATCCACTTCATACAATCACCTGCCGTATTTCCTGTTATTGAACAGGACAACCTCGTCATAGATGCCTTGTTCGGCACGGGTTTGAACAGACCACTCCACGATCTTGCTGCTGCACTCGCAGAACACATCAACCAATCTAATGCAAAAGTGATAGCTATTGATGTGCCCAGCGGTATGCCGGTAGACAATTTCTTTGCTGATGCGCCAGTACTTCGCGCCCACCATACACTTACTTTTCAATCGATTAAATATGCTTTTCTTCTGCCTGAGTATGGCAGCTACACAGGAGATATAACGGTACTTGACATAGGACTCATGTCTTCGTTTTTATCTACCATTAATGCCACGGCTGAATTGATAGAACAACAAGATGCCGCCAGCATATTGAAACAGAGAGACCGTTTTTCTCATAAAGGAACTTATGGCCATGCTTTGTTGATGGCCGGGCATGAGGGACAGATGGGAGCGGCCATACTCGCTTCCAAAGCCTGCCTGCGATCAGGTGTTGGCAAACTCACCGTGCTTGTGCCTCAGGAACAACTGCCGGTGATCCAGACCGCAGTGCCAGAAGCGATGGCATTGCCGAGAGAAAGAGGATTACCCGTATTTAATGGGTTGGCGGCTGTTGGTATGGGGCCGGGAATGTCGTTTATGAAAGGCACTACTGAATGTATTGAGACCTTGCTGGAATTGTATAAAAGACCGATAGTATTTGACGCGGATGCATTCACTTATTTTGAGATGCAAAAAGAGGCACTTCCCCAAATACCTGTCGGGTCGTTGCTTACGCCGCATCCCAAAGAGTTCGACCAGCTTTTCGGTACAAGTGAAAATAGTTTTCAAAGACACCAGAAAGCGATTGCACTTTCTGCTGAATATCCTTTTATCATCATCCTGAAGGGGCATTATACTTTGATAGCTGCAAACGGTAAAGGATGGTTCAATACCACAGGGAATGCCGGTATGGCAAAGGGTGGATCGGGCGATGTGTTAACAGGCATATTGACTGCTTTGCTGGCGCAGGGTTATGAACCGCTGAAGGCGGCTAAGCTGGGTGTGTATCTGCACGGACTCGCCGGCGATCTTGCTTTAGAACAACAAACTATGGAAACACTCTTACCAACAGATCTGATTGAATCGATGGGGAGTGCATTCCGCAATCTTAAAGATTAGCACAACATCATCCCGAGCTTAATGTATGATTGCGGTGTTTAAGAATCGGATCAGCGGTTGCAGGGTTTCGAAAGAATGCACGATCTTTTTCACCAGGTCTTTGCTGGTGAGGTCCGCATCTGTTAACGGAACTGTGGCTATCCAGCTTGTTAGTTTGATATATTCAATAGCAGGATTGCTTTTATCATATCCTTTCGGCTCACGAACCAAAGAGAGTCCTTCCCCTTTTTCCAGGTCGCCATACAATGCCGCAAATTTTTTACTCCTGATAATACTCCTGAACTCCTTCCAGCTGTAATCGATTTCCTGGCGTATCTTTTTCAATTGATCAGCTTCTACCATGTACCGGCCACCGCCCGAAAAACTATTGCCTCCCGGTTCGATATGGAAATAATAACCGGCGAGCATGGATTTCTTACCGCCTTCAATGATGCTGGATGCAAAGTTGGTTTTATAAGGGTCTTTGTTCTTGCTGAAGCGGATGTCGCGGTTGATGCGAAACAGGCAGTCCTTACCTGCAAGACCTGCAATAGCCGGCTCCTTTTTGCCAAAGCCCTTGATCACCTGGTTGGTAAGCTCAGTGAAATCTGCTTTCGCAGCATCATAAGCTTTCCGGTTTTTATCGAACCATTCTTTGTTGTTATTCTTTTTCAGGTTCTTCAGGAATTGAAGGGTTGCAGGTTGTAACATGATTTAGCCGGTTTGAATAAGGTTCAGGAATTCATCTTCAGATATGATCTTAACGGTATTGATCTTTTTGGCTTTCTCCAGTTTGCTGCCGGCGTCTTCACCTACTACCAGGTAGTTCAGCTTGCTGCTTACGCCACTTACAATTTTGCCTCCGTTGGCTTCTACCATGGCTTCGGCATCGTTGCGTTTCAATTTAGACAAAGTGCCCGTGAACAAAAAAGTCTGTCCCTGCAAATTATCGTTGCCATTGTTTTCTTTCTTTTCATTCTTCAGTTGCAGTCCGTATTGTTCCAATGCCTGCAGCATGTGCAGGTTTTGTTCATTACGGAAGAACTGGTAGATGCTGCGTGCTACTTTAACGCCGATATCTTCTAATTGTTGAAGTTCTTCTTCGCTCTTGTCTTTCAGATCCAACAAATGTGTTACTGCATTGGCCAATGTTTTGGCTGTAGTTTCTCCTACAAAACGGATGCCCAGTCCGTATACCAACCTGTTGAGTGGTTGTTGCTTCGATGCATCAATAGCAGTGCGCAGGTTGTCGAGGCTTTTCTTTCCAAACCCTTCCAGCGTACCGATCTTTTCAAAGTCAAGCGTGTAGATACCTGGAATATCTTTGAGCAACCCCAGCTCATAGAACTTGCGCACATTGGCTTCACCAAAACTCTTGATGTCCATGGCATCCTTGCTAACAAAATGGATCATCTTTTCTACTACCTGTGCTTCGCATTCGATATTGATGCAGCGCCATACGGCTTCACCTTCTTCTTTGAATAATTCGCTTTTACAAACGGGGCAATGTTTGGGAAAATGAATGTTTTTTTCTTTTCCGTTGCGCAGTTCGGGCAATGATTTCACGATCTGGGGAATAACATCACCTGCCCTTTCAATCAATACCGTGTCACCAATTTTGAGGTCTTTTTCTTTGATGTAGTCTTCATTGTGTATAGAGATGCTCGATACGGTTACGCCTGCCAGGTATACGGGTTCCAGCTTGGCTACCGGGGTTACAGCGCCTGTTCTTCCTACCTGGAACTCCACTGCTTTCAATTGCGTAGTGGCCTGTCGCGCTTTGAATTTAAAAGCAATGGCCCATCGGGGGTGGTGAGAAGTCATGCCCAGTTGTTCCTGCAAATGAATGTCGTTTACTTTTACCACCATACCGTCGATCTCATAAGGGAGATCATCACGTTTGGCTTCAAAAGCAAGGCAATAATCGATGACGGCCTTTATGCCCTTTACCACTTTCTTTTCTTTTTCGGGCGACCGGAAACCCAGCTCCCACAACAATTGCAGTGATCCGCTGTGTGTGGACAGCATTTTATCGGATGCATCGTTTTCCTTGGTGTAATAACTGATATGATAGAGAAAGGCATCGAGTTTACGATCGGCTACATCTTTCGGGTCTTTCATGCGCAGGCTGCCCGAAGCGGCATTACGCGGATTGGCAAGCGGCGCCAATCCTTCTGCGGACAACATTTCATTATACTGCTCAAATGCTTTTTTGAACATGATGATCTCGCCACGGATCTCTATCTGTTGTATGCCATAATGTGAAAAAGGAGCAGATAAAGGAACTGAGCGGATCTGCCGGATATTGGTAGTGATCTCTTCTCCCTCCACGCCATCGCCCCGGGTGGTACCACGCACCAGTATATCATTTTCATAGATCAAAGAAATACTGGCGCCGTCGAACTTGGGTTCAATACAGTATTCTATAAGGTCGGTTCCTGCACCCTCCCGCACTTTCCTGTCAAAGTCTAAAAGATCATCAGCGTTGTAACTGTTATCGAGGCTCAGCATCGGAACCAGGTGTTGTACGGTATTGAATTGCTGGTTGAGACTGCTGCCTACCCGCCGGGTGGGAGAATCGGCACTGACCAGTTCCGGGTGTTTCGCCTCGAAGGCTTCCAACAGTTTGAACAGGGCATCGTATTCGAAATCGGCAACCAACGGATCGTTGAGTACATAATAACGGTATTCATGAAAACGCAATACCTCCTTAAGGTGATTAAGGTCTTTTATACCCAGCTGTATGCCGGTTTTCGCCAATCCTAATAAATAGGTTCCCTGCTGTTGCATTTCCCTGGTTTGCTCGGCACTGTACATAGGTAAAAATTCAGTGCTAAAGTTACAGGCTTCCACCCTCACATGAAAAACCACTGGTCATTTTGCATTTTTTTTCGTGAACTTTGCGTTTTCTATGTAAGACCACTGAGCTTCCGGAAGCCTTATACAAGGTGTTCCATACGAGTCAAACGACAGCCGCCCGAGGCGGTGCTTTAAAAAAAATATGGATGAAAAAGAAGATTGCTCCTATTGTACATGAACCACACCTGGTAAAAGATGCCGTTAAGCTGGTGAAGTCTTACCCCACAGTACCCCTTACGATCGACTGTGTGATATTCGGATTTGAAGAGAACGAATTGAAGGTACTGTTGATCAAGAGTGACCTGGAAGTATACAAGGATAAATATTCCCTGCTGGGCGATATTGTAAAGGACAACGAAGAACTCGACGATGCGGCCTACCGGGTATTGAAAGAGCGTACCGGCATGAACGATGTATTCCTTGACCAGGTAAAAGCTTTCGGGCATCCCCACCGCCATCCGGGCGGCAGGGTTATTACAGTGGCCTATTGTTCGCTACTCAATATCAATCACCACGAACTTAAGATACACGACAACGAACTGAATTGGCACAGCATTTCTGCGCTGGAAAGCATGGCGTTCGACCACAAGGAAATTGTAGATGCGTGCTACCAGTGGCTGCAAAAGAGGATACAGGAACACCCGCTCGGCTTCAACTTATTGCCCGAAAAATTTTCACTCCGCGAACTGCAAAATTTGTACGAAGCCATACTGGGCGTGCGTCTCGACCGGCGTAACTTCCGCAAAAAATTCGCTTCGATGGACCTGCTCATCGATATCGACGAAATGGAACAGGACGTTCCGCATCGCCCGGGAAAACTCTACAAATTCAATTTCGAAAAGTACGAGAAACGCAAGCGTACCTGGATAGGTATTGATTTCTAATCCCCGTCACTTAAATCGGTATTAAAAATTATTCCCGGCCAAAAAAAATATTTGGTTGTTTGGAAAAATTCCTACTTTGTGCACTCAATTAAATGTGTAAAATTTACACATTAATTAAAACCACGTTTGCCGGCACATATGAGATTCGTTTGCTTCATAGGACTACTGCTTATCATTGGACTACCCTCCAAAGCGCAACTATTACGAAGCAATCCTATTTTCATTACCGATACCAGTTCCTCCATCGACATCACCTGTGATGCTACCCGCGGCAAACAGGGTTTACTTAATTATACTCCTGTTTCAGACGTATATGTACACATTGGCTGCATCACTACAGCCAGCAGCAGTTCATCTGATTGGAAGTACAGCAAATTCACCTGGGGTACTACCACTCCCGCAGCACAGTGTGTATCACTGGGCAATAACCAGTGGAAGTATTCCATCACCGGCGGCCTCCGTTCTTTTTTTGGCATCACCAACAGCGGCGAAAAGATCCTCCGCATAGCCATCCTCTTCCGCAATGGTAGTGGCAGCCAGGTTTTGCGCAATGCCGATGGAAGTGATATGTACCTGCCCGTAACCGATACTTCTTTGCAAGTGAGGATCATGCAGCCTTTCTCTCAGCCTACTTACACGCGCCAGCCGGAACCGCTCACAAAGAATGTGGGAGATACACTGTCCATCACCGCCAATGCTAACCAGGCTGCTAGTCTGAAACTGTATTGGAATGGGTCTGTAATTGCCACTCAAAACAATGCGGTTACTATTGCTGCCAATACCCCTATCATTTCTTCCGGTATGCAAACGATTGTGTCGGAAGTAACCAACAGCAATACTACCAGCAGGGATACTTTCAGTTTTTATGTGGCAACACCTGTAACAGTAGCGGCTTTACCTGCGGGCGTGAAGGATGGCATCAACTATGAGCCTGGTGATACCTCTCTTACATTGGTTTTGTTTGCACCACTCAAGAACAGTGTCAGCGTAGTAGGTGATTTCAACAATTGGACACAGGGTGGTAATTACCAAATGAATCGCACACCCGATGGAAACCGTTTCTGGCTGCGCATCACAGGCCTCACACCGAAAGTAGAATATGCTTACCAATACATCATCGATGGTACGCTCAAAGTAGCGGATTATAATACGGAAAAAATACTCGACCCTGTCAACGATCCTGGCATTCCTGCTGCAACTTATCCATCGCTCAAATCGTATCCTACAGGAAAAACAACTGGTATCGTAAGTATTATGCAGACTGGTAAACCCCAGTATAACTGGCAAATACCTGCGTTTACCAAACCCAATAAACAGAACCTGGTCATTTATGAATTGCTGGTTCGTGACTTCATTGCTGCGCAGAACTGGCAAACATTGAAAGATACCCTCAGCTACATCAAAAGGCTGGGTGTGAATGCCATTGAGCTGATGCCTTTCTCTGAATTTGAAGGCAACAGCAGTTGGGGTTATAATCCTATTTTTTATTTCGCACCCGATAAAGCTTACGGCACCGAAACAGCATTGAAACAATTCATCGACGAATGCCACAAGCAGGGTATGGCCGTGATCATGGACCTGGTGATGAATCATTCCTTCGG
Organism: Asinibacterium sp. OR53; assembly: GCF_000515315.1. NCBI lineage: Bacteria > Pseudomonadati > Bacteroidota > Chitinophagia > Chitinophagales > Chitinophagaceae > Asinibacterium > Asinibacterium sp. OR53. Next base: position 1,307,430 of record NZ_KI911562.1, read on the forward strand.
TCAATCGCCCATGGTGCAGATGTACTGGGATGCACAGAACAATCGGCCGGCTGCCAACAGTCCCTGGTTCAATCCGGTGGCTACCCATCCTTATAGCGTAGGCTACGATTTCAATCACGCATCACAAGCTACCAAAGACTTTGTTGATCGTGTAACGGCGCATTGGATGTTGAACTATAAAATAGACGGCTTCCGGTGGGACCTGTCCAAAGGTTTTACACAAACAAACAACCCCAATGATGTAGCTGCATGGAGCGCTTATGATTCCAGCAGGATCGCTATCTGGAAAAGGATCTACGATCAGATGCAGGCTACTGTGCCTGGTAGTTATTGCATACTGGAACATTTTGCTGCCAACCAGGAAGAAATAGAATTGTCTAATTACGGTATGCTGCTTTGGGGTAATGCCAATTACAATTTCAACCAGGCCACCATGGGCTATGCTACCGACTGGAATTTTCAATGGGGCATTTACCAGAACCGTAGCTGGAGCAAGCCCAACCTGGTTACGTACATGGAAAGTCACGATGAGGAAAGGCTGATGTACAAGAACCTCAACTATGGCAATGCTGCAGGCGCTTACAGCGTAAAAGACCTGAATACTGCGTTGAAGCGGAATGAAATGGCTGCTGCATTCTGGGCCATGATACCGGGCCCCAAATTGTTGTGGCAGTTTGGAGAACTGGGTTATGATTTCAGCATCAACCAATGCCAGAATGCTACCATTGATAATAGTTGCCGCACAGCTCCCAAGCCTATTCACTGGGAGTATGCAACCAACAGCAATCGTCTTTCTTTATACAATGTGTACGCACAACTGATCAAACTGCGCTTGCTGCCTGCCTATACCACCACATTCACTACCGGCAACCTGAGCTACGATTTGTCGGGAGCGTTCAAATGGTTACAACTCAATTCAGATTCTTTGAAAGTAATGGTGTTGGGCAACTTTGATGTGAATGCTGCTACGGCTTCCATCAGTTTTCCTAGTGCGGGTACCTGGTATAATTATCTCACAGATGCTACGTACACTGCACCTGCTGCAGCGCAAAGCATTACCCTGCAACCCGGCGAATATTATGTGTTCACCAATAAGAATTTCAGGAATGTAGTAGTAACTACCATCAATGAGCCTGGTACGCCTGTCGCTAATAATCACCTGGCCATACTGCCCAACCCGGTAAACACCAATGGTATTATCGAATATGAAATACCTGCAAGTGGTAAGCTCATGCTCGATGTATGGGATCTGTCGGGTAAACGGATGGCGATACTGGAAGACGTGTATAAGACCAAAGGTTTTTACCGGGTGCCTTTCAATCGTAATGGTTTGCATACAGGTAGTCTGGCTGCCGGAACATACTTACTCCGGATGCTCATCAACGGAAAGCAACAAACAATCCCCTTTATAATGAACAATTAAACAATCCCTTCATTTGCCAAAACTGAAAAAACAAAGTATATGAATGTAAAACGTTTGCTTCTATTAATGATCTTACCTGCGTTGTTGTTGCAGTTGTCTGCACAGGCGCAGCAAAGAACTGTTACGGGAAAAGTGACAGATTCAAGGAACGGCACGGCTTTGCAAAGCGTGTCGGTGACGGTGAAAGGATCTTCCGTTGGTACGCAAACAGCCGCCGATGGTAGTTTCAGCTTAAAAGTCCCATCTGGTGCTACCACACTGATGATCTCCAGCATAGGATATGCCAACAGGGAGGTGAAAATAAGCGATGGCCTGGTGAATGTTGCGCTGGATCCCATCGATAAAGCATTGGGTGATGTGATCGTGATCGCTTATGGTACGCGCAAGAAAAGCGATCTCACCTCTTCTGTGACTGCGATCTCGGCCAAAGATTTCCAGAAAGGAAGCATCGCGTCTTCCGAGCAGTTGTTACAGGGTAAGGTAGCCGGTTTGGAAATCACTTCCGGCGGTGGCGCTGCGGGCGGTGGTAGCCGTATCCGTATTCGCGGAGGCGCTTCTCTCAACGCCAGCAACGACCCGTTGATCGTGATCGATGGTATTGCCGTGGATGGCAATGGTGTTGCGGGTTCTGCCAACCTGCTGAATACCATCAACCCCAATGATATCGAATCGATCAGCGTATTGAAAGACGCTTCGGCTACTGCGCTGTATGGTTCAAGGGCATCGAATGGGGTACTGATCATCACTACCAAGAAAGGTGCCAAAGGGAAAGTGCGTTATAATTTCAATACCCAGGTTTCTTCCGGGTCAGTGGCTAAAACAGTTGGTGTGCTGAGTGGTGATGAAGTGAGAAGCATCATCAATGCAGATGCTACGGCCAGTGGAGATAATACGTATAAAAAATTGTTGGGCACGGCAAATACCGACTGGCAGAAACAAATTTATAAGACTGCTATCGGCAACGATAACAATATCAGCGCCAGCGGCGGTATCGGAAATATGCCTTTCCGTCTTTCGCTCGGATACCTGAACCAGGATGGTATACTGAAAACAGATCATTTCGATCGTATGTCTTCTGCACTCAACCTCTCACCGAAATTCTTCGATAATCATTTATCGGTTGAAGTAGCAGTAAAAGCAAGCAGAACCACCAACCGATTTGCTGATCAGGGTGCCATTGGTTCAGCTGTTGCTTTCGATCCTACACAACCTGTATATGCGAACAATAAATATGGCGGCTATTACGAATGGCTGCAACCAGATGGCAAACCCATTGACCTGTCAACCCGTAACCCGTTGGCGCTGCTGAATCTGAGAGACAACCGCTCTACAGTGAACAGGCTGATCGGTAATGTACAGCTTGATTATAAACTGCATTTCTTCCCCGATCTGCATGTGTTGACCAACCTCGGAATCGATAACGCCAGTGGTAGCGGCAACGATAACACAGATTCTACTTCTGCTACCAATTACAAAACGGCAGGCCGTTATGTGCACTATGAACAAAAGAAAAAATACACACTGGCCGGTGTATCGTTATTGTATAATAAAGACATCAGGAGCATCGATAGTAAACTTGATGTGTTAGTGAGTCATGAATACCAGGATTTCGTTACAGAAGTGAGCAATTTTTCTTCTTATGGCCAGAATGGGGTGGTGATTCCCGGCAGCACACCCACATTTGCTACCGACAAACCTGAGTTCCGTATGGAATCTTATTTTGGACGATTCAACTATTCGCTTTCTGATAAATACTTCCTCTCTGCTTCAATCAGAAGAGATGCGAGCTCGAAATTCTCTACTACTAACAGGGTAGGTTATTTCCCTGCTGTATCAGTTGCCTGGAAAATAAATGAAGACTTTTTCAAAGGCAGCAGTGTTGTGAATGAATTGAAATTCCGTGCCAGCTTAGGTGTTACCGGTCAGCAAGACATTGGTAACTACTACGGATACCTGCCGAAATATTCCCAGAGCAGCAATACTGCACAATACCAATTCGGTAATACTTTCTATAGTTTCCTTCGTCCTTCTGCCTACGATCCGAACATCAAATGGGAAACCACTACCACTACCAACCTGGGTCTTGATTTCGTTTTCCTGCACAACAGGATCTCCGGATCAGTAGATGTGTACAGGAAAAAAACAAAAGACCTGTTGAGTGTGATCCCTGTAGCGCCTGGCTCCAACTTTGATATTGCCTTGCTTACCAACGTAGGTAATATTGAGAACAAGGGCGTGGAATTTGCAGTGAATACTGTTCCGGTAAAACAGAACGACCTGGAATGGGATTTAGGATTCAACTTCACTTACAACAAAACAGAGATCACCAACCTGTTGAAACAGCAGGACCCTAACTTCAAAGGCATTGATGTTGGTGGTATCAGCGGCGGTACCGGAAACAACATCGGAAAATTTGCAGTGGGTTATGCGCCTTTTGTATACAATGTGTACAAACAGATATACGACAGAACCACCGGTAAGCCCATTGAAAGCTTGTACGACGATTTGAACAGGGATGGCAGGATCGACGAATCTGACCGCTATTACTATAAAAAACCTTCAGCGGATGTATTGCTGGGCATCAACACCCAGGTGATATACAAGCGCATCAGCTTAGGGTTCGCTGCACACGGATCACTGGGTGGTTATCTCTATAACAACTTCAACTCCAATAACGGTGTTTTAAGAGCTATCAAGAATCCCATCAACTTCATTGGTAATGCTTCGCGCGACTACCTGTACACAGGATTCGTGAACAACCAATACCTGTCTGATTATTATATAGAGAATGCTTCTTTCCTGAGACTGGATAATATCAACTTCGGTTACAACGCCGGTAAAGTGTTCAACAAGCGTGCGCAGATGCGCATATCAGCGAGTGTTCAGAATGTGTTTGTAATTACCAAATACAAAGGACTGGATCCTGAAAACTCGAACAGCTCAGGCGTTGACAACAATATCTATCCACGCCCAAGGGTATTCTCATTGGGGTTAAACTTTGATTTCTGATTCTGAAAAATGATTAGTATGCAAAACAATATCATAAAGAATACGATTATAGCGGCTGTTGCAGTTTTATCTGTCACCGCCTGCTCTAAAAAACTGGACCTGTTTCCGCAGAACGACCTGACGCCCGAGAAGACTTATTCTAGTGCGGCTGGTTATAAAAGCGTACTGGCCAAAATATATGGTTCACTAGCTATTACAGGTAACAACGGTCCGTCAAATAATCCTGATATCGGAGGTGGCCTCGATGAAGGTTCACAGGTAGCATTCATCCGCGGTTTTTTCAATTGCGAAGAGTTGCCTACCGATGAAGCGGTGGTAGCATGGAACGACCAGACCATCCACGATTTTCACGACCTGAAATGGACCAGCGCTGATCCTTTTTTGAAAGGCATGTATGCAAGGCCTATTTACAATATCACGCTCATCAACGAATACCTGCGGGAATCGACAGACGATAAGCTGGCCTCCAGGGGTATCACAGGTAATGATGCAGCCGATGTCAAAAAATCAAGAGCAGAAGCCCGTTTCCTGAGAGCTTTCAATTATTGGGTGATGATGGACTTGTTTGGTAACTCTACTTTCATTACCGAAGCAGATGGTATTGGAAGTGGAGGTAGCTTGCCCAAACAAATTAAACGGACTGATCTGTTTGTTTATATCGAAAAGGAACTGAAAGCGATCGATGGAGACCTGGCCCCCGTTAAAACCATTGAATATGGAAGGGTGGACCAGGGGGCTGCATGGGCGTTGCTGGCACGCATGTACCTGAACGCAGGCGTATATACCGGAACGCCCCGGTACAGCGATGCGATCACCTATGCACAGAAAGTGATCAATGGGGGGTATACACTGAAATCAGGATACAGCAAACTGTTCATGGCCGATAATGATAAGCAAAAAGATGAATTCATCTTCGCTATCAATTGCGATGGATTACACACGCAGGCTTATGGTAATACTACCTTCTTTGTGCATGCGGCTGCTGGCGATGATTTTGCAGAATATGGTGTAGGAGGTGGATGGTATGGTTACCGCGCTACATCGTCGTTGGCCAACTTGTTTGCCGATAAGTCTGGTAATACAGATCAACGCGCACTCTTCACCACTTCCAAATTCGGTACATCCAATTCACAAATGGCGATCAGCGATGTGAGCAATTTCGCGAACGGAGTGCATGTGAAAAAATACGTGAACATTCGTTCAGATGGCGGTGCCGTATCTGATGTTACAAAAACATTCGCTGATGTTGACTTCCCTGTTTTCCGCCTGTCTGAAATGTACCTGATCTACGCCGAGTCGGTACTCCGTGGCGGTACAGGAGGAGATGCAGCTACTGCTTTAACTTATCTCAACAAAATAAGATTCAGGGCCTATGGCGATAGTTATGGTACCAACAATGTTGGACAACTGGCTGCAGGAGACCTGAACTTACAATTGATACTGGATGAGCGTGCAAGGGAACTGTATTGGGAAGGACATCGCAGAACAGACCTGATCCGGTACAACCTGCTGACCACGAATACATACCTGTGGCCATGGAAAGGAGGCGTGTCTTCCGGAACGGGTGTTGATTCGAAATACAACCTGTATCCGGTCCCGGCATCTAACAGGACTTCTAACAGTAACCTGGATCAGAACCCAGGGTATTAATTCTTAAACAGTCAACTTTTTGTCATGAAAAATATTTTTAAATACCTCTTCTTCTCATCCCTGCTCGCCATTACTGTTGCGTCGTGCAAAAAGGATGAAGCCAGGAATTATTTTGAAGGAGGCACGAATCCTGTGTTGACATCATCTGTGAGCAATACCATTGCACTGGACTATACCATGCGCGACCAGGAAGCGATCAAACTTTCGTGGACCAATCCCAATTATAAATTCACTTCAGGTATCGGATCGCAGGATGTTTCTTATTTGGTAGAGATCGATACCAGCGGCGCCAACTTCACCAATCCGGGTAAGCAAACGGTTGCTGTTAGCAAGAACCTCTCTTTGTCTATCGCACAGGGGCAGTTCAACGACTACCTCTTGAACCAGTTGCAATTGAAACCCGGCATGTCGCACAATCTTGAGATCAGGGTGAAATCTTATATGGCCAATAATGCTGCCATGCTGATTTCCAACGTGCTGAAATTCGCTGTAACACCGTACGCCATTCCTCCCAAAGTAACACCACCCTCCGGTGGCGTTTTGTACCTGGTAGGTGACGCCACGCCGGGCGGATGGAATAATCCTGTGCCCGTGCCCAGCCAGCAGTTTACACAGATAAGCCCTACTTTTTATGAGATCACAGTGGCACTCACCGGTGGCAAGCATTATCTGTTCCTGCCTAAGAATGGCGACTGGAGCCACAAGTATGCTGTGAAAGACAATACCATTGCCGGTTTGGGAGATAGTGGCGGTGATTTTGGGTATGACTTCAGTCAGGATATCCCTGCTCCCACTGCAAGCGGTACCTATAAAATACAGGCCGACTTCCAGCGTGGCAAATTCATCGTAACCAAACAATAAACGCAACGATTAAACAAAATGACTATGAAATATTTTGCAAAACTCAGTTTCCTCGCAGTGCTGTTGATTGGTTTCTTTACAGCCTGTGAGAAAAAGGTGGGCGATCTGCCGTATTACCAGCCGGGAACTGCGGTTACTTTAAGCAGTTCTTCCAGCACGGTTGCCGCTGCACCTGCCGATTCTTCAAAAGTGGCGCTTACGTTAACCTGGAGCAATCCCAAATATTCAGTAGACTCTTCAACGGTTAAATACATTGTTGAGATCGATTCCAGCGGAAGGAATTTCTCCAAATCAGTGAGCCGTATCATCAGCGGATCACTGACCACTTCCTTCACTGCAAAAGACCTGAATGCGATTTTGTTGGGATATGGTTTCTCTTTTGGTGTGGCCTATGATATGGATATCCGAATCACTTCTTCTTACGCCAACAACAACGAATTACTGCGATCCAATGTGATCAAAGTAAAAATGACGCCCTACAAAATACCGCCGAAAGTTACTCCCCCCGCTTCCGGCAGGTTATTCATTGTAGGTAGTGCTACTGCCGGTGGTTGGAACAACCCCGTTCCAGCCCCGACGCAGGAGTTCACTAAAATTGATTCGGTTACTTACGGAGGTATTTTCAACCTGACAGGTGGTAATGAATATTTGCTGTTGCCGGTGAATGGCGATTGGAGCCACAAATTTTCCGTGGCAGATAAGACAGTGGCAGGCCTGAATGCAGGCGGCAGCTTCGGTGCCGACCTGAATGATAATATCCCCGGACCGGCTACTTCCGGCATGTATAAGATTATTGTGGATTTCCAGGCAGGTAAATTCACCGTTACACCTTACACCGGTGTATTGCCCGCTAATCTATTTATTGTGGGTGATGCTACTCCGGGAGGATGGAACAACCCGGTGCCGGTGCCTGGTCAGCAGTTCGCGCAGGTGAACTCCACCCAATTCGAACTGACCCTGTCCCTGACAGGAGGAAAGCAATACCTGTTCCTGCCGGTGAACGGCGATTGGAGTCACAAGTTTGCAGTGCCGGATAATACCATACCTTCTTTGAAAATGGGGGGTAATTTTGCATACGATGCATCGTCGAACTTCCCCGGCCCGGATGCTTCGGGTACTTACAAATTTGTGGTAAGGTTTATAGACAATAGTTATACGGTTACCAAGCAATAGCAAGCAGTGTTTTTGGTTGAAAGAAGGGGGCATTTATGCCCCCTTTCTCATGAAAACAGGTGCTGACTTGTTATCAAACATTACATTCCTTACATTGCACCATTAACACCTACACGATGTTGTATTCCATGACAGGTTATGGCAGGGCTGAACAGACCCTGGTCGACAAAACTTTTCTTATCGAAGTCCGTTCACTGAACGGCAAACAGTTTGACCTCCGGTTGAATATCCCGGCGCTGTTAAAACCTTTTGAATTCGATATACGCAATTTGCTGAATGAAGGGTTGCAAAGAGGAAGTGTGGAATGTGTGATCACCATCAAACAAAACGGTGCGTCCAAACCTGTTACCATCAATACCGATCTGGCCAAAGCTTATTACCAGCCCGTATCGGAACTGGCCAATGAGCTGAAACTCCCGCACGGAGACATTCTCAGCACGATCCTGAAACTACCCGATGTCATCACCCCTTCTACTGAAACACTGAGCGATGAAGAGTGGAAAAGCTTTGAACGTTTAATGAAAGCTGCCATCGGCGATCTCAATGAGCACCGCAAAGACGAAGGCAAATCGCTTGAGGCCGACCTGCTCCTGCGGATTGCCAATATAGAAGCGCAACAACAAGCCATTCAGGCCCTGGAACCCAAGCGGAGAGCAAAGATCAAGGAAGGATTGGTTAAAGTGCTGGAAGACAATGTGGGGAAAGACAATTATGATCCCAACCGCATGGAACAGGAACTGATCTATTATATTGAAAAAATCGACATCAGCGAAGAACAGGTGCGACTGAAAAACCATTGCGATTATTTCCGTACGATACTGGAAGAAAAAGATATCAGTAAAGGGAAAAAGTTATCGTTCATATTGCAGGAACTCGGAAGAGAGATCAATACCACCGGTTCCAAAGCCTACGACTCACAGATGCAGCAATGTGTGATACTGATGAAAGATGAGCTGGAGAAGGCCAAGGAACAGGTATTGAATGTGTTGTAGCTTGCCCGTATCTTTGAAAAAAAATCTCCTTGAACAAACTCCCCATATTGCTGGTTGCCCTGGGCCTTTTGTTATTGCAGGCCTGCGATACACTGGATGTTTATGAAAAGATGGCTTTTTTCCCGCAACATGAATGGAAAAGCAGCCAGAAACCCGGGTTCAGCTTTCAAATAGAAGATACTACATCGACTTATAATATCTATGTAGTGATCAGGCATGAAGACGCTTACCGCTACAACAATATCTGGCTGAACGTAATCACACAAGCGCCGTTGGATACGGCCAGGACGCAGATGCTGAACCTCACCCTGGCCAATAATGCCAAGGGCTGGCTGGGAGCAGGTATGGGCGATGTGTTTGATCATCGCATCCTCATCACCCGCCATCCCGTGAAACTGAAAAAAGGGAATTATGTCTTCACCCTGCAACAGGCCATGCGCGAAGACCCCCTGCAATATGTACTGAATGCAGGCATACGTGTTGAAAAAACCAAGCCATGAGTTTTTTTAGATCAAAAAAACTGGCCATTGTAACAGTGGTATATTGGTTCCTGCTGCTGTATATGATAGCAGCCCTGTCGTGGTGGTTCATTGCATTGGAGAAACAAAACAAAGAGATCAGCACCATCAGGCTCCAGGAACTTAAAAAAGACGACCCTGCTTATTTTGCTAAAGCAGTACAGATCGGAGAAGCGAAGAATCGCAAAACATCACAATACATTGGAGAAGGCATGACCTTCCTGGCGTTGGTAGTATTGGGCGCCGTATTCGTATTCCGTACCGCACGTAAACAAATCCGCTTTGTACAGCAACAACAGAACTTCATGATGGCTGTTACCCATGAACTGAAAACACCCATCGCCGTTACACGTTTGAACCTGGAAACTTTACAACGAAGAAAGCTGGACGAAGGGAAGCAAGAACAACTCATCAGCAATAGCCTCCAGGAAACCAACAGGCTGAACGCCCTGTGCAATAATATGCTGCTGGCAGCCCAACTGGAATCGGGTGTTAATTTCACCACGCAACCCGAACTCAATTTCACAGACCTGTTAGAGGGCTGTATCGATGATTTTAAAAACCGGTTCCCCAGCCGCGAAATCAAAGAGGAGATAGAAGAAGGGGTTTACCTGAAAGGAGAAGACCTGCTGTTGCAGATGCTGGTCAATAACCTGGTAGAGAATGCAATGAAATATTCACTGCCTGCTTCTGCCATCACAGTGAAGCTGGCTGCATCGGATGACGAAGTACTGTTGGCCGTGACAGATGAAGGCAGCGGCATCCCCGATACAGAGCGGAAAAAGATATTCAATAAATTTTACCGCATAGGGAATGAGAATACCCGCTCTGCCAAGGGTACGGGGCTTGGATTGTACCTCTGCGCAAAAATTGCCGAACGGCACAATGGCTCCATATCTGTGACCCATAACCAGCCGCAAGGCAGTATTTTTACAGTATTATTCCAGACCTGATCCGTGACCGTTCAAAAGACCGAAACAAATGAAAGATCATAAAGCGAGCATATTGCTGGTGGAAGATGAAGAACATCTTCATGAAACACTCAAGCTGAACCTGGAGCTGGAAGGTTATGAAGTGAGCTCTGCTTTTAACGGCACGGAAGCCCTCAAAAAAGTAGGCAACGAATATTTTGATCTCATCATCATGGACATCATGCTGCCTGAGATCGATGGTATCAGCGTAACGGAAAGCATACGCATCAACCACAACGAAGTGCCCATATTGATCCTGAGTGCCAAGAATACGGGCAGCGACCGTGTACTGGGATTGAAAAAAGGGGCCGATGATTATCTTACCAAACCTTTTAACCTGGAAGAACTGTTCCTGCGGATTGAAAAGCTGATCGAGAAAAATAAAAAGTTGCAGGAAAAAGAAACAGTAGGGGATAACTATGAATTCGGCGGCAATCAAATCGATTTCAAAGCTCAGGATGCAGTTGCATGGAATGGAGAAAGGATTGAGCTGAGCAGGAAAGAAGCTATGTTGTTGAAGTTGCTGGTTGAGAACAAAGGAGAAGTAGTTACCCGCGAAAAAATATTACAGGTAGTATGGGGTTATAATGTATATCCCACCACCCGAACGATCGATAATTTCATCCTCAGCTTCCGGAAATACTTTGAACAGGATAGCCGGAACCCCCGCCATTTTCACTCGGTAAGGGGAGTGGGTTATAAGTATACCGACTAAACAATTTTTTCTCTCCTTTTACGTTATGTTTGTCACAAACCGAACCTGACAATGTCATTGCAAACGATCATAGATTTCCTGGAGCCTGTAAGTATTGCACAACTTTCCAATGATGAAGGGTTCAGAGATACCCAACTGGGTAGACATATAGCAGTATACGATGAAGTGTTCCCCGATATCGACAATGCAGATCTCGTACTCGTTGGCTGCGGAGAAATGAGGGGAGCCGGTATCCAGTTCACCCATACAGACGCACCCGATGCCATTCGTAATGAATATTATAAACTGTTTCACTGGCATACCGATGTGAATGTGGCAGATATAGGCAACGTAAAATGCGGGGCCAGTTTGCAGGACAGTTACGCCGCCCTGCGCATGGTAGTGAACGAGCTGATTGCCCTGAACAAAAAAGTAGTGATACTGGGCGGGTCGCACGACCTCACCATGGCACAATATGCTGCGTACGGGCCGCTGAACAGGATCATCGATACGGTATGTGTGGATGCGCGGATGGACCTTGATATGGAGAGCGTATTACCCGCCGATCATTTTCTGGTAGACTTGTTTACAGGCACACCTAATCATCTGCGGCATTACACGCATATTGGTTTTCAAAGCTATTTCCTGCATCCGCAGATGCTGGAAACGATTGATAAATTACGCTTCGATTGTTACCGCGTTGGAAAAGTGAAAGAACATATCGAAGAGATGGAACCTTCGATCCGCAACAGCGAGCTGTTCAGCTTCGATATCGCTGCTATACAACATTCGCATGCACCGGCCAACTACCTCAGTCCGAATGGATTCAATGGAGAAGAAGCCTGTACGCTCATGCAATATGCAGGTATGAGCCATATCTGTAACAGCATTGGCATCTATGGTTATGTAACCTCCCAGGACGTGCAGCAACTCACGGCGAAGCAGATATCACACATGCTTTGGTACCTGATGGATGGTATCAGCAAAGGCAAAAAAGAGGCCATGCTCACCGAAAGGACTGAGTTCAATGAATTCACTATGGCTTTTGCAGAAGTGGAAACGGTGTTCCTGCAAAGCAAACGCACAGGCCGCTGGTGGATGCAATTGCACGACGGACAGTATGTGGCTTGCAGTTACCGCGATTACCTTACTGCCGGTAACAATGATATTCCTGAAAGATGGCTTCGTGCTGCTGAAAGAAGTTGATAGGCGCGATTATTTTCCGAACATCCTGTCGAGATAATCTTCCTTGAATTCCAGGAAAGTGGGACTGCCTGTAGGCGTTGCATTCGGACTGCTGCAGGCAAACAGTTCTTCCACTAATGCGAGCATCTCTTGTTGTGATAGAGACTGACCGGCTTTGATGGCTTGTTGTCTGGCCATGCATCGCACCAGTTTCTCACGTTTACTGAATTTGATATCGCTGCTGAAATGTTTGAACTGTTCTATGAGCAGTTCAATGGCATGCTTTTCATTGCCGGGCACTATATCTGCCGGAATGCCCTGTATCACAAAACTATTGTTGCCAAAGGGTTCTACCTCGTAGCCGATGCTTTGCAGATCGGACAGGAGATCCTGCAACAGTGCGGCATCAGCTGCTGGTAATTCTAATGTAACGGGGAACAGGCTTTTTTGTGTGGGTATTTTGTTGCTGTGTGCTGCCGTGCTGTAACGGTCGTACAATATCCGTTCATGTGCCAGTTGCTGGTGCACCAGGATAAAACCGCTGAGGGTAGAAGCAATGATATACGTGTTGTGCAATTGCAACAAAGGCGTATCAGGTATTACCACCCATTTTTTAGGTTCTTCAATAACAGGTGCAGTAACAGGTTGGGCAGGTTGAATGAAAAATTCTTTCCACGCTTTCAGTTCACTTTTGTTTTCTTTTTCAATAAAATGCGCCTGGTTCTTCTGCGTGAAAGTCCTGTAGAGACTGGAAGAAACAGCCGCATCTTTTTGATCGGTCGTGAAGGGCTTGCTCACGGCATCGAGCTGTTGTATCTCCTGGTTCAGGGTAAAATCAAGTGAAGGAGCGATGCTGAACTGTGCCAGCGCGTGTTTAACAGCGGCCTGTACAAAAGCATAAATGATCTTTTCGTCTTCGAACTTGATCTCCTGCTTGGTAGGATGCACGTTGATATCTACCTGAGCAGGATCAAGCTCGATATAAATAACATAACCAGGAAAACTGTCTTTGGCGATCAATCCTTCAAAAGCCGTATTAACCGCATGGTTGAGGTAAGCGCTTTTGATGAAGCGGTTGTTGACAAAGAAGTACTGGTCGCCACGCGTCTTGCGTGCTGTTTCCGGTTTGCCCACAAAACCGTAAATGTTCATGTAATCGGTCTGCTCTGAAACACTTACCAGCTTTGCATTGTATTGATTGCCCAATACCTGTACGATGCGTTGTTTGAGGCTGCCCGGTTCCAGGTGGAATACTTCCTGGCCGTTGCTGGTGAGTGAAAAAAAGATATGGGGAAAAGCCATCGCTACGCGAATGAATTCGTCTATGATATGCCGCAGTTCCGCCGCATTGCTTTTCAGGAAATTTCTGCGGGCAGGCACATTGAAGAAAAGATTCTTCATGCTGATATTGGTTCCAGCCTGGGTAGAGCAGGGCTCCTGTTTGATCACCAGGCTGTTCTCTATTTCTACAAAAGTACCCAGCTCATCTTCCTGCCTGCGTGTCTTGATCTCTACCTGCGCAACGGCGGCAATGGATGCCAGCGCTTCGCCGCGGAAACCCATGGTTTTGATGCGGAACAGGTCGTCGATCTCGCGGATCTTGCTGGTGGCGTGGCGCTCGAAAGCCATGCGCGCATCGGCGGGACTCATGCCCTTCCCATTGTCTATTACCTGCACCAGCGCTTTACCGGCATCGGCCACCAGGAGGCGGATCTCAGTGGCGCCGGCGTCCACCGCATTTTCCAATAATTCCTTCACTGCACTGCCCGGACGCTGGATCACTTCTCCAGCCGCTATCTGGTTGGCAATATTATCGGGCAACAACTGTATGATATCAGCCACAAAACTCCTGTTTGATAAAGTTTGTAAAAATACTACTCTCCCTGCTTATCCGCAGCCCCATTCAACTAATTTTGCCATTCAAAATCCAAAGAAATGAATGTAAGCGCGGATATCAGGAAGCTGGAAAGGCATTTTGTTCCGGCCGATTTTAAAGTAACTACCTGGGAAACACTGGAACCCTTTTTTGTAGAATTGGTCAACCGTCCCCTTTCTACAAAGGAAGCGTTGGAGCATTGGTTGAAAGATATCAGTGAGCTGGAAGCAGTAGTAAGCGAAGACGCCTGCTGGCGCCAGATACGCATGACCTGCGATACGACCGACCCCGCGCTGGAAGAGGCATTTACTTATTTCTGTATGGAGATACAACCGAAACTGCAACCATACAGCGATAAGCTCAACAGGAAACTGATCGATTGTCCCTTTACCACAGCGCTGGACCAACAGAAATATTTTACTTACCTGAGGAGCGTAAAGAAAAGCATTGACCTTTTTCGAGAAGCCAATATACCCATACAGGCCGAACTGAGCGTGATGCAACAACAGTATGGTGCTATCGCAGGTAAAATGACGGTGGAAGTAAACGGACAGGAATATACACTGCAACAGGCTGCGAAATTTCTGGAAAGCCACGACCGCGAGCTGCGCGAAACAGTTTACAGAAAGATACAAGACCGGCGGCTGCAAGATAAAGACGCCATGCACGCGCTTTATTCCGGGCTGATAGCCAAACGCCACCAGGTAGCGCTGAATGC
The DNA here is from genome assembly GCF_000515315.1 of Asinibacterium sp. OR53. Lineage (NCBI taxonomy): Bacteria > Pseudomonadati > Bacteroidota > Chitinophagia > Chitinophagales > Chitinophagaceae > Asinibacterium > Asinibacterium sp. OR53. Next base: position 1,322,500 of record NZ_KI911562.1, read on the forward strand.
AGGTTTTGCAAACTATCGCGATTATAAGTTTGTTGAACTGGGCCGCTTTGATTATACCAAAGAAGATTGTTTTCAGTTCCATGAAGCTGTGAAACTGCACGTGTTGCCCTTAATTGAAAAGATCTACGAAAGGAAGAAGCAAAAGCTCGGACTCGATACGCTGCGTCCCTGGGATACGGAAGCAGAGCCCGATGGTGTAATGCCGTTGAAGCCCTTTGCAGATGGGAAAGACCTCTATGAAAAATCAGTGGCTTGCTTTGAAGCATTGAATCCTTTTTTTGCCAACTGTTTGAGAAAGATGAACGAGATGCACCATTTCGATCTTGAAAGCAGGAAGGGAAAAGCACCCGGCGGGTATAACTGTCCGCTGGCAGAGAGCGGCGCCCCTTTTATCTTTATGAATGCAGCCGGACAAATGAGCGATGTAACGACGATGGTGCACGAAGGTGGACATGCTGTACATTCTTTCCTGGCCCATCACCTGGAGCTGAGCGCATTCAAAGAATATCCCATGGAGATTGCAGAAGTGGCAAGCATGTCGATGGAGTTGTTCACCATGGACCACTGGCAGGCTTTCTTTGATAAAGAAGAAGACCTGGTTCGTGCAAAAGAACACCAGTTGGAAAGAACCATTACCATTTTCCCATGGATTGCCATCATTGATAAATTCCAGCATTGGGTGTACGAAAATCCAACACATACGGTAGAAGAAAGAACCGCCAAATGGATGGAAATACTGAAAGAGTTTTCTGCAAAAAGTATTGATTATACCGGGCTCGACCATTTCCGGCAGATCGGCTGGCAAAGACAATTGCATTTGTTTGAAGTACCTTTCTATTATATCGAATACGGAATTGCGCAGTTAGGAGCTATTGGTTTGTGGATGCAATACCAGCAAAACCCACAGCAGGCTTTGCAGCATTATATCCATGCACTGAGCCTGGGTGGAACCCGTACCCTGCCTGAATTATATGCTGCCGCAGGTTTGAAATTCGATCTTTCACCTGCACACATCAAAACATTGATGGAGTTCACGGCAAAGCAAATGGCTGAGCTGATCGGGGATTAAGGTTTAGGCGGCTGCTGGTTCGGGTTTTGCGGAGGTTTTTGTCCCTGCCCGCCACCGCTGCGGTTGGGTTGTCCGCCCTGAGGCCGCTGTTTTTGTTGTGGCCGCTGACCAGCTTGATTGCCTTGTTGAGGAGGACGGTTTTGGTTTTGCTGCCCGCCTTGCGCCTGAGGTCTTTGACCTTGACCTCCTTGTTGCCTGGGCCCTTTTTGCTGTCCGCCATTCCGGCCTTCCTGTTGCTGCCGTTGCTGATTCCTTTGTTGGTCGCGGCGGCGACGGTCGTTCTTTTCCAGGGTACGGAGGCTGATCTGTCCAACCAGTTCCACAAAAGCAGTCTCTGTTTCTTTCTGCTTATTACCCGATATTTCTACTGCCTGTAATTCCTCTGCCTTTTGACCTTGTTGATTCATTCGCTTGATCTCTTTCACGCGCTGGATGGTCAAAGGATAATGTTTGGTATTGTTGGGCAGGGCATACCACATGAGGTTTTTGAAGATATCTTTCTTCACCAGTTGGGCGGTACCCATAACAGTTTCAAGAGAATCAGCATAATCGGGAAAATGCTGTAATGCATCGAGATAAGTATCCAACTCGTAATTCAGGCAACATTTCAAACGGCCGCATTGTCCGCTTAATTTGGTTTGGTTGATGGAAAGGTTCTGGTAACGCGCTGCAGTGGTATTAACGCTTTTGAAATCGTTGAGCCAGGTGCTGCAACAGAGCTCGCGGCCGCAACTACCTATTCCACCTACTTTGGCGGCTTCCTGGCGGATGCCGATCTGGCGCATCTCTACTTTTACTTTAAAATCGCCGGCGTATATTTTGATTAATTCACGGAAATCAACGCGGTCGTCGGCGGTATAAAAGAAAGTACCTTTTTTGCCATCGGCCTGTATTTCCACTTCACTCAGCTTCATTTGCAGGTTCAACTGTTTGGCTATGGCGCGGCTGCGGGCCAGAATTTCTTTTTCGCGGCCCTTACTTATTTTAAAAGTCTCTATATCTCTTTCAGAAGCGCGGCGAAGTATTTTTTTCATTTCGGGGTTCTGTTCATCCACCCCTTTCTTTTTCAACTGCAGGCGTACCAACTCCCCGGTAAGGCTCACTTCTCCTACATCAAATCCGCCTACTCCTTCTACCGACACATAATCGCCCTTCTCGAAAAACTGTAAAGTGGTATTGCGGAAAAACTCTTTCCGGCTGCCCTGTTTAAAGCTTATTTCGATCACCTTGCAATTGCTTTCGGGATCGCTGAAAGGGAGGTTCATCAGCCAATCATGTACATTCATCCGGTTACAGCCGCCTGTGCTGCAACCCCCATTGCTTTTACATCCCCCCGGCTTACCACCGCCAGTAGCGGTTCCACAAGATCCACATCCCATTCGATATAGGTTAATAGGTTAACGACTTGTTTAGGAGAGGATGGCTTGTGTGGGGACTACAGTACTGCGCGTGGCTGCTGTTCTGTCACTTATGGTACATTCGGATTTCCGTTGTACAGCGATCAGGACGATATGTCATTTTTGCAACCTTGCATAGCATCAATGCTTTCAAATTATAGTGATAAGCGTTGTACATTCTGTTACCCCCTACAGTTTCACTCTCTCCGGATCCGCTTAGGGCGAATCCTCAATTATTCAAAATTAGGGTTTTGTTCTGAATGATGTGGTATAGTTTGATGGTAAGGGCCTGGAACAGCATTTTAGCATTGGCATTCCGCTCAATATAATAAGCGGCCCTGTCGAGCTCCTCAATAATGGCTTGCTGCTGGCTTACCGAAGCGATCTTATTGAGGCGGAGGGCAAAGTCCCGCTCATTATCGCCCATCATCAGTTGCCCGGCACCCAGTACCTTGATGCGGACGCTCAGTTCCAGCAGGTGGTTAAAATAACGCAGAAACTGTTTCTGTTTCTCCCTTCCCAGCTTACTCACTTCTTCTGTAAACTTCACCTGGGCAAGGGGACCGCCTTTCAGGGTGGCATTCAGCCAGTCGCGCAGCAGGCTCTGCCAGTCCTCATCGGAATGCTGCAACAACTGGAGGGCCTCGCGGTAATTGCCTTCACAAATGCCGGCGATCTGGCGGGCCGTTTCAACATTGGCCTGGGCCCTTTCTACCAGGGCTTGTTCCACCTCGTTGTTTTCGAGCGAGGGGATCTTCACCAACTGACAGCGACTGAGGATCGTGGGCAATATCTGCTCATCGTTCTCGGCTACCAGTATGAATAAAGTATTGGGAGGTGGTTCTTCTATCAGCTTCAGCAGTTTATTGCCTTCCTTACCCAGGTATTCAGGCATCCACAGTACCAGCACTTTGTATTCACTTTCGAAACTTTTCAGGCTCAGCTTGCGAATAATGTCGTTGCATTCATCGGCCGTGATATTACCTTGCTTGTTCTCAGCGCCGATGAACTGGAGCCAGTCATACACGTTGCCATAAGGGAATTGTGTGATGAATTCGCGCCATTCACTGATATAATCGGTGCTGACGGGTTTATCGCCGCTTTTCCTGGGGATCACCGGGTATGAGAAATGAAGATCGGGGTGGATCAGTTGCTCTGCCCGCTGAAATGCAGATGCTCCAACAACCTGTTCCGGAGTTAAAAAAGAGGGTTTCGATTCCAGTGCGGTAAATCCGCCGAACAGATCGGCCACTTCGGGAGATGCCACGGGCTGACTCACCACATATTGTGCAAATGCCAATGCAAGGGGTAGTGTTCCACTGCCTTCACGCCCTAGAAAAAGCAGTGCATGACTGAGCCTGTTCTGCTCTACCATTTCTACCAGGTGCTGCTTCGTGGCAGACTGGCCTATAACGTCTTTGAATTGCATGAAGGAGCAAAAGTAATACTGAAAGACCTATTTCAGGTACTTCAGTATTTCCTCATCGTCGGGCTTTACTTTGCTGGGGAAATAAGCGATCATTTTTCCGTCTTCATCCAACAAAAATTTGTTGAAGTTCCAGGCGATGGTTGCATCCAGCACGCCATTCTGGTCTTTGCTGGTAAGCCATTTGTAAATGGGTGCCGTATCATCTCCTTTCACACTAACCTTACTGGCCAGGGGAAAAGTTACACCGAATCTTGCTTTACAGAACTGTTGTATCTCTTCATTGCTGCCCGGCTCCTGTGAGCCGAAATTATTGGCCGGGAAGCCAACGATCACCAGTTTGTCTTTGTATGTTTCATATACTTTCTCCAGCGCCTCATATTGAGGAGTGAAACCACATTTGGAAGCTGTATTTACCACCAGTATTTTCTTGCCTTTGAATTTGGCAAAATCAATCACACCTCCTTCAATGGATTTTACTTTGAACTGGTGTATGCTCGGACCGCTTGGCAGGGTGAATGCACTCAACAAAGCGGCAATGGCAAATGTCATGAGGTATTTCATGGGTAACTATTTAAGTACTAAAGTTAGCATGATTACAGGAAATACAGATGCCCAATTTGATAAATGGGCGATTATCAGATAGTATACGCCACAGCTCCAATGCTAACGTGCACATTGCCAGCTTTTAGCAGTGCGGCTCCACAGGCTTCCAGTGTAGCGCCGGTAGTGATCACATCATCAATGAGTAATATGTGTTTGTTTTGAAGGGATGACAGATCGTTGATGGCAAATACATTTTCCATATTCTGCCAGCGGCTAAGCCTCGTCTGATGCGTTTGGGTATCAGTGAATTTTGTTCTACTGAGGGCATGCGCCAACAAAGGTTTGTTCCATACAGTAGCAATTCCTTCACAGATGAGTTGTGCCTGGTTATATCCCCTGTGGTATTCTTTTTTTCTGTTAAGGGGAACAGGTATCAGCAGGTCTATCGTTTCAAACCTGCCGCTGGCTTCCAGCATTCTTCCCATCATCCTGCCAAAAAAATAACCCAGCTCGCGTTGTTGTTTGTATTTGAGTTGCACCAGCAGGTGTTGCAGGAGTGAATGTTTGGTGAAATAATAGGCGGCCCCGGCCTGTATTACCGGCAGACGGCCATAAAAGATCTTTTCAACAGGATTGCCTTGCAGGGGGAAGAAATTTGTTCCCGGTAATTGCAACAGGCATTTACTGCACAACAGGTTGTTGTGCTCAAGGATATCGGTACCGCATCCTTCGCAATTATGCGGGAAAAAAAGATGACCGAAGTCCGCCGCAATGGATTTCAGTAAAGCGATCATGCATCCAAAATAAGCGGCATGCAGTGATGTGCGAACAGGTATTTGCCGAGAATTTAAAACAGCTGGCGATATACTTCATCTACCCTGCCTAACGGAGTGATCTCGATCCTGAATGATTTCGGGTTGAAACTTTTTCTGTTGTACTGCGAAACGATGATCTTTTCAAAGCCGAGTTTCTCTGCTTCTGCTATGCGTTGCTCGATCCTGTTTACGGCCCTGATCTCACCATTCAACCCTACTTCTCCCGCAAAACAGATATGCTGCGGAAGGGGTATGTCTTCATAAGAAGAAAGCAGTGCGCAGATCACGGCCAGGTCAAGTGAAGGGTCTTCTACCTTGATGCCGCCGGCGATGTTTACAAAAACATCTTTCATACCAAACTGGAAGCCGCCTCTTTTTTCCAGCACGGCGAGTAATAACTGCAACCTGCGTAAATCAAAACCTGTTACTGTTCTTTGTGGTGTGCCATATACGCTTTGTGTTACAAGTGCCTGCACCTCTACCAGCAAAGGCCGCATACCTTCGATCGTTGCAGCAATGGCGCTGCCGCTCAACTGCTCTTCACGCTGGGCAATGAGTATTTCAGAAGGATTGGATACCGTGCGCATGCCTTCACCCGTCATTTCATAAATGCCCAGTTCAGCTGTACTGCCGAAACGGTTCTTCAACGTACGGAGGATGCGGTACACATAATGGCGGTCGCCTTCGAACTGCAACACGGTATCTACCATGTGTTCCAGTATTTTCGGACCGGCAATGGCACCGTCCTTGGTAATATGACCGATAAGGAAAACAGGTGTGCCTGTTTCTTTGGCAAAGCGATGGAATTCAGCTGCACATTCGCGGATCTGCGATACGCTGCCCGCCGATGAGTCGATGAGATTGGATTGAAGGGTTTGTATCGAATCAACGATGACAAGTTGCGGTTTCAGTTTTTTGATTTCCTGGAAAATGGTCTGTGTAGCGGTTTCAGTGAGTAAATAAAAATTAGGATTGACAATCTTCAGTCGATCGGCACGCATCTTCACCTGCTGTTCGCTTTCTTCTCCGCTGATATATAATACTACGAGTTCATTGGCTAATAATCCGTTTTGTAAAAACAAGGTACTCTTACCAATACCAGGTTCACCTGCTACCAATACCAGGCTGCCGGGAACAATACCTCCACCCAGCACACGATTCAGTTCAGGATCTTTGGTAACGATTCTTTTTTCTTCACCGGCGCTTACCGCTTCCAATGCAATAACCCTGGAACCTTTTTTTTCTGGATGATAACCATCCCATTTCACTTCCTGTTGCCCGCCCTTTTGCAATACTTCTTCAGTAAACGTATTCCATTGTGCACAGCCCGGACATTTGCCCAACCATTTTGCACTTTCATAACCGCAATTGCTGCAGAAAAAAGCCGTTTTAATTTTACTCATAAGAGGCTAAAGGTAAACAGCTAGAATAAAATGACATGAATCGTTGATACATTTCATGCTTTGATATGCGATGATTGAACTGCTACCATAATCATTAAAAATGATCAAAACAGGCAATCGAAATAAATGGAAGGAAAAAACGTTGCAGACCTGCTTAAGGATATGTAAAAGGGTCAGCATTACTGCCGACCCTGTTTACTTACTAACCCATTAAATTCTGCCACTAAATTACAAAAACAGGCCACATTGCAAAATTATTTTTTGCCCTTGTGCATAAATTAAATGCCCCCCGAAAGGGTGTCCCGGGATTAATTTTTTGTTAGGTATTTTTTACACTTTGGTGGGCCAAAACGCCTATGGGGAAAGGGTTCCAGGATGAAATATGCATTTGATAAAATTTAATGTATATAGAAGTGCCAGGTAACGCTTAAGGCTTTATATGCAATAAAATTATTTATAATATTATTATGAATGATGATTTTTCAGTCATTGAATTCATGGTAAAAAATACGTCCCCATGCTGGAATCGGCAGCGCTAAAAGCAAGTGATGGATGCCGCTGGCCGGCATCCATCACAAATGTTAAAAAAATATTAAAAATTAATTAAAAAAATATGGGCTTTAGAACTTGATCTCCTCATCCCTTTCATCAAAGAACCTGAATTCGATGAGTTGATAGCTGGTATTGGCCTGCGCTTTCAGCTTCACCTTGAATTTCCGTTTCCATTTCTTCAGAATAGAATTGAAGAAGCCTTTGGTCAGGTGCGAATAAACGATCGGATTCACCACCAGGGTAAGGTTGTTATGCGCGTGTGTAACCAGGTAGTGCAAACGCTTTTCGATCTCATCTTCCAGCAAAAGGGTGGAAGTGATCTTGCCGGTTCCGTGGCAAACCGGACAAACCTCGGCCGTATTGATGTTCACTTCCGGGCGCATGCGCTGACGGGTGATCTGCAGCAGTCCGAATTTGGAAATGGGTAATACCGAATGTTTGGCCCTGTCGGTCTTCATGAATGATTCTACCGCTTCCTGTACTTTCTTCTTGTTATCGGGCAGTTTCATATCAATGAAATCCACCACGATGATGCCACCGATATCGCGCAGCCTCAACTGTCTTGCAATCTCTTCAGCAGCTTCGAGGTTAGTGCCCAGGGCATTGTCTTCCTGGTTATTGCTCACACTCTTGTAGCCGCTGTTTACGTCTATCACGTGCAGCGCTTCCGTATGCTCGATGATGAGGTAAGCGCCGCTGGGCAGGTTGACTGTTTTACCAAAAGAAGATTTTACCTGTTTGGTTACACCATACTGGTCAAAGATGGGGAGCCCGTTGTTGTATAAGGAAACGATATCTGTTTTGTCGGGCGCAATGCGTTGTATATAACTCTGGGTAACGCCGAAAAGATTTTTATCGTTGACAACGATCTTATTGAAATCAGCGCTCAACAAGTCACGCAGTATACTGGTAGTCTTGTTTTCTTCGCTCATGATCCTTACGGGGGCGGCGGCTCCTTTCAGGTTCTTCTGAATGGTTTTCCAGGTTTCTGTAAGCGCCAGCATATCCTGGTGTAATTCGGCGGTGCTCTTGCCTTCGGCAGCAGTGCGCACGATCACACCGAAATTCTTTGGCCGGATGGCTTCCACGATCTTGTGCAGTCTTTTTCTTTCTTCAGCCGAATGGATCTTTTTAGATACGGCTACGATCTCATTGAAAGGCGTCACAACCACAAAGCGGCCGGGCAATGATATCTCACAGCTCAGACGAGGGCCTTTAGCAGCAATGGGTTCTTTCAGTATCTGCACAAGCACATTGGGCTTGCCATTCAACACTTCGTTGATCTTTCCCGTTTTAACGATCTCTGCTTCCGGTTGGAATTTGGAAAAATCGAACCCATTCTCCTCTTTGTTGTTCATAGCCAGTTGGGTGAACTTGATAATGGAACGGGCATAAGGACTCAGATCGGTATAATGCAGGAATGCATCTTTTTCGAAGCCAACATCCACGAAGGCGGCATTGAGACCCGGGATTAGTTTTTTCACCTTCCCCAGGTACAGGTCGCCCACGGCAAAATTAGCGTCGGCTTTTTCGTTGTGCAGCTCCACCAGTTTTTTATCTTCCAGGAATGCGATTTCCACGCCTGCAGGAGCAGCATTAATGATTAATTCTTTGTTCACAGAACAGCAACTTTTAAATACAAAATCACTCGCCGGTATGATCATACAGCAAATAAACCACACTTGAATCTGTGAAATCTGCCACCGGAAAAGGGAAGGATAAGGAAAAGTTGCACAGTGAAGAAAGGAAGTGGCTTATGTCAGATTAGTGTTAAACGCGACCCCGGCTTTGCCTGGATCGCGTTTATATCATGGTCAGAAAGAAGAAACGAATTATTTGTTCTTCTTCTTATGACGGTTTTTTCTAAGGCGCTTTTTACGTTTGTGGGTCGCAATTTTATGACGCTTTCTCTTCTTACCACAAGGCATACTCAAAGTAATTTTATACAGTTAAACAATTAAATTTCTATTTCTTCAGTTCAAGAATTCTCTTATCAATTTCAGCCTTTGCTTCCGGTATCCGGATCAGCTTTTTGGCCACCTCATACCACTGGATGGCATTTGCTTTTTCACCATGCAGGTCGTAACATTCGGCCAGGTGAAAAATCGCTTCCAGGTTATTGGGCTGGTGTTCCACTACGATCTTGAACCTTTCAATGGCTTTATCGTACTGGCCGCTTTTCTTGCCTCCCAGACCCAATATCATTTGCCCGTACAGGTTGTCGGGATGTTTCGCAACGATCTCACGCACCGGTAAAATACCTTGCATGGGGTTGTCGGAAATATTGCCGAACATATAACAGGCACCCAGTCCAATCCGGCTGGAATCATTGGCCGGATTGATGGCGAGGGCTTTCTCTAAAAGAACTTTTGCATTCGTCGCCAGCCAGTTTTGCATGGCCGGGTTCGTTTCTGCCATCAGGTTATCTAAAAACAGATGGGCGGCAAAGGTGAGGCTTTTTTCAGAATTTTCCAACTTCGCTGCTTCGCCGGTATAATAAGCATAGGGTTCGAATACCCGGGCCGAGTCGCTCCAGAACCTGGCCAGTTGGTGGTAAACATGTATTTGCTGATCTTTTATATCGCCTCTAACTACGGCGTTTTCAAGCCGGGTAAGGCGTTCGGCCTGTGCAGGACTGATGTGTTCCTTGGCTTTCGCCAATAAAGTTTCGAACCGGATAGATGGAGCGGAAGCAGCATTAGCTGCAACTGCTGTGGCGGGCTGTTTATGCGGGGGTACGGTTATACCAAAACTAAATAATAGAATGAATGCTAATAATGCACTACTGATCAGTAACCATTGCTGCTTTTTCACTTATCGATAAATTTCTGCAAAGTTACTCCGGCTTGTGCTTGCTTTTTACTTCATTCACAAATTCTTTCGCAGGCTTGAAAGCCGGTACATAATGCTCAGGAATTTCAACCGCTGTATTCTTTTTGATGTTGCGTCCGATCTTAGCCGCACGCTTTTTGGTAATGAAACTGCCAAAACCACGGATATAAATATTCTGCCCGTTGGAAAGGCTTTCTTTCACCTCTTTGAACATGGTTTCAAGGGTTACCAATACATCTACTTTCGGAATACCGGTTTTTTCCGATATCTGGTTGATAAGGTCTGACTTACGCATTGCGGAGGGGGTTTTTTGCTATTTAACTTAAAATAAGTCAAAAAATCTGGTATTTGCAAGTAAGATGGCGTAAAAATTATAGACGTTATTGATTGATAGATAAACGGTTCACCCCGGTGAAGTGGAACAGTTTTTACTTGTTCTGCCGTTTTATCGCATATTTGCCTCCAGGCATGAAGCAAAAATTTTCAAATATGCTCATGAAATGGCACCGGCTGCATAACAGCCGGCAGATGCCATGGAAGGGCGAAAAGGATCCTTACAAGATATGGCTCAGTGAGATCATATTACAACAAACCCGGGTAGAACAAGGGCTGGCTTATTATAACCGTTTCATCCAGCACTATCCCACCATACAACAACTGGCTGCGGCGCCCGACCAGGAAGTGCTTAAACTTTGGGAAGGACTCGGTTATTACAGCCGTTGTCGCAATCTCCTGCTCACTGCCCGCCGGATCTTGAAAGAATACAAAGGCTTATTTCCGCGTGACTATGAAACCCTGCTGAGCTTGAAGGGCGTTGGTCCGTATACCGCTGCAGCCATTGCTTCTTTCGCTTATAATCAGCCTTATGCCGTGGTAGATGGCAATGTGTTCCGCGTGCTGTCGCGCTTTTTCGGACTCGACACCGCCATCGATAGCCTGCCGGGAAAAAAACTGTTCACCGGTTTGGCGGATGAAGTGCTCGATAGACAATATCCGGCGCTGTTCAACCAGGCCATCATGGATTTTGGCGCTACCGTATGCAAGCCTATGGCACCTGCATGCATCGATTGTCCTGCGCGGAAAGACTGTGCGGCTTTTCTTAGTGGTAACGTGAACCGCTTGCCAGTCAAGGAAAAGACATTACAACGCAAGCACAGATGGTTCTATTATTTCATATTCGAACACAGGGGCAACTGGTTGGTGAACCAACGAAATCAACGCGATATCTGGCAAGGTCTTTTTGAATTTTACCTGTTGGAAACAGAAGCTGCCTGCGAATGGAGCGATAAAAAAGTGATGGAATGGCTGCATGACCAGTATGGCATCGTAGATGCATCATTGGTAAATATTTCATCTGTTCAAACACAGCAGCTAACACACCAGCAGATCAGGGGGCAATTCATACAGCTGAAACTTTCCAATCGGCCCGATTTCCTGAAGTCATACCAGTGGCAGCCAAAAAACCGGTTGAAAGAACTTCCTTTTCCCCGTTTCATCACACAATACCTGGAAGAACATACCTCAATACGCTCTTAAATTTTTTCACGCCTGTTCTTTTCTTGCGCAAAAAATGTTATTTTTAAGAGTAATATAACCTGCGACGAACTAAAAATCCATCGTATGAGAGGTGTTAACAGAGTGATGTTGATTGGAAACCTGGGCAAAGATCCTGATGTACAATACCTGGAAGGTAATATCGCGGTAGCCAAATTTCCCTTAGCAACAACGGAAACTTATAAAGACCGGGCGGGCAAACTGATCTCGCAAACGGAGTGGCATACTGTGGTATTATGGCGCGGACTGGCTGAGTTGGCGCAGAAATACCTTCACAAAGGAAGCCTTATTTATGTAGAAGGGCGTTTGCGTACACGCAGTTGGGAAGACAAAGAGGGGAATAAAAAATTTGCCACGGAAGTGGTGGGTGATAACCTGATCATGTTAGACAAACGAGGCGATGCGCATGGAGGGCATGGAGATCCGATTGAAGGATATAATGCCGACGATATCCCGCCGCCTTCGGCAGACCCTGGCGAGACCCTGCCTTTTTGATATACAACATAAATGATATTTTTGCCCGTAACATGACCCCATTCTTAAATTAATTACACCTGCTTTGGATCATCACTCGGTTTTGAACTTTTCATTCCAGCCCTATTTGTTGTCTGCCATACAGGCGCAGGGAACAACGGTATTGGTAATGATATTATTCGTGTTGCTGTTCCTTTCTTTTGTGTTGTCGGGATCGGAAGTAGCTTTCTTTTCCCTTACTTACAAAGACATCAACCTGCTCAAATCCAAGCAGCAGCCGCCTTACCAGCGCATCGTTGATCTGTTGGAGCAACCCAAAACATTATTGGCGTCCATGCTCATTGCCAACAGTTTCATCAATATCGCCATTATCATTATTTCCAACCTGCTCATCGATGACATGTTCAACTTTGAGAAATTCGATGCAGTGTGGGTGGAATTCCTGATTAAAGTAGTGGCGGTTTCGTTCATTCTGCTTTTATTTGGAGAAGTGATGCCAAAGGTGCTGGCTACGCAAAACAATATCCGTTTTGCCAAAGACTCCGCTACTATCGTGCAGGGCGTATCGTATGCATTCGCGGGTCTGAGTAAAGGCCTGGTAAAATATTCAGATATCATTGAAAGGAAACTGGCAAAGCATTCCAACGGCGCTTACAGCCTGCAGGAACTGGATCATGCCATCGATCTCACGACAGACAATACCGCTTCGGAAAATGAAAAGAACATACTCAAGGGCATCGTGCAATTCGGCAACATAACGGTGAAGCAGGTGATGCGTACACGGATGGATGTGCATGGTGTTGATCACGATATATCATTTGGGGAATTGATTGCCACCGTGCGCGACCTGCACTACAGCCGGATACCTGTTTACAAAGAAGACCTCGACGATGTAGCGGGTATGATCCACACCAAAGACCTGATAGCCCACCTGGATGAACCGGATAATTACAATTGGCATACCCTGCTCAGACCACCGTATTTTGTGCATGAGCAAAAACTGATTGAAGACCTGTTGCAGGAATTCCAGGCAAAGCGCATCCATTTTGCAGTAGTAGTTGATGAGTTCGGCGGCACCAGCGGCATCATTACCCTGGAAGACATACTGGAAGAAGTGATTGGAGAGATCAAGGATGAGTTCGATGAAGAAGACAGCGGCTATAAAAAGATCGACGACAATAATTATATTTTCGAAGGACGTACCATGATCAACGATGTATGCAAGATCATGGAACTGCAGACCGATACTTTCGACCAGGTGAAAGGGGAGAGCGATTCGCTGGCGGGACTGGTACTGGAACTGGCCGGAGAAATTCCGCAGCCTAACCAGGTGGTGAGTAGCGGCGATTTTATTTTCACGGTACTGGAAGTAGCGAAGAACAGGTTGCAGAAAATTAAAGTATCCATTAACCCGCGCGAGGAAGTATATTGAGATGAAAGTAGTTCAATCTGTGTTGCTGTCTGTAGTAATGATCTGTTTTGTAATGGCTTGTAACAGCACATTCACCCCAAAACCCGCCGGCTATTTCCGGATCGATTTCCCCCAAAGAGCTTACCAATTGTTCGACCAGCCCGGTTACCCGTATTCATTTGAATATCCTGTGTATGCACAGGTAGTGAAGGATACCACTTTCTTTGGTAAGCCCAATGACGAGAACCCCTGGTGGATCAATGTGGATTTTCCGCAATTCCACGGCCGGATATACATCAGCTACAAAGAGATTGGAAAAAACAAATTCGATACCCTGATCAAGCATGCGTATGTGCTGACCGAAAAACATGCATCCAAAGCCTATTCTATAGACGATTCGGTGCTGGTTACTCCCAATGGGGTACATGGCGTGTTTTTTACGGTAGGCGGGAATGTGGCTACTGCCAACCAGTTTTTCCTTACCGACTCTACCCGGCATTTCCTGCGTGGAGCACTTTATTTCGATGCCGCGCCCAATGCCGACTCGCTGGGTATTGTGAACCGTTTCCTGGTAGACGATATGAAGCACCTCATCAATACCTTCCGGTGGAAGTCTGGCAGAGCTGCAGGCAATTAGTTATCTTTACAGTATGTTAGCAATCGATAATAAATTGATCAGCGATGAAGTGCTGGAGGAGCAGTTTGTGTGCGACCTCAACAAGTGCAAAGGTGGTTGTTGTGAAGATGGAGATGCCGGCGCTCCGATGGAAAAATGGGAATTAGAAAAGCTAAAGGAATATTATGAAGCGATCAAGCCCTATATGACAGAGGAAGGGATCAGGGAAGTAGAAAGACAGGGAAAATATCTTTTCGATAAAGAATTTGGTTGGGTTACGCCTACTGTCAACAGTGGCATCTGCGCTTATGGCTACCGCGATCAACAGGGTATCATCAAGTGCGCTATTGAACAGGCATATAATGATGGTAAACTGGATTGGAAAAAGCCGCTGAGCTGTCACCTCTTCCCCATCAAAATACAAAAGAGCAAACGCGATCCCGATGTGGAATATTTGAATTACCAACCGCGTGAAGATTTATGTCAGGCCGCTTGTGCACTGGGTAAGAAATTGAAAGTGCCTGTGTATGTTTTTTTGAAAGATTCGCTGATCAGAAAATACGGGGAAGAATTTTATGAAGCGCTTTGCGCTTTGGCCGAGCACCTGCATAAATAACCCAACGCTTACGTAATAAACTAGAACGGATGAAAGAAAACGCCGAATCATTCCTTGCCAAAAGCTCCGTTAAGGCGGCCGACCTGGATCACAGGCGCAAGATCAATTTCAACATCAGCCGGTATAATGCGGTGGTGCCACAGGGAAAGAAGCAATTCGACAATGTAATGCTGGCAAGGGAAAGGGCGAAGAATGCAAAGTGGGAAGCAATAGAACACCTCGATCAATACCTCGAAGAATTTGAAAAGAAAATAACGGCCCGGGGCGCTAAAATTATCTGGGCCGAAAATGCAGAGCAGGCATTGGATGCTGTTGGTACCATCTGCAAAGAAAAGAACTGCAAGACGTTGGTGAAGAGCAAGAGTATGGTAACGGAGGAAATACACCTGAACCGTTTCCTGGAATCGAAGGGCATTGAAAGCGTGGAAACCGACCTGGGCGAATACATTCAGCAGTTGGATGGAGAACCTCCTTATCATATTGTAACACCGGCCATGCACAAAAGCAAGGAAGACGTGGCCAGGGTATTTGCAGATAAGCTGGGAACGGCACCGGGATTGAGTCCGGAAGAACTAACGATCATCGCACGTAATAAACTCCGTGAAAAATATGTGCAGGCAGAGATAGGTGTAACCGGTGCAAATTTCATTGTTGCCGATGTTGGCGGAATAGCGGTAACAGAGAATGAAGGTAATGCAAGGCTCAGTTGTGCTTGGCCCAAAACACATATTGTGATTGTAGGCATTGAAAAAGTGATTCCTTCTTTAGAAGATATTGCCTTGTTCTGGCCCTTGCTGGCTACTTATGGAACAGGGCAACAGGTAACGGTTTACAACAGCCTTGTTATGGGCCCAAGGCAGGCTAATGAAACAGACGGACCCGAAGAAATGTTCGTAATACTGCTCGACAACGGCCGTACCAACCTGCTGGCCAATCCCAAAACAAGAGAAGCTTTGTATTGCATACGTTGCGGCGCCTGTTTGAATGCTTGTCCGGTTTATAAGAATATCGGCGGCCATGCGTATGAAACTACTTACAGCGGCCCCATAGGAAAAGTGATTACGCCTTATTTGAAGGGCATGGATGAATACAAGCACCTGAGCTATGCTTCTTCTCTTTGCGGCAATTGCACCGAAGTGTGCCCGGTGCGCATCAACCTGCATGAACTGTTATTGGAGACCCGGCACGAAGCAGTATTGCAGGGCACGAGTTCCATTGCTGAACGGCTGGCCTGGAAGGCATGGAAAGCCGCGAGCCTCAGCAGGAATATGATGAATATGGGCAATGGCAGGATCAAGAACTGGGTGGTGAACAAAGTATTCAAAGGATGGACAGCCCATCGCAGTGAACTTGATTTCAGCCAGAAAACATTCAATCAAATGTGGCAGGAAAAAAATGCCAAGGCTTAGTGCCTGAAATGCCGCATGCCTGTCATTACCATGGACAATTTGTGTTCCACGCAATAAGCAATACTGTCTTTGTCTCTCACAGAACCACCGGGTTGAATGAATGCTTCTATACCTGCAGCGTGCGCGATCTGTACGCAATCATTGAAAGGGAAAAATGCATCAGAAGCCAGTACTGCGCCTTTCAAATCGAAGTTGAATTGTTTCGCTTTTTCAAGCGCATGACGCAGGGCATCGATACGGCTGGTTTGTCCGCAACCTTTACCTACTAACTGTTTATCTTTCACCAATGCAATGGCATTGCTCTTCAGGTGCTTGCACACCAGGTTGGCAAAAGACAGGTTCTCTTTTTCTGAAGCCGTTGTTTCGCGGCCGCCCACTTCTTCCCATTTGCTGTAATTGCCTATATCGGCACCCTGCTCCAGTGTGCCGTTCAGCAATGATTTGGCAGGTGTTTTGAGTGCAGGACGCTGTGCATTCAGTACCAACAGGATCCTGTTCTTCTTACTTTTCAGTATCTCCAGTGCATCGGCATCGAATGCTGGTGCGATCAATACTTCAAAGAATATTTCATTGATGGCTTCAGCGGTTGCTTTGTCGATGGTGCCGTTGCAAACCAATACACCGCCGAAAGCGCTTTCAGGATCTCCTGCCAATGCAGCGTCCCAGCTGGCTTTCACTGTAGGCCTCGCTGCAATACCGCATACATTGGTATGCTTGATGATGGCAAAAGTGGTTTCAGAAAATTCCTGGATAAGTTGTACGGCTGCATCTACATCTACCAGGTTATTATAAGAAAGTTCTTTTCCGTTTAGTTGCGTAAACAATTGTTCCAGGTTACCACGGAAAACGGCCTGCTGGTGGGGGTTCTCGCCGTAACGCAGGGATTGTGTGTGACCCGGGTTGAAATAATTGCTGATGGCAATATCGTAGTGCATCACCACTTCAAATGCTTTGGCGGCAAAAGCCCTGCGCTGCTCGAGGGTGGTAGCTCCTTTTTGTTCAACAAGCAGTTTTTCCAATGCAGTATAGTCTTCTTTGGCTGCGATCACTACCAGGTCTCTGAAATTTTTGGCAGCCGCGCGGATCATGGAAGGTCCGCCTATATCGATCTTTTCAATGATGGCTTTTTCTTCCGAAGTATTCCGCAGGGTTTCTTCGAAAGGATAGAGGTCTACAATCACCAGGTCGATCTCAGGAATCTTGTACTCTTTCATTTCCTGCAGATCCTGTGCTTCACTTCTTCTGCCAAGGATACCGCCAAAAACCGCGGGGTGAAGGGTTTTCACCCTGCCACCCAGTATTGAGGGGTAAGTTGTGAGGCTCTCTACCGCCACGCAGGGAATACCCAGGTCTTCCAGGAATTTTTGGGTGCCACCGGTAGAATAAATGGTGATACCTAATTCATGAAGATTTTTAGCAATGGGTTCCAGTCCGTCTTTGTAAAAAACTGAGATCAGTGCAGATTGAATGTTCTTTTGCATGGTGGTAGGGTCTTAAAAGGAGGTGCAAAGGTAATGTCTGCTGTTCAGAGTACAAGGCTTAACAGGCGAAAGAGTGGTAATAAAACCACGCAAACCACTGCCCAGAGCAGGGCCTGTGGCTTTTTATGCATCAGCCACCAGGCCAGTGCGGCGATACATCCATATAAAACAATCGTTTGCCCGAGACCGGGGTTCAGGTTGTGTATGACAGCAAAAGGAATGTTGTCGGTACGGGTGATCAATGTGTTCAATTGGAAGATGAGCCAGCAAATAATTTTACCAGTGCAGGAAGCCGGCACGGGTAAAGGGGCAACTAACAATAATAACAGGCATCCGTAGAGGATCAATCCGGATAAAGGCACCGCAAAGAAATTGGAGAACAGGAAAAGAGAAGGAAACTGGTGAAAATGATAGAGCAGCAGCGGAAAAGTCAGTATCTGTGCTGCCAGTGTAATCGCATGCAGTTTCCACAACTGGTCGAGTAGTTTGTTTTCGAAATGAATGCTTTTATACAATGGCTGCAAGAATAACAAAATGCCCAGCACGGCGCCATAGGAAAGCTGAAAGCCGATATCCCACAAAAAGAATGGATTGTATATGAGCAGGCAGAATGCGGAAGCTGCGAGTGAATTCAGGGAATGCCCTTTTTTGCCCATCAGATCGCCTAGAAGAATGAAGGAAAAAGTAACGGCCGAACGAAGGATAGAAGCACCTGCACCGGCGAGCAGACTGAACCCCCACAGGGTACAGAAAACCAGCAGGGGCGCTATCCTGCCAATAGCCGGAACAGCACGTAAAGGTTTCAACAGGAATGCCAGCAGACCGTAGATCATACCCAGGTGCATGCCACTGATGGCAATGATATGTACCACACCGGTATTGCTGTAAGACTGCATCAGCTCTTTATCCAGGTCATTCCGGTAGCCGATCAGTAAGGCTTCCGCTACACCCGCTTCTGTGTGACCGTTGATATAAGTGCGAAATGTATGAATGACAAAATCCCTTACCCTGAACAGCATGCTGGTAATGGGTTCCGCTAATGTGTCGTTGAGTAATTCGTAATTATGCGAAGAGAGGAATGCCTGGTAATGAATGCCCAGGCTTGCACAATATTTGCGATAATCGAAACCTGTTCGTGCATCATTGGTAATTGGCTGCAAGGGTTTGTACAGCAACAGTTGTGATCCGTAAACGAGCCCATGGTGCAGGTCTTCCTTTTTAAAATACAGCAATACATCGCCCTGTACTTTTTTCCAACGGTTGACTTTTTCAGCGCCTGGTTGTTGTATATGTGTGATGGTGGCAAGCGCTTTTAACGATCGGCGTTTTTCAACGAGGGGCTCTTGTAATACGGCTATTAGCGTATCGCCCGGATGATAGTGGTTACCCAGCCAGTCTGGCCGGTTTTGCCATTCATGCAAGTATAAACTGGTCATACCCGCACTCAGTATCAGTAAGTGAACAGCGATACCTGCTGCTTTTCTGAAACGGAATTTTTTTATAATAGGCAAGAACTGGTAAAAGAGGAAAAGACATGCCCCTGTTGCAGCCAGCAAACCAGCTACCATCCATGTTGGATGAAAAATATCCTGTATGAGGATACCTGTGATGAAGGCTATCAACAGGCGGATAAAAGGGTACTGTTTCCACGCAGCTATTCCATATCGCTTCATAAAGCGAACATACTACGGGATACTTCGGACAGAACGGAGTATGGATGTGCTTATTTACTCAGGTTCATACTTCTTTCCTTGTACAAGGTGCGAAAGTATGGATCTCTGAGGTCTTTGATGAAACGGATGGCTTCTCCGGTACTTTTCATTTCAGGTCCCAGCTCTTTGTTTACACCGGGGAATTTTTCAAAACTGAACACAGGCTCTTTAATGGCATAACCATCAAGCCTCTTGTCCATCTGGAATTCGGTGAGTTTGGCTGCGCCCAGCATCACTTTGGTAGCGATGTTCAGGTAAGGGATCTGGTAAGCTTTGGCAATGAAAGGCGTGGTGCGGGAGGCCCTGGGGTTGGCTTCGATCACAAATACTTTGCCGTCTTTGATGGCAAATTGGATGTTGATGAGGCCTTTGATGCTGAGCGCCCGTGCAATTTTTTCACTGTAATATTCCATGGTAGCTACTACCATCGGAGTGAGGTTAAACGCAGGAAGAACGGCATTGCTGTCGCCGCTGTGGATACCTGCGGGCTCAATATGTTCCATCACCCCCATGATGTGGAAGTTTTCACCATCGAAAATGGCGTCTACTTCAGCTTCCTGGCAACGGTCGAGGAAATGGTCGATCAGGATCTTATTGCCTGGTAAATGTTTCACGAGGCTGATCACAGCCTGTTCCACTTCATCATCATTGATCACGATGCGCATTCTTTGTCCGCCCAGTACATAACTCGGACGAACCAGCACCGGGTATCCAACTTTATTGGCCACTTCAATGGCTTCTTCAGCAGTGTAGGCGGTACCATATTGAGGGTAAGGAATATCGAGTTCTTTCAACAGATCACTGAAACGTCCACGGTCTTCGGCAATATCCATACTGTCGAAAGAAGTGCCGATGATCCTGATGCCTTTCTCGTGCAGGCGTTTGGCCAGCTTGAGGGCAGTTTGACCACCCAGCTGTACGATCACGCCTTCGGGCTGCTCCAGCTCAATGATTTCCCACAAATGTTCCCAGAATACGGGCTCGAAGTACAGTTTGTCGGCCATATCGAAATCGGTAGATACCGTTTCGGGGTTACAATTGACCATAATGGCTTCGTAACCGCACTCTTTGATGGCCAGTAAACCATGCACACAACAGTAGTCGAACTCAATGCCCTGCCCGATCCTGTTGGGGCCGCTGCCTAAAACAATGATCTTTTTCCTGGAGGAAGGGATTGATTCGTTGGAATTAAGTCTAGGATTCATTTTTGCGAAAGATTGCGCAAAATTAGGGAAATGAGGGGAGATTACCATCTCTTACAGCGCTCTCGCCATTCCTGCTTGAGTTTTTCCCTTTCTTCGGGACTCATATTGTGCCATTTCTCGCGCAGTTCGGATTTCCAGCCGCCATTGCCGCCGCATCCCGGACCGCCCCAGCGGCCCTTGATGCCCCCGAAGAGGATTTTTGATAATACCAGGAGCCCGATCGCCTGCCAGAAATCGATGACCGGAACGGCTACGATGCCCACCAGTACATGATTCCACAATTCCATGACCACATATCCCAGGAGGCTGGCTATAAAGAGAGCAATTACGATACATCCCAGGATTTTCTTTATCCAGAATTTTTTGTTCATTTCAATTCGTTTACTAATGATATAATAATTCGTTTTTAAGTGTAAGCAGTCTTTCCCTCAGATGCAGGACCGCATAGCGCTTCCGGCTGATGAGGGTGTTGATAGTTTCCCCTGTCTGCTCTGCGATCTCTTTGAATGGTACTCCTTCGATTTCGTTCAGTATGAATACATCGCGTTGGGAAGCGGGTAGTTCATTCAGTGCTGCGTAGAGCGTTTCCCAAAAAAGCGAGCGGAGATAATCCGTTTCGGGAGAATTGCGTTCGTCGAAAAAAAGGTTGGTCCAGTCGAACTCCGTTTCGTCTGAGCCACCTGTATACAAGTCTTCGAGTAACTCGGGCTTTTTCTTCCGGTTGCGGTCGGTGATCTTGTTCCGGGTAACAGTAAAGAGCCAGGCCGTAAGTTGTTCGATGGGTTTGGTATTACCCAATAACTGGTAAAAAACATCCTGCAGGATATCTTCCGCATCGGCTTCATTGCCCACACGTTTGCGTATGAAAGCCATCAATCGCTTACTATACGTGTTGATGACCTCGGTAATATTGTTCTTGCGGGGTCCGCTCATGTCTGCTACTATCGTCAGCGCCTTATCCATTTAGAGAGGTAGACGGGGAGGAGGTGCTGATATTTTAAAAGTAGGAAGAAATGTTGATCGTAGACCTGCAATGAAACTATTTAGAAAAGTGTTTGTGGTGGAAGAAAACTAGGCTTCAGGAGGTTAAGGCCACAAGCGGCATTCAGACGGTCTACCAGGTAAACGGTGAGTTCGGGAGAAAAAGCTTCATCATGCATGTGCATGAAAAAATACAATTCTTCCAGGCCCTGGTCGATCCAATATTGTATGCGGGCAATCCATTCGTCGATACGTGTATAGTCGGTCGGGTGCAGGCTGTTGCCTACATAACGAATAAAAGCTTTTGGGATGGTCAGTTGCATGTGCGCGCAATCTCTTCGTCCGCTCGTGTCTGTGATCACAGCGCCCAGTTTCCGTTCCGTTAGAAAACCGAATAGTTCTTTTCGGATGGCAGCATCACCGAACCAGGAGGGATGGCGCACTTCCAGGAAAAACTGCAGGTCTGCAGGAAGGGATTGGAGAAAATCGAATAATTCTTTTTTCCTGCCTGGAGAGAAAGCGTCGCTGACCTGCACAAAAATGGGACCCAGGTGTTCTCCGAAAGCCATGAGCCCTTTCAGGAATTCGGTGGTGATGAGTTCTTTTCCCTGCAGGTTGCCATAGTGAGTAACGCCCTGGTACATTTTCGGACAAAACAGAAAATCTCTTCCTGCTGCTTTGGCAGCCCATTTGCCAATGGTTGCTTCGTCGTATACTTTATAATGTGTGGCGTTGAGTTCAATACAGTTGTAATGATTTACATAGTGCTCAAGAAAATCCTTCTCTTTTGTTTTTTGGGGATAGATCTTGCCAATCCATTCTTTTCTTCCCCATTTGGCGCAGCCTAAGTACAATTTAGGACTAGCAGCTCTTTGTCCGCCCAGTACATGCAGGTTCTCTTCTGGTTCTGGCGGCAATGCAAAATGAATCGACTCGAGTTCTGCTACCGGCACGCGTCCAAATTCCATAATGCTGTTTTAAGTGATGATTCAAAGATCATCCTTTCTTGATAAAGTTGTTAGTTGTTTGAAATGACTTCAATATATCTGTCATCTAACTTCGCATAACTCTTCCCACCTCGTAGTATACCTCGGACTGCGTAGCTCCTGCCGCATTTTCCAGTTACGGGTAGTACCGGAAGAAGCGAATTTGAGGATGTCGTCGCGCATGGCAAAGTTTACGTTATCCATGGTACTCATGAGCAGGCGGCGGTTGTTGAGGGGCTCCGGCTTGAACAGGTTGCCCTGCACCGATTCGTCGGGCACGATGCCACTGAGCATCACACCTGCTTTTTTATAGGTTCTCCCTTCTTCATAAAGTTGTTCTGCCAGTTCTACTGCCGGTTTGATGAGTTCCTGTGTGAGGGAAGTGGCGAGCGGAAGGGTAACATGACTGCTGATGGTAGGTCCGTGTCTGAAATAAGTATTGTGCGATTGTTCTTTGGGAACAATGAATACGCTTACCACTTTTGCGGCGCCGTGTTGTCGCCTCAGTTTTTCTGCCGCGCGTGAGGTATAGGCGGCGATGGCTTCTTTGATGTCTTTCACATCATGCACCGGAGAGCCGAACATGCGTGTAGTGGCGATCATTTTTTTAACAAGCCGGTCTCCTTCCATTTCAATACAGGATTCTCCCCGCAATTCTTTCAGTAACCGGGTGCCTGTTACGCCGCCCATATATTTACGTCCCCAGGAAGGATCTTTGATGCTCAGCTCGTATGCATTGTTAATGCCTTGCTGCCGTAGTTTATGGGCATAGCGGAATCCTACGCCCCAGATGTCTTCGATATCCGTTTTCACCAGGGCTTGTTGTATGGTGCGGGGACTATCCAGCACCAGCACGCAATCGGTGATGTCTTTGTGTTTTTTGGCCAGCCGGTTGGCTATTTTGCTCAGCACTTTAGTAGGTGCTACACCAATGGATACGGCGATGCCCGTCCATTGTTCTACCACAGTCCGTATCCGGATGGCCATTTCCCGTATCTGATCTTTAGGGATATGGTCCAGGTCGAGAAAGGCTTCGTCCACCGAATATACTTCCACGCGGCCGGGAGGTAAGAGCAGACGGAGTGTTTCCATGACCCGCCAGCTCAGATCACCATACAGGTGATAGTTCGATGAAAAAGCAGTGACATTATGCTGCCGGATCAGCGGCTTTGCCTGGAAATAAGGACCGGCCATGGCAATGCCCAATGCTTTGGCCTCATCGCTGCGCGAGACGATGCATCCGTCGTTATTGCTCAATACCACTACGGGTTTGCCTCGCAGTTCGGGTTTAAACAGCCGCTCGCAGGAGCAATAGAAATTGTTGCAGTCAACGATCGCTTTCATAACTGGTGTATGCTGTAGACCACTACGCCCCATACGGCATAGTTAGAAAATTCGTCGATCAGTATATCGCCGTAGCGTTTGTTCTCAGCCACCAGTGCAATACCCTTGATATGGGTGTGCACGCGCCTGACCAACAATTCGCCGTTCACGATGGCTACGATCACTTTGCCGGTGGTGGCTTTGAGGCTGCGGTCCACGATGAGGGTATCGCCGCTGTAGATGCCGGCGCCGATCATGGCATCGCTGTTCATGCGAAAGAAAAAAGTAGCGGGTTTGTTGTGAATGAGTTGTTCGTTGAGGTCGATGCCTCTTTCCATATAATCATCGGCTGCTGCGCCAAAGCCGGTGGCGTTGGCAGTGGGGATCTCCCACTGGCTGAATTGTTTGGAGCCTTTATAGGCGGCTCCGTACCACTGTTCCCCTTGCATAGAAATTAATTTTGTTTAACTAAATTATTTAGTAAATTTATGCTAAAATAATTGACAAACTAAAAAATAATACCGGAAAATATGGAATGGAATTATCAACTCGTCACCCGCCTGGGAGCGGGTTCACTGACCCTGGCTCATTTTTGGGCCCGGGAAGACATGGAAGAAACGTTGATCCGCTGGATGCACCGCATCATCAGTGCGCAGAAAAGTTTCAGGGTTACCCTGCAGTCTCCCGCAGAAGAATCGGTTGTACGGATCTCTGACCGGCAGCCTTTGCAGCAACTGGCCAGGGAATTGAAAATAGTAGATGACTATGTGCGGAGCTATGGTTGTCCGGATATGAAACTGATCACCAACCCCAGTTTACCCGCCGGCACTTGCGATGCCTTGCCTGCTTCGTTCGAAATAACGGAACTGGTATTGGTGCGGAGAAAACATGCATTCGATACGAGTCGCCAGGTGAATGTATTCGGCCTGCGACCGGCCTGACCCAAAAACACGAATATGCAAAATAGCATCCACCCCCTGGCAGATTGCCCGGTAAGTGATTACCTGCTGGTGCTGGAGCCACATGAGGCATTGCGGGCAACCATCATGGCGCTGAAACAATCTTTTGCCGAACGGTATGAATGTCCATCCGCCATGCACAGTAAACCGCATATCACATTGTTGCGTTTCATGCAATTCAATATGCTGGAATCGCGTATCGTACAAAGACTGGATACCCTCATCACGGCGAATCCGTCTTTTGTAGTAGAGCTGGAAAATTTTGGCAGTTTTCCCACGCACACCATTTATATAGAAGTGAAGACTAAAACACAGATTACGGAACTGGTGCGGTCGTTGCGCCCGGTGCAGCGCTTGTTGAAATTCGATGCGGAACATAAACCACATTTCATTACCGAGCCACACCTGACAGTTGCGCGCAAGCTGCTTCCCTGGCAATACGAGAAAGGATGGCTGGCGTTCAGTAACAGCCATTTCAACGGGCGGTTCATGGCCCAACACGTATTGTTGTTAAGAAAAGAGACAGGTACTAAAAAATATGAACTCGTAAAACGATTCGAGTTGCTGAACACAAAAAGAGTAGAACCAAAACAGGCAAACCTGTTTTTTTAAAGGAGGGGATTTTGTATATGGAAGAAGAACAAGAACAACCAATATCGCCTGACCAATATTTAAAAGGCAGGGGCGCGCAGTTCAACCCGCGTAACCGTTTCCTAAAAAATGAAAGGGTGAGGGAACATATAGAAGCCATTGATGACTGGACGGAGCACAATATCGCAACAGTATACCTGGAAGACCAGGCCAAGGGCATTGTGAATAAAGTGGAGAGTCCCGATGTAGGAATGTTCTACAGCATGAATCCTTACCAGGGCTGTGAGCATGGTTGTATTTACTGTTATGCGCGCAATGCACACGAATATTGGGGATACAGTGCGGGACTGGATTTTGAACGGAAGATCATCGTTAAAAAAAATGCGCCGCAATTGCTGCGTAAATTCCTCATGAACAAGAACTGGCAATGTGTGCCCATCAGTTTGAGTGGTAATACCGATTGTTACCAACCGGCAGAAAAAAAATATAAGATCACCCGGCAATTGCTGGAAGTATGCAACGAGTTCAACCAGCCGGTAGGCATGATCACCAAGAATGCCGGCATATTGCGTGATAAGGACCTGTTGCAGGAGATGGCACGCAAAAGACTGGTGAGTGTATTGGTGAGCATCACCTCCTTCAATGAAGATTTACGCCGTGCCATGGAACCGCGTACAACAACTGCGAAGCAAAGGCTTCGGGTAATAAAAGAATTGAGTGATACCGGGGTACGGGCAGGGGTAATGCTGGGGCCTATGATACCTGGTTTGAATGAGCATGAAATGCAACGCATCATGGAGGCTGCCAGTCAGAACGGAGCAAAATTCAGTGCTTATACTTTCATACGACTTAACGGCGCTATCAAACTCATTTTTCATGACTGGTTGTATAAAAACTTTCCCGACCGTGCCGATAAAGTATGGCACCTGATAGAGAACGGCCACGGTGGGCAAGTGAACGACAGCCGTTATGGCGTGCGCATGCGCGGGGAGGGGCCCATATCTGATCTTGTACGACAGCAGTTCATTAAATACAACAAATTGTATAAACTCAATGCAGAGCGTTGGGAACTGGATTGTTCGCAGTTCAGAAGACCCGGTGAGCAAGGGAAATTATTTGCTGATTTCTGATTTGATCGTTTCTGATTTATCTTACTTTCATTGATGAGAATAATGAAATTAATCAGAAATGATCAAATCAGAAATCAGTAATTCTTATTAGCGCTTCCTCTTCCATATTGAAACGCACCCTTTCCCTTCGAACCACCATTGCTATTGTAATAGGCGGAGTGATTGGGTCGGGTATATTCATGAAACCGGCGTTGATGGCTGCCCAGTTGCAATCGCCATTGTTATTGTTGAGTGTGTGGATGGTAGCGGGTATTGTTACTTTGTTCGGGGCTTTGTCCAATGCAGAAGTAGCAGCGATGTTCCCGGAAACAGGTGGCCAGTTCGTATTCTTTCAAAAAATGTATGGTCCCCGCTTTGCATTCCTGTATGGGTGGGCAGCTTTCGCTGTATTCAATACGGCCGGCAATGCTTCTATTGCTTATGTGTTTTCGCAATATGCCAATTATTTTATTCACTTACCCAGGTTGTCGCTTGCAACGGAGCAGGCTTATCACTTGCATATTCCCGGAGTAGGAACCTTTTTTCCTTTGGAGCAGATAGGAGTAAAACTGCTTACCGTGTTCATCATTGTTGTATTAACCCTGATCAATTATTTCAGTGTAGGATATGGCAGTATGGTGCAGCGGTTTTTAACTGCTTTGAAAGCAGTAGCCATCGTGTTACTTATCGGCGGTATCCTGTTTTCGGGTAAAGGATCCTGGGAGCACCTGGTAACTACTACGCCGCAAAACCTGCAGGGATGGAATTTTATTGGTATGTATATGGCTGCGGTTGCAGGGGCTTTCTGGGCTTATGACGGATGGAACAATATCACGTTCGTGGCAGGTGAGATCAAAGAACCACAACGGAACATTCCCCGCAGTCTTTTCGCCGGATTGCTTTTCTGCATTGTTGTATATGTATTGCTGAACCTGGCTTTTGTATATGTATTGCCCATTCAACAATTGGCAAAATCCTCTTTTGTGGCCTCGGATGCAGCATCTGCTGTGTGGGGTATGAAAGGCGGTTCCCTGATCGCTCTGTTGGTGATGTTATTTGTACTGGGTACTACCAATGCCAATGTACTGGCTACCGCCCGGGTTACTTTTGCTACAGGCGCATCGGCTGAAAGAACCCGATGGGCAGGGAAAGTACAGCCACGCTATCAAACGCCGGGCAATGCCTTGCTCTTGAACGCCGCATGGACCATCCTGCTCATTTTCAGTGGCTCGTTCGACATGCTTACCGATATGCTCATTTTTGTGAGTTGGTTCTTTTATGGTATAAGCGCCCTGGGTGTTTTCATCCTTCGTTACAAGATGAAAAATGTTCCGCGTGCCTATAAAGTATGGGGCTACCCGGTTGTTCCCTTTGTTTTTGTCGCATTCACCTGCCTGTTCCTCATCAGCACTTTGTATACCGATATTACCAATTATCGAAATGGACACACCCCGGTGATCAATTCTTTGCTGGGTATATTGATCACGCTCGCGGGCATACCACTTTATTATTGCAGCAGGAAACAAGTTTCGCCTGTTGCTGATACTTGATAAGAAAGGGTTTGAACCATCAAATCAGGCATTTCCGCTATTTTCGCCCAAAGTATACAGATTATGGAGGCAGTTATTACGGCCATTGAGGAGCTTTTCGAAATCTTGCAACGCAGGAAAGCAGATCGCATTGAAAAATTGCCGCAAAGCGGGAGCGACAGGATTTATTTTAGGATATATGCAGGCCTGGATAGTTTTATTGCTACCTATAACCTCAATAAAAAGGAAACGCAGACATTCATTTATTTCAGCAAGCATTTCAAAGATGCAGGCCTCCCAGTTCCCCGTATCCTGGTCGTTAATGAAGACGACACCCTTTATATCCAGGAAGACCTTGGCCGTGATTCATTGTTGAATAAACTGGAACAGAACGGTCATGGTGATTATGCATTCGGATTATTCCAGAAAAGTTTGTCGGCCCTCGCTAAAATGCAAATACTGGGCGACAAGGGACTGGATTACGACTGGAGCCTTACGGCCAAGGAATTTGGCAAACAAGCTATCTTAAGTGACCTGTTGTATTTCAAATATTATTTTCTCGACACCCTGCAATTGCCTTACGATAAACAGGCCATGTTGGATGACTTCGAAGCATTGAGTACTTATCTTACGCATACAGAGTACAAGTATTTTATGTTCCGCGATTTCCAGAGCCGCAACATCATTGTAAAGAACGATGAAGTGAATTTCATCGATTACCAGGGCGGAATGAAAGGAGCGCTGCAATACGATGTAGCTTCTTTGTTATGGCAGGCCAAAGCAGAGCTGAGCGAAAGATGGAAAGACGATTTACTGGACTACTATATGGACCAGATTGATCAATTGCTGGAGCAGCCGGTAGACCGTGTTACTTTCGTGAGCCAGTACAACGGATATGTATTGATCCGCTTATTGCAGGTGATGGGTGCTTATGGATTCAGGGGGCTGTTCGAACGAAAGGCACATTTCCTGGCCAGTATTCCACTGGCACTTCGCAACCTGAAATTTTTCATAGAGAACAAACGCATTGGCATCGTAATGCCTGAGTTTACACGGGTATTGAAACTGGTGGTAACCGATGAAATGACAGCGCGTTTTGAACCGCCACAGGCCAACGAGCAAACGCCGTTGATTATTCATATTAACAGTTTCAGTTACCGTACAGGTATACCTAGCGATGAATCAGAAAACGGAGGCGGTTTTGTATTCGATATGCGGGGAATCCTGAATCCCGGCCGCTTCGATGAATATAAAAAGCTAAGCGGGAAAGACAAATCTGTACAGGATTTCCTGGAGCAACGCACCAAGATGAATGAGTTCCTGAACAGCGTGTGGGACCTGGTGGATATCACAGTAGAAGCCTATTTAAAGCGGGATTTCAGCAACCTGATGATCAATTTTGGTTGCACAGGCGGGCAACACCGCAGTGTGTATGCTGCCGAACAAACAGCCCGGCACCTGAAGAACAAATACAAAGTAAAAGTCGTGCTCACACATACCAATCAATTGAACTGGGTACAATAAATTACGCGCGTACTATGAAAGCCATGCTATTCGCCGCAGGTCTTGGTACCCGGCTCAAACCCTGGACCGATCATCATCCCAAAGCATTGGCGTTGGTAAATGGCAAGAGCCTGCTGCAACGCAATATTGAATACCTGCAACAATTCGGGATCCATGATGTGATTGTTAATGTGCATCATTTTGCAGATCAGATTATTGATGCCATCACTCAAAACAAAGGATGGGGTAGTAGCGTCACTATTTCCGATGAAACAGATGCTGTGTTGGAAACGGGTGGTGGATTGAAGAAAGCCGCCTGGTATTTTGAAGCGGAAAAAGATTTTGTAGTCATGAATGTAGACATTCTCACCGATATGCGATTGGATGATATGATACGCCGGCACGAAGCGGAACAACCTCTTGCTACACTGGCAGTATCTGACAGGACAACTTCACGCTATTTTTTATTTGATGCTGCAGGCAGGCTCAGAGGATGGCGCAATGTGAACAGTGGTGAAGAGAAACCGGCTGGATTGCAGTCTGTAAAAGACTATGCACTGTTGCAGCAGAAAGCATTCAGTGGTATTCACATTATCAATACCGGCCTTTTCCCGGTAATGAAACAGGAAGGAAAATTCTCCATGGTAGACGTATACCTTTCATTGATGGATCATTACCCCATTCAATGTTTCGACCACAGCGGTGCGCATTTTATTGACGTAGGGAAACCTGAAAGTATTGCGAAAGCTGAAACATGGTGCAAATAAACCTGCACAAACAATTGTTTATACTTTGATGTAAATCTTCCGCTTATCCAGCATATAAACGATCAGCCAATAAAACGCGATCGTTACCAACGCATATACCAGCGAACCTACCCGCAGGTCTGAAGCAATGTCTTTGCAGATATGGTTGTAAAACCAGGGGAAGGGAGAAGTATATACTTTTTTACCGGCTTCATCCAGGTGATCTACCCAACGGAACATAGCCAATACCCTTGGCAGGAATCCACTCAATACAAATATGAACAAGGGATTTTTACCAAACACATCAAAGAACCGGCTCCAGGCGCCTTTGACAGCTTTGAATTCAACGAGGTAAATGAGTATGCCGATGGTTAACATGGCCAGTCCGGTTGTATAGAGTACATAACTGCTGGTCCATATTTTTTTGTTGATGGGGAATACCATATCCCAACAGAAGCCGGCAAAGATCAACACCACCCCGGCAACAAAAAGATTGCTGAGCATTTCATAGCTCTTACCTTTTTGCTGGATGTATTGTCCTACCATAAATCCCAGGATCACCTGCACAACAGGCGCCATGAGGCTGCCCAATCCTTCCGGATCAAAAGCAAGCCCTTCTCCTCTGTACATGTGTGCTTCGCCCAGGATGTTTTTATCGAACTGTGTACCAAAATAGCCCTGTAGGCTGTAAGGGTCGCCGGGAGCGCCCAACCAGTTGCAGATGAACCAATACAATAAGAGCAATATGCCACCTATTACAAATGCGCCTTTTGTTTTTCCGTAGAATACAATAATGGAAGCAAAGAAATAACAAAGCGCTATCCTTTGCAATACACCCAGTATGCGTACGGCATCCCAACTCTTAAAAACGATATGATCTCCATCCCACTTCACAAAGGGACTCCAGTTCAGGAACAGACCGATCAGGAATATGAGCAGGGTCCTTTTGATCACTTTCTTCCAGAAAACACCCGCACCAGCCTGTTCAAAACGGGGCATCACGAATGCCATGGCATTACCTACTGCAAAGAGGAAAAACGGAAATACCAGGTCGGTAGGCGTACAACCATGCCAGGTGGCGTGCTCAAGCGGGCTATAAATATGTGCCCAGCTACCGGGGTTGTTGACCAGTATCATGAGTGCCACGGTGGCTCCCCGGAATACATCGAGCGAGTAATAACGTTGATTCATGGCAGGCGGGTTGATTACCGGATGAAGATAGTAAAGGAAAATGAAAATATAGCGCCCTGATGCGGCGCCAAGCAGGGTATTTGCTTATTTTGCGCCCGTTAAGAAAGCAGTACAGATGAGCAAAAATATTATGATCACCGGTGGAGCCGGTTTCATCGGTTCACATGTGGTCAGGCTATTCGTGAACCAATACCCCCAATACCAGGTCATTAACCTAGATACCCTTACTTATGCGGGTAATTTAGAGAACCTGAAAGACATTGAAAATAAAGCGAATTACCGGTTTGTTAAAGCCAATATACTCGACAGTGAAGCGCTTGAAAAAATTTTCGATGAATATAGTATAACCGACGTGATCCATCTGGCAGCAGAATCGCATGTGGACCGCTCCATTGTTTCCCCGCTGGATTTTGTCTATACCAATATCATCGGCACAGTGAACCTGCTTAATACAGCCCGCAAAAAATGGGCGGCGGATTATTCCAAACACCGCTTCTATCATATTTCTACTGATGAAGTATACGGCAGCTTGGGTGAAACCGGTTTCTTCACAGAAGAAACAGCGTATGATCCCCGCTCGCCCTATTCGGCCAGCAAAGCTTCTTCCGATCATTTTGTGCGGGCTTATCATGAGACTTATCACCTGCAAACCGTCGTTTCCAATTGCTCCAATAATTATGGGCCTTATCATTTCCCTGAGAAGCTGATACCCTTGTTCATCAACAATATCATCAACGGAAAACCTTTGCCTGTTTATGGTGATGGTCAGTATACGCGCGACTGGCTTTATGTGAAAGACCATGCAACAGCCATCGATGCAGTGTTTCATAAAGGTATAACCGGTGAGACCTATAATATCGGCGGATTCAATGAATGGAAGAACATCGACCTGGTGAAACTCTTGTGTAAACTGATGGATGAAAGACTGGGCCGCAGTGCCGGCACTAGTGAGCAACTCATCACATATGTCAAAGACCGTCCCGGTCACGACCGGCGTTATGCCATCGATGCCGGCAAGATTAACAAAGCGCTAGGCTGGAAGCCATCGGTAACATTTGAACAGGGGCTGGCCGAAACGATCGACTGGTACCTGGCCAATACAGAATGGCTGAACCATATTACCAGCGGCAATTATCAACATTATTACGAATCAATGTATAGCAACCGCTGATATGAGAGTGGAACCTACAAAACTGGAAGGCTGCTTCATCATACATGATACTGTGTTTGGTGATCAGCGGGGTTATTTCTTTGAAAGCTTCAACAAAAAAACATTCCTGCAACAAACGGGGATCGATGTGAATTTTGTGCAGGATAACCAGTCACGCTCACAGAAAGGAGTGCTGCGCGGATTGCATTTCCAGTATGGCGAATTTGCCCAGAGTAAACTGGTGCGGGTGCTGGAAGGAAGGGTGCTGGATATAGCGGTAGACCTGCGTAAAAAATCGTCTACCTACGGTGAGCACATCGCTGTTGAACTGTCTGGCGAGAGCCGTACCCAGTTCTATGTGCCCCGTGGTTTTGCACACGGCTTTGTAGTGTTGAGTGAAAACGCCACCTTCTTTTATAAATGCGATAATTATTATAACAAGGCTGCCGAGGGGGGAATTATTTACAATGACCCCGAACTGGGTATCGACTGGGGGCTGCCGCAGGAGCAGTTGTTGCTTTCTGAAAAAGATACGGTACTACCCACTTTGAAAAGCATTGCAAACGAACTTAACTTTTAAACCATGAAGGGTATTATTCTCGCAGGAGGATCCGGTACACGTTTGTACCCTATCACCAAAGGCATCAGCAAACAACTGATGCCGATCTATGACAAGCCGATGATCTATTATCCTTTATCGGTCTTGATGCTGGCGGGTATCCGGGATATCCTCATCATCACTACACCGGAAGACAGTACCCAGTTCCAGCGGCTGCTGGAAGACGGCTCGGAGTTGGGTTGCAGGTTTTCTTACGCTACCCAGGCGGTGCCCAACGGACTGGCGCAGGCTTTTGTGATCGGGGAGCAGTTCATCGGGAATGATAAAGTAGCGCTGATACTGGGTGATAATATTTTTTATGGTGCCGGGTTCAGTCAGCTCGTGCAGTCTTTCAACGATGTAGACGGCGCTGCTGTTTTTGCTTATGAAGTGAACGATCCCGAACGATATGGCGTGGTGGAATTCGACGAAAAACAAAATGCTATTTCGATAGAAGAAAAACCCAAGGCACCTAAATCGAATTACGCGGTGCCAGGCCTGTATTTTTACGATAATGAAGTGGTATCCATTGCCAAAAGCATTGAACCTTCGGCGAGGGGTGAATACGAGATCACTACGGTGAACAATGAATACCTGCAACAGGGAAAGCTGAAAGTGGGTATTATGAGCCGGGGAACGGCCTGGCTCGATACGGGCACTTTTGAATCTTTAAGCGATGCCTGTGAATTTGTACGGGTGATAGAAAAAAGGCAGAGCCAGAAAATAGGCTGTATAGAAGAAGTGGCTTACCGTATGGGATATATCAACCGGGAACAACTGACGAAACTGGCTGATAAATATGCCAAAAGCGGTTATGGAGAGTATTTGCGCAGGCTGAGGGGAAGTTGATAGGTGTTAGTTGTTGGAATGTTAATGTTAGGTATCTGTCAACTAACAACTACCAGCTAATAACTATTTCGTAAATTTAGGGCAGGAATCAAACGCATCTGTTATGTCAACCGTAGAATTTAACGAGATGTTGTTGAGTAATGCTGAGTTCCTGAAGCCTTTCACCGCTACCTTGACTCATGACCAGGATGACGCCCGTGATCTTTACCAGGAAACTTTATGCAAAGCGTTAACCAACCAGGATAAATACCATGAGGGTACCAATATCAAAGCGTGGTTGTACACCATTATGCGCAACATCTTCATCAATCATTATCGGCGCAGGGCTAAACAGCGTACGATATTCGATCATACTCCCAATGAATTTTTACTCAACCAGGGCGCGCATGCTGTTTACAATGAAGCCCTTTCTACTATCAGCCTGAAAGAAATGCAGGCGGCGATATACAAACTCCCTGCATTGTTCCGCAATCCTTTTCTTTTATATTTTGAAGGATATCGCTACAATGAAATCGCAAAAGCACTCCATGAGCCGCTGGGTACCATTAAAAGCCGCATTCACTTTGCGCGTAAGTTGCTGAAGAAACAGATCAAGAGGAGTTGATGGATGTCAGGTTTTTCTTCTCGGAACTAACAATTCACAACTGATAACTCTCCTTGGGTTTCTGTAATTTTAATGAATGGAACAAGTAATATTGGTCGATGAAAAGGATATTGAGTTGGGTGTGATGGAAAAAATAGAAGCACATAAAAAGGCGTTGTTACACAGGGCATTCAGTGTTTTCATTTTTAACAGTCGTGGCGAATTGTTGTTGCAGCAGCGATCTATCAACAAATACCACAGTGGCGGACTCTGGACGAATACTTGTTGCAGCCACCCGCGTCCGGGTGAAGATACTTTGCAGGCAGCCACGCGGCGATTGAAAGAAGAAATGGGCTTTGATGTTCCACTGGAAAAAGCATTTACTTTTATTTATAAAACAGAATTCGTGAACGGACTCAGCGAACATGAATTTGATCATGTATTCGTGGGTTATTACGATGGCCCGATAAGCCCGAACCCCCAGGAGGTAGAAAGCTATATTTCCCAATCTTTTCCGCAGGTAGCGCAGTTACTGAAAGAAGATCCGGCCCGATTTACCACGTGGTTCCATATCGCATTTCCACAGATACGCAATTGGTGGGATCACAGGAATGAAATCTGAGGTTTTAAGGGCTTTCCCCTATTTTTGCGCCGTTTCCGGGTATCATTTCTCATAGGCCTCGTAGTACAATGGATAGTATAAGAGTTTCCGAAGCTCCAGATCCAGGTTCGATTCCTGGCGTGGCCACAGATATACTTCAATATATATTGATAATCAACGCGTTAATTCATTCGGATATGGCATTAGTTCCACTGGATGGCAAAATACAGGCAGGGCGTTGTTCCTATATTGGTGAGGTTGTGTAATACCATTGAGTTCAGTAATACTACATCACCAGGGTTGGCTTTCTGGTGTTCGTTTCCAATCTGCATTTCTGCGTTTCCTTCCAGCATAAGAATGATCTCTTCATTGGCATGTGTATGTGGCTCATGACTTTTAAACCCTTTGTTCAGTTGGGTAACATGAATATCAAAGCGATTGAGCATCGTTGTTGACCTATCGAATAATTGACGTACCCCACCCTTATCATGGGGTTTGAAGACCATATCGTTCCAGTTCATCACAAATGAGGTTCCGGCTTTTCTGCCTCTTTCTGCATCAGGAGCAGCGATCGAATGGTATGTCATTTCATAGAGTTCTGCATTGGTATTATTACTGTTGAGGATTGTTAGTGCATCACCCGGTAATAATACAATCACCGAACCCTTGTCGATGGTATATTCTATCCCTGACAGCTGCACGGAAACGGGTCCCTTTTTGATGATGAAGAACCGTTCAGGGCCATTATTGTCTGACGGATAATTCAATTTCTTCCCTTTGTAAAGAATGATACCCTTCATACTATGGAGAGATAACTTACCGCCATTACCATTGAAGATGAGCTTCTCCATTCCTGAAGCCTTTTTTATCACGGCATTGCATTTATCCCAGGTATAAACTTTCGATTCGAGTATAGGTAGTTGCGCCATACAAGCGGCACTTATCAGTAATGACAGAATAAAGCCAGCAATCTTCATACAGAAAGTGTGTAATAATCTTTTTTGAAAAAATCAAGGTAATTTACCAATAATTCATGTTGGCGCAATTTCCATATCTAGCTTTGGCCAGATTTTTAATGCTGCGATACTGCTTTCAAACCTACAATTGACCCGATCAGCGTAATGAGAAAAAATATGCGCCAGAAGTTGGCAGGTTCTTTAAAGAAAAGAACACCTACCAATACGGTTCCTACTGCACCGATGCCTGTCCATACTGCATAAGCAGTGCCAAGTGGCAAACTCTGCGTGGCTTTCATGAGCAGGTACATGCTGATGGTGAGGCAGACCAGGAAACCTGCATACCAAAGGGTAGCGGTGGTGCCACTGCTGCTCCTGGCTTTACCCAGGCAGGACGCGAAACCCACTTCGAATAATCCGGCAATGATTAAAATGATCCAGTTCATATTGAGACGATTCGCGCAAAGGTAGCCAATAAAAAGCCCGCCGTGGCTTTAGCGAAGGCGGGCTTTTTATTGGGCGATCATTCGATCAGGCTGCTTTTTTCATGGCCGTGCCTTTTGTATGCTCTGCACAGAGCTTGCGGGTCATTTGTGTGGTAGCCATGCCGCAGGCAGGACATTTACCTGCTTTGGCTCCGGTACCTTTCATGCAATGGGTACAATAATAAGTACCCAATTGCACTTTGTCTGTCTTACAGCTGGCACACTGACCGCCATCCTTGGTAATGGCATAACACTTCGGACAGGCCCATGCAGCGGGATTCTGTACGTGCTTTGCTTTCTCTGCAGTGGCAGGAGCAGCAGATGCAGTGGTTGCAGTGGTTGCAGGTTTCTGCTGTGCGAAACCAACAAGTACAAATGCTAAACAAATACTTAACAAAAACGCTTTCATATTAGTGGGTTTTCCTGTTAAATTACTCCTTTCAAAGCATTTATCAAAAGGATCATCATTGTTTTAACAATAAGGCAATCAATAAGAATGTACCATCGCCAGGGATTCTCTCGCCATTTGCTGGTTGTATTCAAAAGTGAGTTTCTTATGATTCACAAGATCAACAATCGTGCCTATCAGGCATAAGCCTCCTGTGAACAGATACAATAAACCCATACCGTTTTGTTTTACCATGAAACGTTGTATACCGCCTACACATACGAAGCCTAATATGCAACCTATCAGGATATCGTCGGTTTTACGGCGTTTGCCATTGTATACAGCGATAAAACTTTGCAGTTGTTCATCGCTCAATTCACGGGTGATGCTTTGCAGGTGAACCAATTCTTCGCCTTCAAGGGCGGGGATCATGGTAATAAGACTGGGTTTCATTTGTTTGGTTTGTAGGATAGAGCAATTGTTTAATACGGATAAATATAATAATTACTGCGGGTATTCCCATTGGGTGACTGGAAAAGGAATCGCGCAGGTTCAGGTGCAGGGCATGATGGATCGCATGGCCGATGCCGCAACCCGGACAATACTTGAAACCGATCCATTTGAAAGGGCAAAGCGAAATACCGGTACCACCTTCCGGCAAAAAAAACAACAGCAGCAATGCCATCACCCAAAACAACAACTCTGTTCGTGCCCGGCACCACTGAAAGGCCCTGGTATAATAAGTTGATATGGTAATGGTAAAACGGTTCATTTCCCAAATGCAGCAATATTGCTGCTGAATATTTTTACTGCAATGGCCAGCAGGATCACGCCAAAGAATTTACGGATAGCCAGTAAACCGGCGGGACCCAGGATACGTTCGATGAATTTCAAAGAATGTAAAACAAGGTACACTACCAGGAGATTGATGAGGATGCCTGATAAAATATAAACAGTTTCGAAGTTCGCTTTAAGCGACATGATGGTAGTAAGCGTGCCGCTACCGGCAATGATAGGGAAAGCAATGGGAACCACACTTCCGGCATTGGTATCTTTATCGCCTTTGAAGATCTCATGTCCGAGTACCATTTCCAACCCCAATAAAAAAATCACTACCGAACCACCCACCGCAAAAGAACGTACATCCAGTCCCAATGTTTTCAAAAATGGTTCTCCCACAAACAGAAACCCGATCATCAGTAATCCTGAAACAAGCGTTGCCTGTGTTGTTTTGATGCCGCCCATTTTCTCTTTCAGGGCAATGAGCAACGGGATCGACCCCACAATATCAATCACGGCAAACAAGGTGAAAGTAACAGTAAGGAGTTGATCGAAGCTGAGAGACATCGGGTGCGGTTTGACTAAAGATAAAAAAGATATTTTATTGATCGTCACCCTGAGCGAACGAAGTGAGTCGAAGGGGCTGCTTCACATTCAGACAGATCCCTCGGCTTCGCTCGGGATGACGTTGCAAAGACGCTCGGGATGACGATCAATTTTTACTTGGTCTGTGCCATTCTTTTCCTTCCAGGGAATGGTTATACAGTACTTCATGCGCAAAGCCCGACCCATTTTTATGGAGCCTGACCACACAACCATAATGCAGTGTAAAAGCGTCGAATGATTCTTTCAATGGTGTATTGGTAATATGCGAGAGGATGCTGCGAAGCACGCCGCCATGGGCTACGATCACAGCAGGACCCGGAAGCTGTTGTATTTGTTCAAAACAATCGACCACACGTTTGTGCATCCTGGTATAACTTTCACCATTGGGTACTGCTACATGCACAAAATCTTTCATCCAGGGATCGATCTCTTCTTTAGGAATATCATCCCAGGGCTGCATTTCCCAGGTGCCGCAATCCAATTCTTTCAAATGATCGTGAAAATGAATAGGATGCTGTGGGAAAAGGGCTTCCGCCAATTTCCTGCAACGTTGCAGCGGGCTGCTGAAGACAGTGCTCACTGACTGTGGTAAATGGGCTTTGGTGCGCAACATTTCTTCCGGGAAACTGTCGGTTACATCGAGATCTGTTTGCCCGTAACAGATGCCTTTGGCAATGGCAGGAGTCGTATGCCGGATGAGGTATATATCCATAATCGTGCAAATTAACGGATAATGAAAAATACCGATAAATAAAACACCAGTTCCGTTAATTGTTGTGTGGCGCCGAGGCAATCGCCGGTATAGCCGCCGATCCATTTATGGAAATACCGCCCGGCCCACCAGCATGCAATGCCCATGGGTAATAATACCAGCCAGAGCGCAGGCTTTAGCAGCAACATAGGCAATAAAGCGCCCGATACCGCTATCAATAATTCAAGCGTTGTGAGCTTGCGGCTCGCAATTGGTTTGCTTTTGCTGGTATCGGTATCCTGTACATACGAATAAGATTGCATAATGCCAATGGCCATGAGCCTACTGGTACTGTGTGCCGCTATTATCAGTAATGCTAAATGCAAGGGATCGCAAAGCACGATAAGAGAAGAAAGCAACAAAAACTTAAAACCAAGCACACCCAGTAATCCTACTACGCCGTAAGTACCCAGGCGGCTATCTTTCATGATCAATAATATCTTTTCTTTAGTCCATCCTCCTCCAAAAGCATCGCAGCAATCGGCAAAACCGTCTTCATGAAAAGCGCCGGTAGCCAAAATAGTCGCCAGCATCGAAAAAGCAATGGAAAGAGAACCGGGTAAATATTTATTCAACAGAAAAAATACCCCGCCGCCTATAACACCCACAACGAGTCCTACCCAGGTAAAATACCTGGCAGCTTTCTGTAGCATCCCGCTGCTATGGTCAATATTATGCGGAACAGGTATGCGCGTAAGGAACATCACGGCAGTAAGAAAAACATGCCATTGATGTTTCAATCCGGATTTGTTTTGCGTTTGCTCCATATTGGTTAGTCTCTACTCTTTTTTTCTACTCCTGCGCTTTCAAAGCTGGCCATTTCACAAAGAAAATTAACGGCGCTTTGCACCAGTGGAATAGCCAGGGCCGCGCCCGTTCCTTCGCCCAGCCGCATGCCCAACTGCAATAGGGGCCTGGCTTCCAGGTGTTGCAACATTTTCTCATGTCCCTGCTCACCACTGTGATGTGCAAAAATGCAATGATCCAATACAACAGGGTCCAGTTCTTTTGCAATGAGAAGAGCAGCAGTTGCAATGAATCCATCTACCAATATCACCATTTTTTCTTCGGCAGCCTGCAAATACGCGCCGACCATCATGGCAATTTCAAAACCACCCACTTTCGATAAGAGGTCAATGGCATCTTTGTCATAAGCTTTCAGGTGATGCTTTTGTGCAACTGTTTCCAGCGTACGGATCTTTGTTTGCAATTGTTCATCCGATGCGCCGGTTCCACGCCCCGTGCAGGCTTCAATAGATAAACCTGTCAACGCATTCATGATCAGCGAGGCTGAGGAAGTATTGCCAATACCCATTTCACCGAAGCCAATACAATTGCATCCTTTGGTGGCCAGCTGGTGTACAATTTCTTTTCCTTTTGCAATGGCTGCATTTGCCTGCTCGCGGCTCATGGCTGGCGCTTCGAGATAATTGTGCGTGCCTTGCGCAATCTTCGCATGAATGAAATGAGGATGATCGGGCAATTGGGTAAAATCGTGGTTCACGCCGGCATCCACTACTATCAACTCAATGTGATGTTGCCTGGTAAAAACATTGATAGCGGCGCCTCCGTGCAAAAAGTTCAACACCATCTGTGCCGTTACAGCCTGTGGATAAGGGTTGACGAGTCCGGTTGCGGCGATGCCATGATCACCTGCAAAGACAACAATATGCGGATGACGGATGACAGGGCGAAGCGTTCCCTGGATCATGCCTGTTTGTAATGCGATCGTTTCAAGCACACCCAGTGCGCCCAATGGTTTGGTTTTATTGTTGATGGCCTGTTGCAGTTGTTCTTGTAACATGATGAATGAAATTAAACGGGTAAAAGATCATAGAACCAGAATCCCATAGATGCAGGCCGTTTGGCTTTGCCAGTAAAACAATTATCATCCTGGTCCTTTGGCGCCTGGTATTCCCTGAATACTTTTTCGCCCAGTGTAAATGGAATGGGTTGTTTGAATATGGGACCATCGAAAACGAATGTGTGAAACTCGCCATTCTCGCCACAAGGATCTACATTGGAAGGAAGATCTTTCAGGAAGTCTTTGTCAATAACACGGCCCACAAAGCTTTGATCCAGCAGTTCCGATTTAACACAAACGGTTATGGTTTTAAAGCCGAGGTCAATGAATTCATGTATCAGCTCAGTAGTATCTCTTTTCCATATCGGGAAATACGCACTTATATGTTGCTCTGCAAGCCGTTCTTCGCGATATTTACGCAGATCTTCCAGGAAAATATCGCCGAAAACAGAATGGGTAAATCCTTCTTTATACAATGAAGCAGTTAATGCAGCCATAGCCTGGTTATATTCTGTCATCGTAGGCTGGTCTGACATCCGTAACTGCTGTAGCGGTATACCCAAGGCGCCGGCTTGTTGCTCTAGCAGTTCTGCCCTCACTCCGTGCATGGAAATACGGTTATAAGTGCTGTTTACGCTGGTTATCAGCCTTTCTATGCTATAGGCAGGTTGCTGCAATGCGTAGTGAAGCGCCAACGCACTGTCTTTTCCTCCACTCCAATTAAAATAAGATCGATAAGGTAGCATATTAAGGTTGCTTGAATGTTTCGTGATGGATGAATTCAGTTTGATCTTTCCTGCGTTCCCACCCTAATAGTTCCAATTCGGGTAATTCGTCGAACTTGCTCACATAGCCAATACATAAATACGCTACCAGTTGCAGGTGTGATGGAACATGCAGTACTTCTTTTATCTTTTCCGGTTCCAGTATGCTTACCCATCCCATTCCAACATTCAGTGACCGGGCCATTAACCACATATTCTGGATGCCGCAAACAACGCTATACAAGCCTGCCTCTGGCATCATTGTCTGTCCTAATACCGGTTGCTCAGGTGGCGTATAGAAGACAGCTATGTTAATAGGTGCTTCTACGATCCCTTCCAGCTTCAAACGCTGGTACTGACTTGCTTTGTCGCTATCAAAACGAACACGCTCATGATCATTCGACTCAATGAAAATATTCTTAACGGCCTGTTTAGTAGTTTCTTTTTCGATAACTATCAATTGCCATGGCTGGGAATATCCTACAGATGGTGCATGTTCAAATGCAAACAATAGCTGATCCATTACAGTAGTTGAAACAGGAGTTGACAAGAAGCGGTTTCCCCTTACATCCCTGCGGTGGAGGATGATGTTTCTCAGTATTTCGGTATCTGTGATATTAAACTGCATACGATCTATACCTTAATAGTAAGAGGAATGCCGCTTACCAGTAATACTACCCGGGCAGCTTTGGCCGCAGCATATTGATTGGCCCAACCCTGCAGGTCTGTGAATTTCCGGCCTATTTCAGTTTCGGCATGAACACCCATGCCAATTTCATTGCTCACGATAATGAAAGTGCCATTCATTTTGTCCAGCGCATCAATTTCTTTTTTGAAAGCAATGAGTGATTGGTCGATGTCATTTTTAAAATCGATGAAGAAATTGGTCAGCCAAAGTGTTACGCAATCGATCACCGATACACATTCACCGATGGGCAAAGCACTCACTTCTTTTTGCGCTTCATAGCTGGTCCACTCCGGGCCCCTGTCGCCCTGGTGTCTTTTGATGCGGTCGCTGAAATCACCTCCCCAATCTTTTGCTGTTGCCACGTATACCGGGTTATTACTCATAGAAAGCGCCAGTTCCTGTGCATAGCGACTTTTACCGCTTCGGGCGCCGCCGGTTACAAAAATGATCATGATGCCATTATTTTCTCTCCGTATAAGGAAAGGTATTTGTGTGTTAAATGAGCGGGTATTTTGAACAATGCAGGATGGAACAATGCAGCCAGTAATTCAATACCATCTGTGAGCGTGCTGGCACTGGGCTGCGTAAAAAGGTCAAAATCGACCAGGAAAACCTGCCGGTGCTGAACTGCCTGCAAAGAAGCCCATTCCGGTTTTTGGGTAAGCAGGTGCAACTCTTCTTTGGCACGTGTTACTTCAAAGCCACAGGGTGCAATCACCAGCACCTCCGGATCGTATTTCACGATCCTTTCCCATTGTGTAACGATGGAATCGCCCGAAGGGTTGCTCAGCATATCGATGCCGCCTGCCTGCGCTACCTGGTAAGGTATCCAGTGTCCGCAATTGTAAATGGGGTCGATCCATTCAAAAAGCATAACGCGTTTCAAAGGCATGCGATGGGCCCGCAAAGTATCGAGTATGCCATCGGTCCTTTTTTTAAGTGATGCGAGGTATTCGTAAGCCGCTTCTTCTTTCCCCAAAGCTGTTGCAATGACAACGGCGGTGTGATATACATCATCGAGGTTTTGCGGCGTAAGGGGAACAAGTAACGGCTGGTGATCCAGCTTTGCAACAGCTGCATGAGTGCAGGTGGTATCTATTTGGCATACATCGCACACATCCTGCGTGAAGATCAGATTAGGCTTCAGCTCCTGCAAGAGCGGCTCATCTACATAGTAGAGGCTTTTGCCCTGTGCTTTGGATGCAGAAAAGATACGGTCGATCTCCAGGCTTGAATAATGATGGCCTTCGAGTAAGCAGCGCACTACCTTGGGCTTCTCTGCAAGGGCAGGAGGAAAGCACTCAAACGTAACGCCATGCAGCAACTCCTGCAATCCCATATCATAGATCATGCGGGTAGCTGCCGGAAGAAAGGATAATGCAACCATAACTCTTTTTGATCAGGATAAAAAACAAAAGCCTTCCGAACGGAAGGCTTTTGCAACAACTTATTGCATGGATAATAATGCCGGATATCTTTTTTGCAGGTATTCAAAACCTCCAAAGAGTACAGCGCCATAGATCAGGTTCCCGATGAGCATATTTTTCATGAAAGGAATGGCCAGTATATGACATTTCACCAATCCGTTC
Organism: Asinibacterium sp. OR53; assembly: GCF_000515315.1. Classification (NCBI taxonomy): domain Bacteria; kingdom Pseudomonadati; phylum Bacteroidota; class Chitinophagia; order Chitinophagales; family Chitinophagaceae; genus Asinibacterium; species Asinibacterium sp. OR53. The sequence goes on from NZ_KI911562.1 coordinate 1,366,528, forward strand.
CAGTCGCGTGTATAGGGAAGGCCTGTAGTGATATCGGTACCACCGCTGAGCCATACACCACAATCGGTAACGATCCAGTGCATCAATGCAGCGCCTACGGCTCCGGCAATCACCGTTTTAAAACTTACATTTTTGATCAGCGATCCGATCAGCACCATCAACGCAAAAGCACCATAAGTCCAGTACCACCCGTTGTACAACAAACCATTACTCAATCCGGTTCCTCCATATACAAACTTCATCATGATCACATCACTCAAAAACAACGCCAGCAGCGGAAAGAAATACCCCTTCCATTTGGTATGAAAGTAAGCGCCCCCAAAAAGAGCCATGGCTCCAATAGGCGTGAAGTTGTTGAGAGCAGCTTGTGTTCCTGCTGAGGTAGCAGAAAAAACGCGTAAGCCAGCCGTCAGGGCAATGAACACTAAAAGCAAAGAAACGCGCGGATTGATTTTGTTGAGCGACATATCGGTTGATTTGATGTTAGTTATTATAGTTTAACACTGAAACCGGCCATCATATTGAATCGTTTGCTGTTGTAACCAACAACATCGAAATACTGCTGATCGGTGATGTTATGGAAGTCCAAAAATACTTTAATTTTTCCGGACAAAGCATATCCCGCATAGCAATCGATGGTATAATAATGTGGTTGTTCAGCCGGACCCGCATCATAAGGCCCTTTTAACCGGGCGCCTACATATTTGAATGAAGGAATAACTGTGAGTGCGGCAAAAGGCTGCAGGCTGAGGCTGCTATTGAACACGAACTTGGGACGGCGGTACAGGTTGTCTGTTTTTGTACCGTTTTCAACACCCTGCCCGTCGATAAAGCTGAGGTTATTGCTCCAGCTACCAAAAGAAGCCAATAAAGTATTGCTTTCTACTTCAAAGCCATAATCGTGCTGCTCATTGCGATTGATATACTGACCGGCATAGGTTACCGGGTTGGTATAAAAGATGATGAGGTTATGTATATCTCTTTTGAATGCCGCAAAGCGCAAGCGCTGTCTTTTGTTATTGCTTTGTGTTTGCACACCTATTTCATAAGTAGTGCTGCTTTCCGGTTTCAGTCCTTTGTTGCCATATTCACTGTATAACTGGTAGAGAGAAGGCACTTTGTAAGCAGAAGAAATGTTTACAAACAATTTGGTGTTCTCATCAATATTATAAGACGGGTTAATAGTATAAGTAGCGTTGTTGCCATAGATGGAATGATGGTTGATGCGACCACCCGCTTCAAAATTGAAGCCACTAAGATCTGTGAGCAATAATGAACTATATGCCGAAAACTGGCTGGTATACGTGCTGTCTTTACCCAATGCCGAGGAAGACTGGTAAGCGGGAACACCCGTGCTGATGTACAGGGATGATTGGGTTGTATTCTGACGTGTATACTGGATGCCGCCCACCCATTGCAGATGTGTATTGAATTTTTTGTTGCCGTTGGTCTCCAGCACGTAAGAGTTGCCAATATAATTACCGGAATAATACTTGGTATAAGCGGCAGTGTAAGTACTGTCGTTCACGAACAACCTTTTGGCCTGCTGGTAACTGCCCATCAGGTTCCAGCTGAATCCGTTGTTATCGTGGTATTGCAACGAGAATCCACTCAACTGGTGGTTATTTTTAGCGGTATAATCCTTTTCATCGGTGAAGGCGCCGCCGGGCAAATCGGTTCTATAAACGCCGAAATTGCCAAAAGCCCTTGCCGATAAGCGGTTGCTGAACTGGTAATTGAGTTCGGCAAGCAGATTGGTCTGCTCAAATCCATCTTTCTTGAAACCCTGTGTGCCTGTGCTGTCATAGGCAGCAGCCATCCCATCGCTTTTAACGTAGCTGTACTGTACATTGTAACCGAGCTTATCCAGCCGTCCGCTCAAACCTGTTCCTGCGCGGAATGTGTTGTAAGTGCCATAGGCAGCGGAAGCATTGACATTGGCTTTTTTACCGGTCCCTTTTTTCATGAAGATCTGTATCACACCGGCTACGGCATCGCTGCCCCAGAGGGTGCTTTGCCCGCCTTTGAGGATCTCGATCCTTTCCACCTGGTCCAGCGCAATATTATTCAGATCAAAAGAGTTGCTGCTCAGCGAAGGATCGTATACCGGCGTGCCATCTATTACGATCAACATACTGCCTACACCGGCACCCCTGAAATACAGGTCCTGGTTAGTTCCCAGCGTATTGTTCGATCCGTTGATGAAAAAGCTTGCCTGGGTATTGAGTAATTCGGCAAGTGTTCTGCCCTGGTTATTGGCAATCATTTTTTGGTCTATGACCGTTACGATCTTGCCGGTCTGAGATTGTTTGAGACTAACCCTGTTGGCGGTAACCACCACTTCATCGAGTTGTCCCGTTCGGATAGAATCCTGCTGTGAAAATGCTGTTTGTCCTGCCAGCAGGGAAGCAGTAAGCATGCATGAGAGCGTTAATGTTTTGCTCATTGTTTGTTTGTTTTAATTTGAACAATGAGCTTTCAGGAAAATTGAAAAAAGAAGAAATATAAATTGCTGCTGCAGACAGCATTTACATTCCATGCCTTTCACCCGAAAGCCTTGAATGAAACCCATTGCTGGCAGGTCTTCTGGCTTGCGCTCCGCTGATGGCCTTCCCATTCTTACGAACAGTGGCAGAAGTATCAGCAGTTGAATAGCGCTTACAGCTACGGGGATAGCGCCGGATTTGCACCGGACTTCCCTTTTAACCCCGACCCTTCGGGGACCAACTACGGTGCAAATGTAATCAGGATATATTCAATTTCCTATAGCAAAAGACTAACCAATTAAATATATTTAAATTTGATTAATGCTATACTTGGTATTGTATTAGCCAACATCGGTTTTAATAATGTCTATGAGAAGGGAAATTATTTTAGCAACTGTGATGATTACTGCAATAACTGCGGTTTCTGCTTTTATTGCCAAAGGCCAGGCTAATGCAAGTGATTCAATCAATGATTTATATATCCATCAGTTTGATTTGACTGTAACAGGAAAAACGGCTTCACATGTCAATACTATATTGTTGGGAGTCAAAGATTTTTTACGAAAGTTTGGAACACCGGTAAAGGTGTCCGTAGAATATTCAGAAATGGATGAGGACAGCATGACGCACTATACATATAAAGGCATGGAAGCCTGGTATATGAAAGATGAATTGCAAGCCATGAGTATTACTTCGCCTGGTTACTGTTTTCAATTAATGAATGGTGGTTCGATAAAAGTGGGAAATAACATTGGCTCTGTTGCCAAGATGTTTCCTCGCTCATGGGCAAATAAACAATTTGCAGGCCAGGTATTCGTGTCTCTCATAGGCAAAACTGGACCGGTTGATATGAATTTTCTTTTTGAATATGATGTTAAGACGAATCTGATAACGGGAATATTTGTGCAACAGTAAATCGCTGAGTGCATCGATTTTCAGACCAAGAACGATTTATTGCTTACATTTAAAGCTAACTGAACTAAAACTGGCGCCATGCAGGGAAAACAGCAATTGAATCTTTTCAGCTTTACCATGATTGTGGTAGGACTCGTTATCGGGATGGGAATTTTCAGAACGGCTGCTACCAGCGCCAAAGATGCCATTGAGCCGTCGGTTTATTTTACAGCCTGGATATTGGGTGGATTTTTTGCACTCTGCGGAGCACTTACTTATGCTGAAATCGGGAGTCGCTATCCTATTACCGGCGGATATTATAAAGTGTTTTCTTATGCTTATCACCCCAGCATCGCTTTTGCCATCAACTGCATCATCCTTATCAGTAATGCTGCCAGCCTGAGTGGTGTAGCATTAATAGGCAGCGGCTACATTGCCAAGCTGTTCCCGCAGGTAGCCTGGACCGATGTAGACAAAGCCCTGATTAGCTGCGGGGCTATCATCATTTTTTACCTGATCAACCTGGCAGGACTAAAGATGAGTTCCCGTACGCAAAATGTACTCATGCTCATTAAAATAAGCATGATCGTAGTGCTGATCCTTGCTTTGTTTTTTCCACACCAGCCGCAGGCGGTAACCACGAATGTTGCTCCTGCTTCTTCTATGAGTTGGATACAAAGCCTGGGTGTGAGCCTGATTGCTGTTTCATTTACTTATGGAGGTTATCAGCAGACCATCAATTTTGGCAGTGAAGTAAGCCGGCCGGCCAGGAATATTCCAAGGGGTATTTTCATTGGCATTGCCATCATCATTGCATTATACCTGTTGGTGAACCTGAGTTATTATCATATCATCGGCTTCAACAACATGAAAGGCGAAAGAGAAATTGCTTATGTGGTGATGGAAAAAACGTTCGGCAACAAAGGCGCTGATATATTTTCTTTCCTGCTTTTCTTTGGGGTACTGGCTTATGTAAATGCGTTGTTGCTTAGTAATCCCAGGGTGATGTATGCAATGAGCACGGAAGGCACATTGCCCAAACTCTTTGCCAGAACAAATGACAAGAACGGTGTGTTTACCGCATCGCTGACAGCATTTTCGGCCACCTGTATTGTGATCCTGTTCTTTGCGCAAACCTTTGAGAAAATACTGAACTTCTCCATTTTTCTCGATTGCTTTGGCATGGTGGCGTCGAGCGCTACCATATTTGTGTTGCGCAAACGCACGCGTGAACTGGATGGTACAGGCATTTACAAGATGAAATTATACCCGTTGATGCCACTCATTTTCATGTCGGCTTACTTATTTGTGGGCATCAGTATCGCTTTGCAAACGCCAGACATCGCATTGGTAGGTGCACTGGTACTCGCAGCTTTTATGCTGATCTATTTCATTACACACAGATTTAAACGGAAAGACAATGATAGATCTGTCGTATATACTGAATGAACTGGGCGAAGACCGCGACGAATACTTCCGCGCGATAGCGCCACCGATCGTGCAGACCAGCAATTTTGCATTCCGCAAAGTGGCCGATATGCGCCGTGCATTTGAAGATGAATACAGTACCTGGTTGTACAGCCGCGGACTGAATCCTACAGTAGAAATATTGCGCAAGAAACTGGCAGCGCTTGATGGCGCTGAAGATTGTTTGGTATTCAACAGCGGGGCCGCAGCGATCTTCGCCGCAGTATTGTCACAGGTAAAAAGCGGTGATCATATTGTTAGTGTAAAGAAACCCTATTCATGGGCTCAACGGATGTTCGATGTGATCCTGCCCCGCTTCCAGGTAACAGTTACTTATGTAGATGGTACCGATACAGCACATTTCGAAGCAGCCATACAATCCAATACCACCCTCATTTACCTCGAATCGCCCAACAGTTGGTTGTTCGAATTGCAGGACCTGGCGGCCGTTGCAGCGCTCGCAAAAAAGCACAACATTGTTACCATCTGTGATAACAGTTATTGTTCGCCATTGTACCAAAAGCCGATTGCGTTGGGTATTGACCTGGTGTTGCAGTCCGCCACTAAATACATCGGAGGGCATAGCGATGTGGTAGCCGGTGTGCTCAGCGGCAGCAAAGAAAAGATGGAAAAAATATTCAACAGTGAATACATGACGGTGGGGTCGGGTATACAACCTTTCAACGCCTGGCTGTTGATCCGGGGACTACGTACTTTGCCGGCGAGGTTGGAGCGCATCAGCCGGACTACACAGCAGGTAGTGGATTTCCTAAAAAAACATCCGCGGGTAGAAAAAGTATTGTTCCCGCTCGACCCTGATTTTCCGCAGTACGAGCTGGCAAAAAAACAAATGAAGGGCGCCTGTGGCCTCTTTACTTTTTTCATCAAAACCGATAAACGGGAAACCATCGAGGTTTTTTGTGAATCGCTGCAACACATTCTTATGGCTGTGAGCTGGGGTGGTTATGAATCGCTGATCATACCCAAATGCGCAGGCATGCAGCCGGCCGATTTTAATGCAGCAGACCCTGAGCACAGGAGCCTGCGGTTGTATGTAGGATTGGAAGAAGACGATTACCTTTTGGCCGATCTGGAAGCGGCTTTTAAAGCCATTTCGCACCTTTCATAACATTTTTTACTGCGGTTTGCAGGCCTCTTTTCCGCTTGTCTAAAAATTATGGGTGTGGATGGGAAACTGTTATTTTTGTTAGATATGAAAAAACTGATCATCCTTCTTTGTGGTGTAACATTCTTGCAGGCAAATGCGCAGAATGGTTCTGATCACTGGAACCTGCGTCAGTGTGTGGATTATGCAATGGCCAATAATATTTCTGTTAAGCAGGCCGATATCCAGGCAAGGATCAGTGCATTACAACTGAAACAATCAAAATTAAACCTTTATCCCGGCGTATCAGGTAATACTTCTACAGGTGTTCGTTTTGGACGTTCGATCGACCCCACCACCAATGGTTTTGCCACTACACAGTTCCTGTACCAGAACTTTGGTGTGAACGGAGGTATACAATTATACAACAACGGAAGGCTGCGGAACACCATGCAGGCTTCGGCATTCAGCGCCCAGGCTGCATTGACCGATGTTGCCAAAGCCGCCAATGACGTAGCATTGAATGTATGCACTTATTATTTGCAGGTGCTGGCAGCCAAAGAGCAGATCAATATCAGCGAGGTGCAGATCAGCCAGACCAATGCTCAATTCGAAATGACCAGGAAGAAAGTAGATGCAGGGATGTTGCCGGAGTTGAACCTCGCAGAAATTGAAGCACAGTTGTCAACAGACAGCAGCAATTATATAGCAGCCAAAACTTCCTATGAACAAAACCTCATCAGCCTGCGTGGATTACTAGGCCTTGACCCCGATGTGATCTTTGGTGTTGAAACCCCGCCGGTAGATAAAATCCCATTAGAATCCTTTGCCGATATGCAGCCACAGGCAGTATTCCAATTGGCACTTGCGAACCAGCCCTTGCAGAAAGGAAATGCGCTGAGAATAAAAGCCGCACAGAAAAACATCTCAGCAGCCAGAGGCGGTTTTTATCCCACCATCAACCTGGGCTTCAACCTGTCTACCAACTTTTCAAACTCTTTCAAATATATCAACGGCGCTACTTTCCTGGGATATACACCCATTACAGGAGCAGAGCCTATTGTAACAGTAAATAATGTAAACTATTACCTGCAAAACCCGATATATAAATTTTCACAAGGCACCCGCAGCTTTGGAGATATATGGCAGGGATGGGGCAAACAGCTCGACAACAACTTTGGACAAAACGTTGGCATGAGTATTTCGATACCCATCTTCAGCAATGGACAAAACCGCATTGCTTACCAGCAATCCAAACTGAACCTCCAGAATGCAGAACTGCAAAGAAGCCAGAGCGACCTGAAACTGAAACAGGATATTTATACAGCGTACACCAACGCTACGGCTGCTTTGCAAAAATTCAATGCGGGGCAGAAAACAGTTACCAGCGCGCAAAAAGCCTATGATTTTGCGCTGAAACGTTATGAAGTGGGTTTGCTGAGCTCGATTGATCTGCTGACCAACCAGAACAACCTGCTGAAAGCCAAATTGCAGCAACTGAGCAACCAGTACGATTATGTGTTCAAAATGAAATTGCTGGAATTTTATAAAGGCGTAGGCTTGAAATTATAATATCAAAACAACCGAAACACCTGAGCATATGAACAAGAAACTGATCTGGACCATCATCATATTGGTAGCCGTCATTGCTGCCTTCGTGGGCATGAAGAAAGCCGGTATCATTGGCAAAGATGAAGGGATCAAAGTATCGTCTGAAAAAGTAAGTACACGCACCATTATTGAAACGGTGAATGCCAGTGGCAAAGTGTATCCCGAAGTGGAAGTGAAAGTGAGTCCGGATATCAGTGGTGAGATCGTAGAACTCAATGTGAACGAAGGCGATAGCGTGAAGAAAGGACAGGTACTTGCCAGGATATATGCCGATATCTATTCTACCCAGCGCGACCAGGTAGCGGCAGGAGTAGAACAGGCCAGGGCGCAATTGTCGAACTCATCGGCAGGTATTGAGGGATTGAAAGCCACACTGGATAATGCAAAAGCCACTTACGACAGGCAGAAAAAATTGTATGCCGATAAAGTGATTTCCCGTTCAGAGTTCGATCAGGCCGATCAGGCGTACCGCTCTGCGGAAGCCAACTACAACGCAGCGAAGGAAGGATTGAGAGGCGGACAGGCATCGATACGCAGTGCCGAAGCGCAGTTGGCCAGGGCAAATAAAGACCTCTCACGTACCACACTCACAGCACCAATGGATGGAGTGATCAGTCTGCTCGCGGTGAAAAAAGGAGAACGCGTAGTAGGTACAGCGCAGATGGCCGGTACAGAAATGATGCGTGTTGCCGATATGCGCAGCATTGAAGTGCGGGTAGATGTAGGAGAAAACGATATCCCCAAAGTAAAGCTGGGCGATACCGCGCTTGTAGAAGTAGATGCTTATACCAACCGCAAATTCAGGGGCATTGTTTATAAGATCGCCAACCCGAATGTGGCAACCACTACCACTACGAGTACAGATGTTACCAATTACAAAGTACATATCCGTTTGTTGCCCGATAGCTATGCAGATATAGTAAAAGCAGGTAAGGCATTCCCTTTCCGTCCGGGTATGAGCGCCAGCGCCGATATACAAACCAAAACCAATGTGGGGGTGCTGGCAGTGCCGCTGAATGCTGTTACCACCAGGGATAAGAGCAGCGATAAGGCTCCGGGAGAAAAGAAAGACGATAAGCCAGCCAATGATGCATCTGCCGTTAAATCTGTTAACGCCGATGATAATATCCAGGAAGTGGTATTTGTATTGCAGAAAGACAATACGGTGAAAAAAATACCGGTGAAGTCTTCCATACAGGACCTGAATTATATTCAGATCACCAGCGGACTCCAGGGTGGCGAAGAAGTGATCACGGGCCCATACAGTACAGTAAGTAAAACACTGAAAGACGGAACCCTGGTAAAAGTGGTTCCTAAAGACAAGTTGTTTGAAGAGAAGAAGAACTAGGTACGAAAAACGTATTTTTGCCGATCAACAGCTGGCATCAATATGCGATTTGGTATCATCGGTAGCGGAAGCTGGGCAACGGCGATCGCTAAAATTCTTACTGACAACGGGAATACCGTCAACTGGTGGGTACGTAACAACGATACCATCGCTTATATAGAGAAACGAAGGCATAACCCGCATTATCTCAGTAGCACTTACTTCAATCATGCGCAGCTGCAACTCAGCAGCGATATACAGGCTGTAGTAACCGCTTCAGATGTACTGGTGATCGCGGTTCCGTCAGCTTATGTTGAAAGCAGTCTCGAAACGCTTAGTGCACAACAACTGAGCAATAAAAAAATCGTTTCAGCAGTGAAAGGCATACTGCCTTCGGGCAACCGGCTGCTCAATGATTATCTCTCGGAGACTTTTGCATTCCCATTAGAAAACTATTTTACTTTACTGGGCCCCTGTCATGCAGAAGAAATAGCCGCAGAAAAATTATCTTACCTGACTTTTTCGGGCCAGCAGCCAGAAGCTACGGCAGCCATTGCTGCATATTTCAAAACCGATTACCTGAATACGGTGGTGAACACCGATGTGATGGGTGTTCAGTATGCGGCCGTATTGAAAAATATTTATGCATTGGGAGCAGGTATTGCGCACGGCTTGGAGTACGGCGATAATTTTTTAAGTGTGTACATTGCCAATAGCGCGAATGAAATGGAAGTCTTCCTGCACCAGTCGAACGATAAAGGACCATTCGCCGAGCAATCGCATAATTACAACGCTTCTGTTTACCTGGGCGATCTGCTGGTTACCTGCTATTCATTGCACAGCCGCAACCGCACGTTTGGAAACATGATTGGTAAAGGCTATTCTGTAAAAGCGGCACAACTCGAACTCAATATGGTAGCGGAAGGATACAATGCAAGCAAATGCATCTTTACCATGAACCATTCTATTCATGCAGCCATCCCTATTGCTACAATCATTTATGAAATACTATGGGAACAGGTTCCGGCGGCGCAAGGGTTTAAAAAAATAGAAAGCCTGTTACGCTGAGAAAAGATCGGCTGCAATGCCATCGGCCAGGAATTTACCGGCTGTTGTGAGTTGTAACCGGTTACCGGTTTGCACAATATTGCCGGATGCCAAGTGTTTTTCGGCAGCATGGAGCAATGCATTCTTTTTATCATCACCCCAATCAGCATATACTTTATTCAAATCAATGCCTTCCATGGTGCGCAGACTGGTCATGACGTATTCATTCAATTGTTGAACCGGTGTCAATATTTCCTGTTCATAGGGAACGGCCCCTTGGTTAATACTCGCAATATAGAGACTATTATTGGCCACATTCCATTGCCGGCTGCTTCCATTAAATGAATGCGCTGAAGGTCCCAGTCCCAGGTACGAAACTCCCTGCCAGTAACTGCTGTTGTGTCTGCTGCGGAATCCAAGCCTGGCGAAATTGGATATTTCATAATGCTCAAAACTGGCTTCTTCCATTTTGCGGGTGAGGATATTGAAATGCCGGGCCTGCGTTTCAGGATCGATGTCTGCCGTTTTTTTTGTCCTGATCATTTTATCCAGTGCTGTGCGGGGTTCTACAGTAAGCGCATAACAGGAAAGATGCGGCACCTGCAAAGCAAGGGCTTTGTTGATGTCCTGTTCCCAGCGCTCATCACTCAGGCCCGGAATACCATAAATAAGATCAATCGTGATGTTGCGGAAACCGGCGGCTTGTGCCAGTTCAATCGCTTCGACTGACTGTGCCGACTCGTGCACCCGGTTCATCCAGTGCAGGCTGCTGTCTGAAAAAGACTGTACTCCCATACTAAGCCGGTTGATGCCCGCTTCTTTCCATGCGCGCAGCCTGGCGGCAGTTACATCGTCGGGATTGGCTTCGAGGGTGATTTCGGCATGGGGATTTATATCGAATAATTGCGATAACAACTGTATAATGGAATGAATGGCAGTTTCCGGTAACAGGGAAGGGGTGCCGCCGCCAAAATAAATAGTATCTACTTTTTCGCTGAGATATGAACGGCGCAACCTGGCTTCTGCTTCAATGGCGTTGACCATTTCCGGTAATAATTGCAATGAAGTGGAAAAATGAAAATTGCAATAATGACAGGCTTTTCTGCAAAATGGAATATGAATATAAATACCTGCCATGGTTGCCTGATTGCGATGGGCAAAAATACTGTTTCAGACTTATGCACCCGTTTCAATATTTTTGTTGCAAATCCATTTTTTGAAGCAGACGTTATTGATAGTTCTCCTGGTGTTGACCCTTGGTTGTTTTGCACAGACCGATTCCGGTTTGCCGAAAACCCGGCCAGAGAGTACTTTACAAAAGAGTAACGATACACAAAGCCTGACCCCTAAAGAAACGGTGCTTCCGGTGCGATCAGTCGTAAATGATAGTTCGTCTTCCCGTTTGCCCAAACCCACTGTAGCAGTGAATCAGGCAAGTGCGCCGGCAGATAGCCTCCGGCAGGATTCTATCCGCAAAGCAAAAGCGGCTGCTGAATTTGCATTGCCCGTTATCGATACTTCTACCTATGCCCGTTTCATGCATCATCCCTATCTGCCGGAAAACAAGCCGGCAGCGTATATGCTGATCGATTACCGCAAGCGGGAATCGAAAGACCAATTGTTTTATGTGATGGCAGGACTCGTATTTTTCTTTGCTTTCCTGAAAGTGGTGTATCCCCGCTATTTTAAGAACCTATTCAATTCTTTTTTCCAGACTTCGGTGCGGCTGAAACAAACCAAGGAACAGTTGCTGCAAGACAACCTGGCCTCACTGCTCACCAACCTGCTGTTTGTGATAAGTGTGAGCTTATATGCGGCCCTGGTGATCCGGTACGAGCAGTGGGCACTGGTATCTTTCTGGCAATTGGTCATTTATGGAGCTATGGTATTGATGGTTGTTTACCTTGGAAAATACCTGTTCCTGCTGTTCTCGGGATGGGTATTTAACAGCCGTGAGTCGGCCGCGGGTTATGTTTTTATTGTGTTTTTGGTGAATAAAACCATCGGCATCGTGCTGATCCCCTTTGCCCTGCTCGTGGCTTTTGCCGCCAAACCCCTGTCGGACGTGGCCCTGACGGTTTCGGGGGGTGTGATCGTATTGCTTTTTTTGTACAGATACATAGTTTCGTTTACCGCTATCCGGAATAACCTGAAAGTGAATGCATTACACTTTTTTCTCTACCTTTGTGCTGTTGAGGTGCTTCCGTTGTTATTAATCTATAAGGTATTGATCAATTATATTGACGGAAGGTTTTAATTTTGCAAAATATTAGACTACGGAGCATGGCAAAAAGCGGCGCTAAAAATGCAGGTCCGGTTAAATCAGCGAAACGGATTCTTGTCTCACAACCCAGACCTGAAAGTGATAAATCGCCCTATTTCGACCTGGAAAAAAAATACCAGGTTGAGTTGGTTTTTCAGCCCTTCATCAGGTTGGAAGGGATACCTGCACGCGACTTTCGCAAACAAAAGATCGACATCTCACAGTTTACGGCAGTAGTGTTTACCAGCCGGAACGCCATCGATCATTTTTTTCGTACCTGCGAAGAGATGAAGGTGGTGATTGGCCAGGACACCAAGTATTTCTGTATTACAGAAGCGGTGGCGCTGTACCTGCAGAAATTCATCCTTTACCGGAAGAGAAAGGTTTTTTACGGGGCCGACGGCACCAATAAGAGCATGTTCGATGTAGTGAATAAGCACAAAGAGAACGAACAGTTCCTGTATGTGTGCAGTGAGAACCAGCAGGATAATGAGATCGTGAACTGGTTGAAGGCAAACAAATGTGCTTATCAGCTGGCTTTTATGTACAGGACCATCAGCAATGACATCAAGGAAGTAGTGAAAGGCTGCGAATTCGATGTCATTTGTTTTTTTACACCCAGTGGCGTCAAAAGTTTATTTGATAATTTTCCCGAGTTTAAGCAAAATGGCACGGTCATTGGAGCGTTTGGTAATAACACCTCCAAAGCCGTGGAAGACGCGGGCCTCACACTGGGAATCAAAGCGCCGATGCCCCAGCGTCCGAGTATGGTAGCAGCGTTGGACTATTTTTTGGGTATAGGTGTTGAAGCTAAAAAGTAATCATCCTTAAAAACCCCTTTGTATGAAAAGAGTATTATCTATTTTATTATTCGGTTCATTGCTCGCTGCTTGTGGTAGTGGCAATAACAATGCTGCAAAGCTGGAAGACGAAGTTGCCAAAGCGAAATTGCGAATGATGGATTCATTGAAGACAGTTGACTCGCTCAAAAGCATTGCTGCAAAAGAGCAAAAAACAGCCGACTCCCTGAAAGCTGTTGCCGCTGCTGCTTCTAAACACCACAGCGGGTCTTCAAATGTAAGTCCCCGTTATGCTGATGCAGAAGGAACCGGAGCTGCTGCACCTGCTGCCTCACCTAAGAAAAAAGGTATGAGCAGCACAGCCAAAGGCGCCATCATCGGTGCAGGTGTAGGTGCCGTGACCGGAGCCATCGTTGATAAAAAACATGGCGAAGGCGCCATAGTAGGAGCTGTGCTTGGTGCAGGAGCCGGCGCAGGAACCGGTGCGATCATCGATCATAATAAAAAGAAAAAAGAAGCTGCCGCAAAACAGCAATAAAAATTAGATAGCTGAATAGCTCAATGGCTCGATGGCTCAATGTAAAATGAGCGATCGGGCCATTTTACTTGATATTAAATGCGTAACATTGAGCCATCGAGCCATTTGCACATTTATCATGAATCATCTTATACACGAAACCAGTCCTTACCTGTTACAACATGCGCATAATCCGGTGGAATGGTATCCCTGGGGCGAAACTGCTTTAGCAAGGGCAAAGCAGGAAAATAAACCCATACTCGTAAGTATCGGCTATGCCGCCTGTCACTGGTGTCACGTGATGGAAAGAGAAAGTTTTGAAGATGCGGCTGTAGCGGCTTTCATGAACGCGCATTTTATCAATATCAAGATAGACCGTGAAGAACGGCCCGACCTGGACCATATTTACATGGATGCGGTACAGGCCATGACCGGCAGCGGAGGCTGGCCGTTGAATGTATTCCTTACGCCGGATAAAAAACCTTTTTACGGTGGTACGTATTTTCCCCCGGTAAGGGCCCACAACAGGGCGAGCTGGTCTGAAGTACTGGAAGGGGTTCGGCAGGCTTTTTCGGCAAAAAAAGAAGCGATAGAAGAGCAGGCCCAGAAGCTTACAGAACACTTGCTGCAATCCAATGCATTTGGCATGGACCGGACGCTATCTGCTACAGACGCTTTATATGACGCTGCGAATGAAGAAGAGATCGTGCGCAATATGCTCGGCAATGCCGATAAAATATGGGGCGGATTCGGGCAGGCGCCTAAATTTCCGCAAAGCCAGTCGATCTGCTTTTTGCTGCGGCATTTTCATTTCACCAAAAACGAAGCGGCTTTACAACAGGCTTTGCTGAGCCTCGATAAAATGCTCGACGGTGGTATCTACGACCAATTGGGTGGCGGGTTTGCGCGATACAGTACCGACAATGAATGGCTAGTGCCTCATTTTGAAAAAATGCTGTACGACAATGCCCTGCTGGTTAGTGTAATGGCGGAAGCCTATCAGTTAACCGGGATAGAAAAATACGCAAGAGGGATCAGGGAAACGCTGGCATTTATCGAAAGGGAAATGACCTCGCCTGAACAGGGTTTTTACAGTGCATTGGATGCCGACAGTGAGGGGGAGGAAGGCCGGTTTTATACCTGGGACCTGGCCGAAATAGAGGCAGTATTGGGTGGAAATACCCCCTTTTTCTGTGAAATTTATGGTGTTACGGCCGCCGGAAACTGGGAAAATAAAAATATTTTTTGGATAAAAGAGCCGCTGGAAAAAACAGCACTACAGAAGGGCATGGAAATCAACGACATGCTCAGGTTACTCGAATCCGACAGGCAAAAACTACTTTCTGAACGGGAAAAGCGGGTAAGACCCCAACTTGATGATAAGATATTACTAGGTTGGAATGCCCTGATGAACACAGCATACAGCAAAGCCTATGCAGCTCTGGGTAATCCGGCGTACCTGGAGCGGGCGGAGACCCATATGCGGTTCCTGGAAAGCCATCTTTGCGATGACCAGGGCAACTGGTACCATACTTATAATGGGGGCAAGGCCAGGATACCCGCTTTCCTCGACGATTACGCCTATCTTATAGAAGCTTACCTGCATTTACAGGAGATGACAGGCACCGGAGGGTACCTGTTAAAGGCCCGGTCGCTGATGCAACACGCCATAGCGGCTTTCTCAGAAGAGGGAAGCGGCTTCTTTTTCTATACGCCACAAGACCAGGAAGATGTGATCCTGCGCAAAAAAGAGGTCTACGATGGAGCCACCCCCAGCGGAAACGCCGTAATGGCCCATAATCTTTGGTATTTATCGAAGGTTTTTGAAGAGGAAACATGGGAAAGACGGGTAGAGGAAATGTTGCAGCCGCTCTCCCGTGCCATCCGGCAATACCCCAATTCTTTCGCGGTATGGGCCCTTTGTCTCCAGGAATTGATCCGGGGAACCAATGAAATTATTATTATGGGGCAGCGTTCAAAGCAATTTATCGCTCCAGTGATGAGAAAATATATCCCCAATAAAATTATCCAGACCGGGGAAACCGAAGAGCGTGTTTTCCCGTTGTTGAAAGGAAAGCTGTTGGAAGGACAGGATACAGTGAAATTCTACCTATGCAAAAACCGGGCATGTAGTGATCCCTTTACAGATGTAGTAGATTTTTTAGCAAAAATGTAACAAAGAATACGGTAATTTGCTTGTCGCCAGTGTCGACTCTGGGGACACTATTGTAAAATCCTAATTGATACAACATTGACAATTTAGTTTTACCCATTTAAAATTTATGGAGAATTAAAAGGGCTGTTGGCGTAACTGTCAACGCAAAACATATATTTGTCACTGTCCTAAATCAGTTTATTATCTTATGAAAGGTTATTTGACTACAATTACCATGGCCATGCTGTCCTTAAGCCTGAGCTCCTGCTTTTTCAAGAAGAGCGGGAAGGCCAAGGGGTTGCCTGATGACGGGCAGTTGCACGGAGTTGCACCTTCAGCAAAACAAAACATGCGTCCCCCGCTTGGAATGGTCTATATTCCGCCGGGAGCATTTCACATGGGCCCCAGCGATGAAGACATCAGCTTCAGCTACACCAATCGTAACCGTACAGTTTCCATGCCAGGTTTTTGGATGGACGCTACGGAACTCACCAACAACCAGTACAGACAGTTTGTAAACTGGGTGCGTGACTCCCTGGCTTTCAAGATCCTGTTCGGATCGGGTATCAACAAAGAAGATACGACGGGGGTTGACTGGAAAAAAGTGGCCACCATCAAATATGACAGGTCAACGATCGAAAAACTGAATGAACTAAACCTGGCGCCCGATAATCGTTTGTATGGACGTCCGGGCATCGATCCTGCCAAGCTGATCTACCACATGGAATATTTCGACCTGCCCGAAGCAGCCAAGCGTGAGAACGCAGGTATAGCCCGGAAAAATTTCATTGTAACAAAAGAACAGCCTGTATATCCCGATACCCTTGTATGGATGCGGGATTTCTCTTACTCGTATAATGAGCCCATGACCAAGAGCTATTATTCTCACCCGTCTTATGGTGGTTATCCTGTGGTGGGTGTTACCTGGAAACAGGCAATGGCTTTCTGTCATTGGAGAACACATTACCAGAATACGTACCTGGAAAAACACAACATGGCGGTTGACGGTGATTTCCGCCTGCCGAGTGAAGCGGAATGGGAATATGCAGCAAGGGGCGGCCGTACAGAATCTATGTTCCCCTGGGGTAACTATTACCTGCGCAATAAAAAAGGATGCCTACTCGCCAACTTCAAACCCGGCCGTGGTAACTACGCAGAAGACGGCGGCTTCTATACTGTTCCTGCCAAAGCATACTGGCCCAACGATTATGGCTTGTATAACATGTCGGGCAATGTGTCTGAATGGACCGGCTCCTACTACTACGAAGGCGCTTATAATTTCATGGCCGATATGAGTCCGGATATACGTCTCGACGCCAAAGATTCCGACCTGCCCAATATGAAACGTAAAGTGGTACGCGGAGGAAGCTGGAAAGACATCGCCTATTATTTACAGGTAGGTACCCGGAACTATGAGTACCAGGATACTGCCAAATCCTATATCGGTTTCCGCTGTGTGATTGACCTGGCACCCAAGTGGAGAAACAAATAACTAAGCTTATCCAAATCCAATAACAAATCCAAACCCCAAAAACAGAAACCTATGGCCTCTGGAATTTCCCCCTCTACGAACCGAATTGTAAACGTAATTGTATGTCTTGGCGCTGCCGTTGTAATCTTTGGCGCGATGGCTAAGATCCTGCACCTTTCATGGGCCGACTGGGCGCTGAAAATCGGTCTTACTACAGAAGCCATGATTTTCATCGTGTATGCGATCTTACCTCCACCCGATGTTACACATGGTTCTTCCGAGCCTGCTATGTCAGGTAATCCTGCCCTCGGTGTGATGGAAAAAATGCTCCAGGAAGCCGATATTACACCTGCCAACCTTTCCAAGCTGAGCGCCGGTTTCCAGAAACTGGGTACTACAGTACATAACATGGGAGAGATCAGCGATGTGGTAAAATCTACCGGTGATTTTTCAGCCAAAACAAAAGAAGCAGCCCATGCGCTGGGATCGGTGAAAGATGCAGTGGGGCATGTAACCAACTCACTGGCCGGTTTCAATGCTGCTACTGAGCACACCAAACAATTTCACGACCAGGTTCAGGTGTTGACCAAAAACCTGTCGTCTCTGAATACTATTTATGAATTGGAATTACAGGAGAGTAACAATCACCTCAAGGCGATGAACCAGTTCTACGGCAAGCTTACACAGGCTTCTGCAGCCATGTCGGGCAGCGCAGAAGATGCACTGAAAGCCAAAGAACAGATCACAGTACTGGCCAACAACCTGGGCAAACTGAACCATGTGTATGGTAATATGCTCACCGCCATGCAGGGAAGGGCTTAGTGCCGCTTGTTATGATGATCCAACACTATTGTAAAACCAATTTGTAAAAACTAACAAGCATGTCACTACCCAAGGAACCGCGGCAGAAGATGATCAATTTCATGTACCTCGTGCTTACGGCAATGCTGGCACTGAATGTATCATCTGAAATCCTCAACGCGTTCAAGACAGTTGACCACAGTTTGAAGACTGCCACAGAAATTGTAGAACGAAAGAATACAGACGTATTCAAATCGTTCAAAAGGAAATTCGATGACCCTAAAACCCATGAAAAAGCTGCGATATGGATGCCCAAAGCAGAAAAAGCAAAGGTCCTCGCAGATGAAGTTTACAACTATATTGAAGGACTGAAACTGGATCTGAAAAAAGAATCAGGGCTGAAAACAGAGAATGGCCAGGAATCTTTTAAAGAAGACGATCTCGATGCACCTACCCGTTTGTTGGTTTCCATGCCACCCAACGGAAAAGGGAGAGGAAATGAGCTGTTTGCCAAATTGAAGCAATTCAGGGATCAGTTGCTCGCTATCGACCCCGACATTAAAAAAGATGTAGGGCCTAACCTGCCACTCGATCTGAGCATCCCTCCAACAAAAAATGAAGGCGGTAAGGATGACTGGGCATTCACCTATTTCCACATGACCCCTTCTATAGCGGCGTTGACGATCATGAGCAAATTTCAGAACGATGTGAAGAACAGTGAAGCGCAGGTGGTTGAGTACTGCCACAAAGAAGTAGGTGAAGTGGAGATCGTATATGATGAATTCAAAGCTTTCGCCGGAACGAATTCGCAGTACCTGATGCCGGGTGAAGAACTGGTGATCACAGCCGGTATGGGTGCTTTCAGTAAAGCAGCCAAGCCTACCATCACCATTGATGGTGCCAATGTACCCCTGAATGCAGATGGAGCGGCTGAATACAAAGCTACCGTAAGCTCTCCTGGCGCAAACACTAAAAAAGTAAGGATCACTTATTATAAGCCCGACGGTACACCGGCAGTGGTGGAAAAAGAAGTGAAATATACAGTGGGTGTGCCTGCTGGTATGGTGATATCGACCGACAGGACAAGGGTATTCTATAAAGGCATAGAGAACCCCCTGAGTGTTACGGGTAGTGGTGGGGATGAAAAATTACAGGTAAACGTGGAAGGCACGAATGTGACATTTAGTAAAGCCGGCCCTGGCCAATACATTGTAAAACCTAACCAACTGGGTTCGGTGAATGTGATCGCTTCGGATGGAAAGAAAACACAAAAGGTAACAATACCTGTGAAAAGGATCCCCGACCCGATCGCCATTGTAGGCGGCAGTGCGGGTGGTACCATGACCGCCAACGTGTTCAGGGTACAGACAGGCGTGATTGCCGACTTACGCGATTTCGTTTTTGAAGGCATTAAGTTCCAGGTGCAGTCTTACATGGTGATCTGCACCGGTAAAGGTTTTGATGAACCAGAATTCGCACAGGTTACAGGCCCCGCTTTCAGTGGTGGCGCCAGTGCCCTGATCAAGCGGTGCCAGGCGGGAACAACGGTAACAATAGGAGAGATCAAATTGATTGAACCGGGTGGCGGAACACGTAAACTGGATCAGAATATTACATTCATTTTGCAATAACAGTGAGTTATGAAAAGAATCACTTCCCTTATGGTTTTGGCTGCGGTACTGATAGGCAGCAGTGCTATGGGACAGTTCAACTTTGGCCAGAAAAAGCCTGCGAACAATCCTCCAAGTACCAACCAGCAGACAACACAGCAGCCCTCTACGGTTACCAACAAAGTAACCGGACTGAGTAATGCCAATGCTACTGCTGTTGATACTTCGCTGAAGCCTAAGAAAACAGTGGATACTACTACGGTAGGAGGTTTTGAAGAAACAACCCCCAGGAACCTGAGGAATAACACTGCCGTGGAAAGGACCATTACGAGGGAGAAAAAGCCACTGGCGTATGAGCACTTGCGTGAAGACGACTGGCTGTACAGCGAGATGATCTGGCGTGAGATCGATGCCAGGGAAAAAATGA
This sequence comes from Asinibacterium sp. OR53, assembly GCF_000515315.1. Classification (NCBI taxonomy): domain Bacteria; kingdom Pseudomonadati; phylum Bacteroidota; class Chitinophagia; order Chitinophagales; family Chitinophagaceae; genus Asinibacterium; species Asinibacterium sp. OR53. The sequence goes on from NZ_KI911562.1 coordinate 1,386,509, forward strand.
ACCAGAACTTCATGTATCCCGGCAAAGATGAAATGGGCGACCAGCGCTTTTTTGCGATCCTGCTGAAAGCCATTCGTGAAGACAGCGTAGTTGCTTTTTCTGCCGAAGGAGGTGATGACCGTTTTACCAAGCCATTGCAATACAGTGATGTTTCTAAATTGCTGAAAGGCACGCTGGATACACAGCTGGTACAGAACGCCAACAATCCCAATGTGTACGATACCACAGTGATCTATGATACCAAGTATGCACCGAACCCCGATTCTATTTACACTTTCAGGCTGAAGGAACAATGGATATTCGATAAGGAAGCAAGCCGCCTGTTCTGCCGGATCATTGGAATTGCCCCGGTGGCCAAGATCATGGTGAACAACAAACCCACCAGCAAAACGCTGTTCTGGATACATTATCCCGATCTGCGTCAGACCCTGACCAAATACCTGGTGTACAATCCTAAAAATTTCGCCAGCCGTATGACATGGGAAGACCTTTTCGAAAGCCGTTTCTTTTCCAGCTATGTGATCAAAACCAGTAACAACAACCCCACCGATAAGTTCCTAAGTGGCCTGATCAAAGACCCGCTATTCCGTTTGTTGGAGGGTGATAAGATCAAAGACAGACTGTTCAATTATGAGCAGGACCTGTGGTCGTATTAATTTTATTTGGTATAATAAGCAAAAAAGGGGGGCTTTTAAGTCCCCTTTTTTCGTGAAAATTATGTTTACATTATAATTATTAGGGCCAGTTGATTGTATTAATTAAATGCTTTCCTTATCTTTACTTCGGTTTTTCATAGGATATTGGATTTTAAAAGCGGGGCTGGATTTTTATCCTGGCCCCTTTTTTATTAATGAACTGTTAATTTTCTGCGTTAAAATACGCTGTCACCAATGCCGCCTTTTTCTTGCCGATCAATGCGGTCAGTGAATCCACACCGGCCTCCCTTACCTTCTTCACCGATTTGTATTCTTTCAGCAATTGCAAGGCAGTCTGCTTACCAATACCGGGTATTTGCTCCAGCTCATTTTTGAATGTTCCTTTTGACCGCTGGTTCCGGTGAAAACTGATGCCGTAATTATGCACTTCATCCCTGACACGCCTTACCAGTTTCAGGCTGTCGCTGTTCCAGGGAAGTTTGATAGAATGGCTATCGCCAGGGAAAAAGATCTCTTCTTCGTTTTTAGCCAGCCCAACAACCGTCATCCGCCCTACCAGTCCCAGTTCGGTAATGCTTTCCATGGCTGCGCCCAGTTGTCCCTTTCCTCCATCAATGATCACCAGTTGGGGGATGGGCGCCTCTTCTGCCAGTAGTCTCCTGTACCTTCTGTACACCACTTCTTTCATGGTGGCAAAATCGTTGATCCCTTCAACGGTTTTCACATTGAAATGCCGGTAGTCTTTTTTACTGGGCATCCCGTCTTTGAAACACACCATGGCCGAAACCGGGTAGCTGCCGTGAAAGTTGGAATTATCGAAACATTCAATATGTAAAGGGGGCTCCTGTAACTGCAGAAAATCCTGCAATTCGTACAACACTTTTGCTTTTTCCTCGTCGCTCTTATCTTCCAGGTGCAGTATCTTTTTCCTGCGCAGTTCTTCGCGGAAATAATCCACGTTTTTCACAGACAGCTCCAACAGCTTTTTTTTATCGCCCGCTTTGGGTATGGTAAGTGTGAGGTTTTCTTCCTCCACTTCAATAGCAAAGGGAACTACCAGTTCTTTGGCCATACTGTTGAAAGTGCTTCGGAGCCTGGCCACCGCAAACGACAATACCTCGGCGTCTGTTTCCTCGAGCTTTGTTTCCAGCGGAACCGTATGGGTTTGCACAATAGCGCCGTTCTGCACCATGAGGTAATTCACATAGGCCAGGTTGTCTTCCTTCACAATAGAGAAAACATCCATATCGGCAAAATGACTGCCTACCACCACAGATTTTGCCTGGTAGTTCTCGAGGTGATCTATTTTTTTTCTTACCAACTCTGCTTTTTCGAATTGAAGTCCGGCCGCCAGCGCTTGCATCTCGGCTTTGAACTGTCCAACTACCGAGCCCAGGTTCCCTTTGAGGATATTGCGTACCTGTTGCAAGCCTTCTGCATAATCAGCGGCTGACTGTAAACCTTCACAGGGCCCTTTGCAATTACCCAGGTGGTATTCAAGACATACTTTGAATTTGCCTTTCCGGATATGCTGCTCGGTGAGGTTGAGCTTGCAGGTGCGCAACGGAACATACTGGCGGATGAAATTGATGAGCTCCCTTACCCTGCCTACCGAAGTAAATGGTCCCAGGTATTCAGATCCATCGTTCACTTTTTTTCGTGTGAAAAAAACGCGTGAGAAAGGTTCTTTTTTGATAACGATGAAAGGGTAGGTCTTATCGTCCTTGAGCATGATATTATAGCGCGGCTGATATTCCTTAATGAGGGAGTTCTCCAGCAGGAATGCATCGTGCTCGGAATCTACAATGGTAAAAGCAATGCGATGGATGCGTTTAACAAGCTCATGTGTTTTATAACTGGTAAGGTTCTTAACAAAATAAGAAGAGACCCTTTTGCGCAGATCCTTGGCCTTGCCTACATACAACAAGGTATTACCCTCATCGTAGTATTGGTAAACGCCGGGCTGTTGCGGAATGGTGGAAGCCAGTTGCTGAAATTGATCTGCGGTCATGTTGGTGCATTTACGGCGTATCGTTATTCCAGTTAACGTAATTCAATTCGGTGGAACTGTAACGGCCTGCATGGATATAGCGGTTTACCTGGAAACTTTTGTAGGCTTTCCAGTTGCATTGTTCGGTAATGCTGGTATCGCCCCTGTTGTACTGGCTCCTGATAAAAACCCGTTTAACGTTATTGCTTTCTTCATCCAGCAATATATCTATTCCCCGGATGATGGCGTTGTCGTGAGCAGTTGTGTAACTGAGTGTATAACTTTTGGTACCCAGGTCGCGAAAAACAGATTCCCGGTAAAACCCTTTGATATTGGGTGCCGAGATATCCTTGCTGAGAAAAATGTCTACCCACTGTTTAAATACTTCCTGGTTCAGTGAAACGGAATCTTTTTTACCGTCTTTGATGGTGATGCGGTATATGGGTGCATGAACAGATTGTGCATAAGCCAACTGGTCTTTGAAAAAAACGGGTAATGCAAAGAAACCGGCGGTGTCTGCTGAAGCTGTTTGCGGCGCGGCAGGCGCGGCATGGTGACCGCAGGCAACAGATAATACCGCTATCAAAAAAACGAAAAGAGCAGGGACTGATTTTTTCATCCCACAAAATTATCCAATCAACTGCATAAAAAACCACCGCTGTTACAGCAGTGGTAGAAGAATCATGCATACGGGCTTTTATTTCGAAAGTTGTTTTGTGATACCGAGTCTCACCCCATAATCAAGCAGGTATTCCTTGATGGGGTAGAGGTTGGAATAAGTAGGCAGGTGCTGGTAACGGATCTGCGGCCCCAGTTGAATGGTAGCGCCTCTTGTTTTATACGTAAGGTTGATGCCTACGCCTGTGTTCACATTCCATTTGCGAAGCAGCGAACCTCCATCGGCATAATGCTTGAGGTCGGTAGACAACAGGTATACGCTTTTGTTGAGGGTAAAAGTCGGTTGCACAGAAGCTTCTGTATTCACACCAAAATGTTTGCCATCGAGTATTTCCCATTGTAAACCCAGGGGAACAGCTACCTGGTACAGTTTATTATCGAGTTGCGTTGCACTCAATCCGGAATTATTATGATAGGGTGAATACAGGTTGATATTTTCAATGCCACGGTAATTGATCAATGATATGGTGGCCACATCGCTGGTGGGTGACTGGAATGTTTCGATATAATACTGCCTGATGTTCATTTGCACCCCTGTTTTGAACTTGAGGTGGTTGCTCATATTGTACAGCACTGCAAAACCAAATTCAAGTCCGATTGCAGGCTTGTGACGCACTACCTGGTTAACATCGGAACTGTTGTTCTGGCTCAGGGGTGTGTTAACAGCTGTGCTGGCGGGTTGTATGATCTCTTTCAGTTTCTCATCGGTGAGTTTGCGATAACTGGTAGAAGGCGTTAGGTAGAACTGGATACCTACTTTGGAATTCCTTTTCTGGTTAATAACAACAGGCGGATTGTAAGCGTAAGCAGCAGCTTTGTGCGTATTCTCCGTAACCGGTGGCATTGTTGTTTCAGTGGTAGTGGCAGGGGCTGCTTTCTCGCTTGCAGCAAGACTATTGGCTGTATCCACGTCCTGCCTGTTATCTGTGGGTGCAGTAAATGAAGCAGTACCCGATGAGCGGGCTTTGTTGTTTTGGGCTGATGCAATCAAAGAAGCAGCTGGCTTCAGGTTGGTGGTTTTGGCAGTGATGGTTGCCATGGTCTTTTCTGTTGCAGCGGTGGCTACAGCATCATATCCTACCGTAGGAACAGTTTCGGGCTGCAGCAGTGTTGCCGTTTGCCTGCTGGCCAGTTCCTCGAGTGTAGCTGCAGTGACATGTCCGGATGCCATCTGTGTGAAATAATTTTCTTGTACAGATCCGGTGGTATGATCTGCCGATGCTGCCAGGTTGTTTTTCATTTGCCCGTCAACCAGCAATGTATGCGCGGCAAACCTTGCAGGATGGTTGATAAGTAAAGTGGAAAGGGTGAGTGCGGTAATGATGAAAAGGGCAAAAAAGCTGAGTGCCGGCCAGGAATGGTTTCCATGCAACTCCGTGCGGATATTCTTCCAGACATGGTCGGAAGGATATATCCGGTGCTGTTTTACTTCGTCGTGTAAAAACTGCTCAAGTTCGTCTCTGTAGTTTTGGTTTTCCATAACAAACACGGCATCAATCTATCGGTCAATCAACCACTGCTATTTTTTATATGCAGCCAGCCAATGAAAATCCTCTTTGGGTACCTCGATGATTTTTTTCTTTACCAGTATGGTCTCCAGCATCGATTTGGCGCGCGTATATTGACTACGGCTGGTGCTTTCTTCGATGTCCAGCATCATACCTATCTCCTTATGACTATATCCTTCCATAGCGTACAGGTTCAATACCGTCCGGTATCCGATGGGTAATAACCTGATACACTCAATGATCTGCCGGGCCTGCATGATGGATGGAATGGTCTCTTCCCGCACTTCTACCATAGTGGCATAATCCAGATCAACCCGCTCGTTGAATTTTTTATTCTTCTTCAGGAAGTTGATACAGGTATGCACAACGATCCTCCGGATCCATCCTTCAAATGCCCCCTTGTTCTGGAACGTATGTATTTGGGTAAACACTTTAATGAACCCCTCCTGCAACATATCCTCTGCGTCTTCACGGCTCTGCGCGAAGCGATAACAAACGCTCAGCATCTTAGGGCTGAACCGGTTGTACAGTTCGCGTTGGGCCGCAGAATCATTATGTAAACAGCCAGCAATGATTGCCTGTTCTGTCATGAGGGGTAAATGTGTACCCTAAATATAGACATTATTTCCCTTCTTATGCTGCATAGTACGGCCAAAATGTATCTGTTGATTAATTTTAAACGTTCTTACGAAAAACCGATCTCAGATCAGACCTAAACCCCTCGGCATGATGTCCAGAATGGATTTTCCAGCCCCGCCTCCTGCAACAGGACTGGCGCCTTATTCCGGTCCCTGGACCGAAAACGAAGTCATTCACCTGCTGAAACGGGCCATGTTTGGCGCCAGGCGGGCCGATATCAGCTATTTCCTGGGCAAGACCTGTTCCCAGGCGGTTGATGAATTGCTCAACCCTCAGGCCCCCCTGCCAGCTCCTCCGGTTAAAGAATATACTACACCGGCAACCGCCAACCCGGCCGACAGTAATATCGTTGCGGGCAGTACCTGGGTGGGTGATGCCAATACCGATGGTTCGGTGAACAGCCTGCGGGTAGCTTCTTTCAAGAAATGGTGGATGGGACAGATGGTGAACCAGGACAGGAGCATCCGGGAAAAGATGACCCTTTTCTGGCACAACCATTTTTCTACCGAAACAGGGGTGATCAGCTATGCGCAATATGTGTACAAGCACCACGCCATGCTGCGGGCCAATGCGCTGGGCAATTTCAGGAGCCTGGTAAAAGCGGTGACCATCGATCCGGGTATGCTGGTATTCCTGAATGGTCAACAGAATGTGGCAGCGGCGCCTGATGAAAACTATGGAAGGGAATTACAGGAACTGTTCTGCTGCGGAAAAGGCCCCGGATCGCAATACACAGAAGCCGATGTGAAAGCTGCAGCACGCGTACTTACCGGTTGGCGCAATAACGCAACGAACATCAGTTCTTATTTCGACATCAACCGGCACGATAAGAACAGCAAACAATTCTCCTCATTCTATAACAATACCGTAATACAGGGACGCACTACTGCAACAGCCGGTGATGAAGAGATCGATGCCATGATCTCTATGATACTGGCCGCCGATGAAGTGGCTATGTACATTTGCCGCCGTCTGTACCGATGGTTTGTTTATTACGATATAGACAGTACGGTAGAAGCGAATGTGATCACTCCGTTGGCCGCCATTTTCCGCAGCAACAATTATAATATTGTGCCGGTCCTCAGTACCTTGCTCAAAAGTGAACACTTCTTCGACGCACTCTCCAGAGGATGCCAGATCAAGAGCCCGGTGGATTTTGTAGTGGGATTTTGCAGGGAACTGGAATTGAGTTTCCCGCCTCTTACAGATTATGTGAGCAATTACGGACATTGGAATTATCTCCTGAGCTGGGTTGCCAGCCTGCAACAGAACATCGGCGATCCGCCCGATGTGAGCGGATGGAAAGCTTATTACCAGGTGCCGCAGTTTTATGAAACATGGATCAACAGCGATACGCTTCCCAAGCGCAATCAATTCAGCGATATCCTGATGAACAGCGGCTATACATTCAATGGTAAGAAAATACTGGTAGACGGTGTCGGGTTCATCAAAACATTGTCGCAGCCCGGCGATCCTAACAAACTCATCGATGACCTGACCAGGCTCTTGTTCAGGATCGATTTGTCGGCCGCTTCCAAAGCGCAGGTGAAACAGGATATTTTACTGAGCGGACAAATCAGCGATTATTACTGGACGGGTGCGTGGAACCTGTATATTTCTACGCCTGGTGACACAGCGAATACTACTACTGTTAAAAACAAAGTGCGCGATCTGTTGAAATACCTGATGGACCTTTCTGAATATCAGCTGGCATAAAACCATTCAAATGAAGAGAAGAGATTTTTTACGCAATTCCGGAGTACTGATCCCTTCACTGCTGGGGGGATTATCGGTAAAAGCATTCAGCGTTGAAGACCTGTTGATGCAGGGCATGTTCCTGCCTACCACCGAAACAGACCATGTGCTGGTAATTATTCAGCTCAGTGGGGGTAACGACGGACTGAACACGGTCATTCCCCTCGAGTATTATAGTAATTATACCAATGCCAGGAGCAATATTGCCATTCCGCAGCAATCGGTATTGTCTTTGAGTGGCACGCAAAAAGTAGGATTGCATCCGGCCATGACGGGACTGCAAAATATGTTCAACGACGGGCGGGTGAAACTAGTGCATTCAGTAGGCTATCCCCAACCCAGTTTTTCACATTTCAGGGCAACAGATATTTGGATGAGTGGCAGCGACAGCAATGTAACAGTCAACAGTGGCTGGGCAGGACGCTACCTGAATTATGAATATCCCAATTTTCCCAACGGTTATCCTAATGCCAGCATGCGCGACCCGCTGGCTATCCAGATTGGTTCTATCACATCGCTGACTTTACAGGGACCGGCAGTGAGCATGGGCATGAGCATCAGCAATACCAATAATTTCTACAACCTTATTAATGGTGTACAGGACCCAGCACCGGAAACGCCGGCGGGTAAAGAGTTGAAGTTCGTGCGCATGGTGGCGCAGCAAACACAGCAATATGCGGCCGTGATCAAAGATGCGGCATCGAAAGTAACACAGCAGGTTACCTATCCTACCAATAATTCGTTGGCCGACCAATTGAAAATTGTAGCCAGGCTTATCAGCGGCGGTTTGCAAACGCGCATTTATATGGTGAATTATGGCGGTTTCGATACGCATTCTGCACAGGTAGACAGTACCGATAATACCACCGGTAACCATGCCCGTTTGTTGAAGAATGTAAGCGATGCGATCAAGGCTTTTGAAGATGATCTCAAATTCATGAAAGTAGACGACAGGGTAACAGGCATGACTTTCTCTGAATTCGGCAGGCGCATTAAAAGCAATGGCAGCATAGGAACCGACCATGGATCTGCGGCGCCTATGTTTATTTTCGGAAAGAATGTAATTGGTGGTGTACTGGGCGATACACCCAATATTGCAGCCAGTGTGAGTGTGAACGACAATCTCCCTTTTCAATACGATTTCAGGAGCGTGTATGCTACCTTATTATCTAACTGGCTTTGTGTTGATGAAAAAGACCTGCAGCAGATCATGCTCAAGAATTTTCAAATGCTTCCGCTGGTGAGCACGGTATCCTGCAAAAAGCCGATAAACCTTTCGGGAGAAACACTTATCAGCAACTACCCCAATCCGTTCACCAGTTCCACCGTGATCACTTTCAAAACTTCCGGTGGGCATACCCTGGTACAGATCATGGATACCAGTGGTAAAGTGATTGCGAACCTTGTTGATAAAGATTATACGGCAGGTAATTACACAATAGTGTTCGACAGCGGTAATCTCCCAACGGGCGTTTATTATGCCCGCTTACAGAATATGGCCACCCAGCAGGTGCATACCATGCTGAAAGCGCGTTAATACCATGACCCTACGTTTCTGTTGGCAGTCCAGCGGCTTCTGCCAGTCGACAGAACTCATCCGTCTGACATCCGGTGACATCTGCCTTCAGGCGGATCTCGCCCGTCTCCAGTCAGACCGTGTCCGCCTCCAGGCGGATCACATCCGTCTTGAGTCAGATCACATCCGTCTGACGTTTGGTGGCATCTGCCTTCAGGCGGATCTCGCCCGTCTCCAGTCAGACCGCGTCCGCCTCCAGGCGGATCACATCCGTCTTGAGTCAGATCACATCCGCCTGACGTTTGGTGGCATCTGCCTTCAGGCGGATCTCGCCCGTCTCCAGTCAGACCGCGTCCGCCTCCAGGCGGATCACATCTGTCTTGAGTCAGATCACATCCGTCTGACGTTTGGTGGCTTCTTCCAGACTGCAGAACTCACTGTACGATTGATAAGTGGCTCTGTTTGGTCGACAGCTGACTCCGTTCGGTCAACAGATCATTTCTACCAGACGAAAGGCGGTTTCTGCCAGTCGACAAAACTTGCCGGTCAAGAAAAGGTTTGATAATTTTTTTACTAACTTTCTAATGGCTGACGTTTAGGGTTGCCATATTTTTTTTGCTACCAACATCTATAAAACAAAAACATGAAGAAGATAATCTTTTCTATTGCAATACTACTATCAGCTTCTGCAATTCTGAATGGACAACCAATTCAATACCCCATAACGAAAACGGTAGAGCAAACGGATAATTATTTCGGCACCCAAATCAATGATCCGTATCGTTGGTTAGAAAATGACACCAGTGAAGAAACAAAAGCATGGGTAAAAGAAGAAAATAGTGTTACACATGAATATCTTTCAAAGATTCCGTTCAAAGATAAGATTCGTAGCCGCCTGACAGAATTGTGGAACTATCCCAAATATGGGGCGCCTCATAAAATAGGAGAGTGGTTTGTTTTTAGTAAAAACGATGGCCTTCAAAATCAATCGGTCTTATATGTGCAAAAAGGATTAAACGGAGCACCCGAAGTTTTGCTTGATCCTAACAAATTATCTTCCGATGGAACTGTCGCGTTGCAAGCAACTGCATTTTCCAAAAAACAAAAATATTTCGCCTACGCTGTTGCTGCTTCGGGTAGTGATTGGCAAGAGATTTATGTAATGAATTTTGCAACAAAGCAGCTGCTGAAAGATAAAATTGAATATGTGAAGTTCACCGATATGAGCTGGTCAGGAGATGATGGATTTTATTACAATGGTTATGATAAACCGGCTGATGAAAAGACAAAATATTCAGCTAAAACAGAATATCAAAAAGTGTTTTATCATAAAATAGGCACATCGCAAAACGAGGATAGATTAATTTATCAGGACAAAGAACATCCTTTGCGTTATGTATGGGCAGGGCTCACAGAAGACCAACGGTTTTTGGTATTGAGCATTTCAGAAGGAACAGATGGGGCAGAAATTAAAGTAAAAGATTTGCATGATGAAAACGCAAGAGACTTTACAACTATTATTTCGGGCTTTAAAACCAATGCAGGCGTAATAGATAATGTTGGCAGCAGGATTCTGTTACATACAAACAATGAAGCGCCTAATTTCAAGGTAGTGTTGCTTGATCCCGCGCATCCTGAACCTTCTAATTGGAAAACCATTATTCCCGAGCAAAAAGAAACATTGGATGGTGTAAGAACCGGTGGCGGGAAATTGTTTGCCAACTATTTGAAAGATGCTAATACATTGATTAATCAATACAGTTACAGCGGTAAGCTGGAGAGAAAAATAGCATTACCCGGAGTAGGCACTGCTGCTGGATTTGGCTGCAAGAAAGAAGATAGTTTCTTCTTCTACACATTCACGTCTTTTACTTACCCTGTCACTATTTTTAAGTATGATATAGCAACAGGCAAATCTACTTTGTTCCGTAAATCGGAAGTGAAGTTCAATCCGGAGGATTATGAAACCAAGCAAGTTGCTTACCCAAGTAAAGATGGAACTAAAGTGCCGATGTTCATCACGTATAAAAAAGGATTGAAATTAAATGGCAACAACCCGACTTTGCTATATGCTTACGGCGGCTTCAATATTAATCTCACACCGGCATTTTCTGTATCTAATATGGTATTCCTGGAAAACGGAGGCGTGTATTGTCAGGCCAATCTTCGTGGCGGCGGTGAATATGGAGAAAGTTGGCACAAAGCCGGAATGTTGGATAAAAAACAGAATGTATTCGATGATTTAATTGCCGCTGCCGAATATTTGATTAAAGAAAAATACACAAACCCTGAAAGGTTGGCTATCCGGGGTGGAAGCAATGGTGGTTTGTTGACCGGTGCTTGTTTAACGCAAAGGCCGGATTTGTATAAAGTAGCCATTGTACAAGTAGGCGTATTGGATATGTTGCGTTATCATAAATTCACTGTGGGCTGGGGTTGGGCGGTAGAATATGGCAGTAGCGACAAAAAAGAGCAGTTTGATTATCTGGTGAAATATTCTCCATTGCATAATATTAAAAAAAGCACTTGTTACCCGGCAACGTTGATTACTACTGCCGATCATGACGATCGTGTGGTACCTGCGCATTCATTTAAATTTGCGGCAACTTTGCAACCAGCCCAAGGTTGCAATAATCCGGTATTGATTCGCATTGACAATAAAGCCGGACATGGCGGAGGTAAGCCTACTTCTAAACTGATAGATGAAGCAGCAGACATTTGGAGTTTTGTGTTTTATAATATGGGAGTAAAGTTATAATTGCCAAAGCCCGTCCATCCTGTACATGCCACTGACAACAAGAGCCGGAATTATACTGGAGAACAAATACAAAAAGAAGTATTGTAAATCAACCATATTTCCTATTTTTGCAACAATGTAACAAATAGCTATTGCACCCCTCATCGGTCATACATCGTTTACTGGCAGGATGGTTGCTGTTGTTTTTCGCTTTCAGCATCACCCCTAAAAAATTCCTGCACAACCTGGTTGCCAACCACCGGGACGCGACTGCAATAAATTTTTCCAGGGAAGACAAGAGCGCCAGCCAATTGAGTAAGGCCGGTTATCATTGTCCCTGTGAACAATTGGTGGTGCAAACACCTTTTGTTTATCAACCTGCAACCATTGATTATGCAGTTGTTCCTGTGTTCGTTGTTTACCAGGATCAACATTTTGTTTCTATTCATACCGTCACTCCATATGTATCTTTTCTTCGAGGCCCTCCTGCGTTGAACGCTTAAAGTAGTATAATATCCTCATTCTAAGATTTGGCCGGAAAGTTGCATTACTGCACAACCGGTTGTTTTTATCATTCTGTTTATAATCTCATCGCGTATGAAAAAGGCCATGAAATTTTTCAGCCTCTTGTTGTGTGTAAATATTTTTTCCTTCATCATTGCAACCGCAAAACCTGTTGTTTTTTTTGGTGATGAAACGCTGAAAGGGGTGGTAACCGATAACAAAACCCATCAACCATTGCGCGGGGCAGCGATATTGATCCCTGACCTGAAACTGGGTGTTGCGGCAGATTCGCTCGGGCATTATGAGTTTAAAAAACTGCCCGCAGGAACTTTTTTAGTAGAAGTAAAATTTGAAGGTTATAAAAGCATTGCCAAAAATGTGTTGATCAGGGGCGATGTAAACCAGGATTTTCAGTTGGAAGAAAGCGCTACCGAGATCAGTGAAGTGGTGGTTACCGGAACCTCCAAAGCTACACAGATCAAACGAAACCCGGTTCCCATTGTAACGGTGAGTCACGATTACCTGACTTCAAACCTCAGCACGAATGCCATTGATGCCATTGCCAAAGTGCCGGGTATCCGTGCTGTAACTACCGGCCCGAATGTATCCAAACCCTTCATCCGCGGACTGGGTTATAACCGCATCCTTACGTTGTACGATGGTATCAGGCAGGAAGGCCAGCAATGGGGTGATGAGCACGGTATCGAAGTAGACGCCTATGCTATAGACAAAGTGGAAGTGATCAAAGGACCGGCCAGCCTGAGTTATGGCTCCGATGCATTGGCAGGTGTGGTGAACCTCATACCCGTACCTTCAGCGCCAGAGGGAAAAATGATCGGTAATGTTACCATGGAATACCAGACCAATAACAAATACCTGGGTGGTTCGGCTATGCTGGGCGCTGCCAAAAATGGTTTTGAATGGTCGGGACGGATCTCTCACAAACAAGCTACCAATTACCAGAACAAATACGATGGAAGAGTATATGGTACCGGATTCAGTGAAACCGACGCGAATGCATCTCTTGGTTTGCATGGTAAATGGGGGTACTCTCACCTCAACCTGGTATTGTTCGATAATTTACAGGAGATACCCGATGGTAGTCGCGACAGTGCTACCAGGGCTTTTACCAAACAGATTACGGAAGCAGATACGCTTCGTCCCATTGTACCTGCATCTGAACTGAATAGTTATAGTATCAACACGATACACCAGCATGTGCAGCACTACCGTGCATTCCTCAATAATAATTTCATCATTGGCAACGACCGGCTCGACGTGAATCTGGGATTCCAGCGGAGTGTGCGCAGGGAATACAGTCACCCGGTATTATCTACTATCCCTGGGCTATTCCTTCAACTGAATTCATACACCTATGACGTCAAATACCATTTCGCAGAAAAAAACAACTGGAATGCCAGCATCGGTATCAATGGCATGTACCAGGAAAATCATGTTGAAAAAGGAACCGACTTCATCATTCCTTCTTACAAACAATTCGATTTTGGTCCCTTTGCTTTGTTGAAGAAGAGCATTGGCAAGCTGGATATTGCAGGAGGATTGCGTTATGATATCCGTTCATTCAACAACAATGCCCTTTACACCAAACCCGATCCGGTAACAGGTTTTGACAAAGTTTATTACGGACCAGTTACAGCAGCAGATACGGCTGTTTTCAATAAATACAGCCATACATTCAGCGGCTTCTCCGGAAGTATTGGCGCCACTTACAATTTCTCCGAACAATTCTCCGTGAAGTTCAACCTGGCAAGAGGTTTCAGGGCGCCCAATATTGCAGAGATATCCGCCAACGGCGTGCATCCCGGAACTAATATTTACCAAATTGGTAATGACCAGTTCCAGCCTGAGTTCAGTTTGCAGCAAGATCTGGGGTTTGTGTATTCATCCAAATACGCGGTGATACAACTGAACCTGTTCAACAACAGCATCAGCAATTATATTTATAACCAGAAATTGCTGGCTGCGAACGGACAGGATTCGGTGATAGTAACTGGTAACCAGACTTTCAAATACCAGTCGGGCAAGGCCGATCTGTATGGTGGTGAACTGAGTGTTGACCTGCATCCTGTAAAGGCATTGCATTTCGAAAACAGCCTTTCTATTGTGTATGCGCAAAACAAGAGTGCCGGATCAAAAGATGCGGACAGTACCCGCTATCTGCCCTTTATTCCACCAGTACATGGTGTTTCGGAACTACGCTTTGATTTTGATATCAAAAACGCCGGTATCAAACACGGTTTTGCGAAAGTGCAGGCAGAATATTATGCCGCACAAAACAGGGTCTTCACTGCTTACGGAACGGAGACAGCTACACCGGGATATGCGTTGTTGAATGCTGGTTTGGGAGGAAGCCTTGTGAACAGGAGAGGTAATCCCTGGGTGAGCATCTATATCCTGGGTAATAACCTGCTAAATACAGGCTACCAGGATCACCTGAGCAGGCTTAAATATTTTGAACCTTATCCGGGCAATTTCACCGGCCGCAATGGTATTTACAATATGGGACGGAATATTTCCTTCAAGCTGAGCTTTCCCATCAGCTATAGCTTAAAAAAATCCTAACTGCTAACATATGATCGAATGAAAGAAACGCTGCCACGGCAGCGTTTCTTTTTATGAATTCATTTTTATATTGGTAGTATGGATATCACCATCAATACACCTGCCTTGCTGTTCCCTGCGATCATATCAAGCGCCGTTTTGAAAAAGAATGAACAGGACTAATTGACCAGGGCCGGTTCCTTGCTCATGATCTTACGCTCACCGATCTGCTGTCTCCACATAGCATAATACAATCCCTTTTCTGCTAGAAGCTGTTCGTGACTTCCTGTTTCCACTACCTGGCCTTTTTCCAATACATAAATGCGGTGAGCATGCATGATGGTACTCAACCGGTGGGCGATCATCACTGTGATCTGTTCCTTTTCCAATGAAATGTTGCGGATCGTATTGGTGATCTCTTCTTCGGTAATGCTATCGAGCGCTGAAGTGGCTTCGTCGAAAATGAGTAAGTGCGGATGGCGCAGCAAAGCACGGGCAATGGAGAGTCTTTGTTTCTCACCACCACTCAGTTTTAGTCCGCCTTCCCCGATCATGGTATCAATTCCTTTCTCTGCCCTTTGCAACAGGCCATCGCAACTGGCTTTGTGCAAGGCTTCCACCAGGTCGGCATCACTGGCTTCGGGATGAACGAAGAGCAGGTTTTCGCGAATGGTGCCGGCAAACAATTGCGTGTCTTGTGTTACGAAACCGATCTGGTTACGCATCTCATCGAAGTTTATTTCCAAACCGTTCACGCCGTTGTATAAAATATGCCCTCCCTGCGGGCGGTACAATCCTACCAATAGTTTTACCAGCGTACTTTTTCCTGCGCCCGAAGGGCCAACAAATGCAATGGTCTCTCCCTTTTTAGCATCGAAAGAAATGCCATCAAGCGCCCTGTATTGTGCGGTCTGGTGTTTGAATACCACATCCCTGAACTCCAACTCTTCAACCACACCTACGTGACGTGGATGAGCCGGTTTTGGTTCCGCTTCTTTTTCCATCAGGTTATGGAAGTTGATGAGTGAGGCTTCGGCCTCGCGATAACTCATGATGATACTGCCAATTTCCTGCAACGGGCCGAAGATGAAGAAACTGTAGAACTGCAATGATATCAATTGCCCAACGGTGAGCACCTCTCTGAAGATCAGCCACATGAGGGTGAAAGTAATTACCTGTCGCAATAAATTCACCATAGTGCCCTGTATAAAACTGAGCGAACGGATACTCTTCACTTTTTTCAGTTCCAGTCCGAGTATCTTGTAGGTATTTGTATTGAGGCGATTCACTTCCTGGTTGGTAAGCCCCAGGCTTTTTACCAGTTCAATATTGCGCAGGCTTTCAGTAGTAGAACCCGCCAGCGAAGTAGTTTCCTTGACGATCTTTTTCTGGATGGTCTTAATTTTTTTGCTGAGCAGGTTGGTCACAAAAGCGATCAGCAGTGCGCCACCCAGGTAAATGGGTATGATGGACCAGTGGAGCCTGGTAGCGTAGATGGTCACGAATATCACACTTACGATGATGCTGAAAAGTACATTGATGACGTACCCGATGAACTTTTCGGTATCGGCTCTCACCTTGGTAAGGATAGAAAGCGTTTCACCGCTGCGCTGGTCTTCAAATTCCTGGTAAGGCAACCGCATGGAATGCTTGAGTCCGTCGGTAAAGATCCGCGCCCCGAATTTCTGTATGATCACATTCACCACATAATCCTGGAAGGCCTTGGCGATGCGGCTTACCATGGCAGTACCCACCAGCAGCAGGAGCATGAACATGATACCGTTGATATACTGACTTTCTGTGCGCGTAGTGCCGTTGGCTGCAATTTTAACATGCATGCCATACTGGTCTATCAGCTTACCGAAGATCATGGGGTCGAAAAGGGAGAAGGTCTGGTTGATGGCGGCCAGCAATAAAGCCAATGCTACCAGCCATTTATAAGGCTTGAGGTATTGTAAGAGTAATTTCATTCGTCGGGGTTTGATGGTGTGTTCTTACCCGTCAATTTCCGTACAAATCTCCAAAAAATGACAAAGTTGCTTCCCGGAAATGCCAGGTTTTTCCACGTCTGTTAACAATAAGATATTTTTATGTTGCTCTTTCTCCGCCAATTAATCGGTAACTTACAAAAACCTTCTTTATATGCGTTGGAGAAAATTCAATGGAGAAACCATTCAGCTACCGATCAAAAATGCGGTAGAAGAGGCCATCAAAAGAGAAACGGCTAATGGCACCCGGCTGAAAGTTTGTATTGGAACCGATAGCCAGGTAAAAGGAGATGACACCGAATTTGCCACTGTGATCGTTTTTCTTCGGGAGCACAATGGCGGCTTTATGTACATCCACAACGAAAAGACCAAGCAGAAATTCCACATCAAGGAAAGAATGCTGGTTGAAGTAGCCAAGAGTGTTGAAATCGCTTACGAACTGTGCAACCTTTTCATCAAGTACCAGGTGGATATGGAAGTGCATGCCGACATCAACACCAATCCGCATTTCAAAAGCAATGACGCCCTGCGTGAAGCCATGGGTTATATCCTGGGTATGGGCTTTGCTTTCAAGGCCAAACCGGAGGCTTTTGCCAGTAGCTGCTGTGCAGACAAAGTAGTCAATTAATAATGACTCAATGGCTCAATGCTCAATTGCTCAATGATTTTTGAAGCAATAGGCATTTGTCCCCCCCATTGAGCCATTGTGTATTTGGCCATCGAGCAATTATCGTTGATTGCATTCCTGAATGAATTGCAAAAGGTCATCTCTTCCCTGTTTTTTCTCTGAACTTGTTACAAAATGTCTGGGAAGGAACTGCCAGGTCTCCAGCAGGGCATCGAAGAAAGCCTGTACATTGGCTTTCACAACGCCAGGTTTTTCTTTATCCGATTTAGTGAATACAAGCGAAAAAGGCACCTGCCATTTATCGAGCTGACTAATGAACTCAAGGTCTATTTTCTGCGGCTTGTGCCTGCTGTCGATGAGCACGAAGACCATAGTGAGATTTTCGCGCTTACGCAGGTAGTTTTCAATCATTTGCTCCCATTTTCTACGGCTCGATTGCGAGACTTTCGCAAATCCATAACCGGGAAGGTCTACCAGGTACCATTTCTCTGAAGGTGATTTTTCAGCAGCTGCACTGGTTACATCAAAATGGTTGATGAGCTGGGTTTTGCCGGGTGAAGCGGATGTTTTGGCCAGTTTCTGGTTACCGGCCAGCATGTTGATGAGTGATGACTTGCCTACATTACTTCTGCCAATGAACGCATATTCGGGCCTGTCGGCCTTAGGGCATTTGTCAAAAGAAGGACTGGAAACAAGATAAACAGCTTTTCGGATCAACATGTTGTACAATTAAAAAGTTAGCAGGTAAAATTAAAAACTTTCTGCAATGAAGGCTTGATTACCTTTTTTTGCGGAAAGTACCTAATGTGCCAATCTACTAACAAGGTAAGTTGCAGTATGCCAACTGTCTTGTTAGAGAATGGGTTTCGTTTCTTTTTTTATAGCAACGAAAATGAAGAGCCGATGCATATCCATCTAAAAAGGGGAAATGCTATAGGAAAGATATGGCTGGAACCTGAGATTAGAATTGCTTATACAGATGGTTTTTCCTTAAAAGAAGAACGTCAGATCATGGAAATAATTTCAAACAAATTCGTAATTTTACAACAAAAGTGGAATGATTACTTCTCACAATAAATATGATGCTATTGAAAACCTCATTTATAATGAAGGTTTGAAGATTCAATCATTGGAATTTAGTCCAACGTACAGGAAAATGTTTATTCACCTGACGAATGATACCACTTTTGTTGTTAGAACTCATCAGTACCCAAATCTTAAAAAGGCCTCTGTTCAACAATTGAAAAATTTCAGCTTAATTGGGAATGGTGCCGGAATCCATTGGCCAGAAGTAGACGAAGATCTTAGTTTGAAAGGGTTTCTGAAGGAACTCAACATAAGTTGGTTACACAAAAGGAAGAATTAATTACCCATAAATCATAAATACAAAAGCCTTCTATTTAGAAGGCTTTTGTATTTATGGGCTGTCTATTTTTTGCGTTTAATAACAAGACTATCAGCCGGATATTTTGCTTTGATGCTGTCGCGGATACCAGCGCACCAATTGATGAGCGTTTGTTTTTCTGCATCGGTGAGTACGGCATCTTTATGCATAAGGGTGTATGACCCGATCGGCATCTCGCCTTCCTTCACCTCATCGATACATTCATCCAATTTCTTGTATTGTTTGCCAATACGGTAACTGTTGAATTCATCGAAGTTGAGGTGGCGTTTACCATCTTTAACATGATCGCCTAGCCACCAGGCAACAGGCTGCACTTCTCCATACCAGGGATAACGGGTAAGGTTGCTGTGACAATCATTACAGGCTTTGGCCAGTATTACCTGCACATCGTGAGGCACAGGATAAGTTTTATCAATGCTGTTGGCAGTATTACCCGATTGGTTTTTATCTGGCCTGAAAGCCTGGGATATCACCAATAAAACCAGCAATACCAGTCCGACCCTTTTCAATATTTTCATAAACAGTATCTATTTGGCATTTAAATTAACACATTTCCCGTCATCTCTTTCGGAATCGGTAATCCCATCACAGTTAAAATAGTAGGAGCCAGGTCACCAAGTTTTCCGTTTTTAATGGGGCCTTTCCATTCTTTGTCGATGATGAAGAAGGGAACCGGGTTCATGGTATGCGCTGTATTAGGACTGCCATCTTCATTGATCATGAAATCGGCATTGCCATGATCGGCTGTGAGGAAAATGGTATAGCCATGCGCCAATCCTGCTTCCACCACTCTTTTTACACAGGCATCTACCGTTTCCGCTGCTTTGATGGCTGCTGTGAATACGCCGGTATGTCCCACCATATCGGTATTGGCATAGTTGAGGCAAATAAAATCGGCCGATTCTTTTTCTATTTCAGGAACGAGTTTGTCGGTTATTTCAACAGCGCTCATCTCGGGCTGCAAATCATAGGTAGCTACTTTGGGGGAAGGAACCATGATGCGTGATTCGCCGGGGAAAACATCTTCCCGTCCGCCACTGAAAAAGAAAGTAACGTGCGGATATTTTTCTGTTTCCGCAATGCGAATCTGTTTTTTACCATTGGCCGCCAAAACTTCACCCAATGTATTATTGAGGTTGTCGTTTTCAAACACCACATGTACGTTCTGGAATTTGTGATCGTACAGGGTCATGGTGGTATAATGCAGGTTGAGTTTATGCATACCGAAATCGGCATGATCCTGTTGCGTGAGCACTTCTGTGATCTCACGGCAGCGATCGGTGCGGAAATTGAAGCAGAGCGCTACATCGCCATCCTTGATCAGCGCCAATGGTTGTTGCGCCTGGTCAACGATCACGGTGGGTTTGATGAACTCATCTGTTATTGCTGCGGTATAAGATTGTTCAATGGCGGCAACAGCACTGGTGGCAGTGGGACCTTCACCTTTTACCAGGCAGTCATAAGCCAGTTTCACCCTTTCCCATCGCTTATCCCTGTCCATCGCATAATAACGTCCGCTTACGGAAGCGATGGTACCTGCAGATTGCTTCAAATGTTCTTCCAATGAAGTGATGAAGCCCAGTCCGCTTTTAGGATCGGTATCCCTTCCATCGGTGAACGCATGGATGAACACCTGGCTAAGTCCCTCCGCCTTACATACATCGCAGATGGCTTTTAAATGGCTGGTATGGGAATGCACACCGCCATCGCTTACCAGTCCGAGTAAATGCAAAGGCTTGTTATTGCTCTTGGCATAACGGATAGCGTTCAACAACACTTCATTCTTTGCAAATTCACCGGTACGTATGGCAACATTGATGCGTTGCAACTCCTGGTACACGATGCGGCCGGCACCGAGATTGAGGTGACCCACTTCACTATTGCCCATTTGTCCGTCGGGCAAGCCCACATCTTCTCCACATGTTATCAATGTGGTATTAGGATACTTTTGATATAAAGAACTTACAAAAGGAACTTTTGCATGTTGAATGGCGTCGGCATAAGGAACTTTACCGAGTCCCCATCCGTCCATGATCACCAGGATTACTTTGTTGCTCATCTTGTTTAAAACTACGCTGTTTGGGTTTGATGAATTGATATTAACTTTAGCGTCGAACACGCTGCGTGCAAATTTGGCATGTTTTTGGCAATTTGAAAGGTAAGATAACACTGAATATCATGAAAAAGATGTTTTTATTAACGGTATGGGCATTGATGGTGTCACTGGCAGTTCCTGCCCAGTCACCCGGGGCTGATGCTGTGGTTCAGGCTTTTAAATCGGTCAATGCCGATAGAATAGCCGATCACTTTGATGATTTTATCGATATGAAGTTGCTGGACAAAGATGAAGTGAAAAACATGGGCAAAAACCAGGCTTCTATAGCGCTTAAGTCATTTTTTGCTGAAAACGGCGTGAAAGGTTTCGATAAGCAATCAGACCGCGAGTTGGGTAATACTATGTACCTCACCGGTAAATTACAAACAAGCAACAAGAATTACAACATTACCGTAATGCTGAAGCAGAAAGACAACCGCTACCAGATCATTACGATACGCATCAGTTAGCCGGACTTTCATAATTCTCATAAACTGACAGACAGGGCCCCGCTTCGGCGGGGTTCTTTATTTTAATCCTAGTTTTGCAGCCATGCAATCATTCGATCAACAATTGGAGCACCTTGTAAAAGAAGCTTTACAGGAAGATATAGGAGATGGAGACCATTCCACCCTGGCCGTGATTCCCGCTGGAAAAAAAGGGAAAGCGGTTTTAAAGATCAAACAGGACGGTATACTGGCAGGCGTGGCAGTGGCGGAAAAAATCTTCCGGCAGGTGGAAAAGGATGTGGTTTTTCATCCCTTTAAAAAAGACGGCGAGCCGATGAAAGTAGGAGAGAAAGCGTTTGAAGTGGAAGCCACCGTTCATACCATACTCCAATGCGAGCGGCTCGTATTGAACTGCATGCAGCGTATGAGCGGTATTGCCACCCTCACCCAGCGGTATGTGGCGCAATTGAAGGGCTATCATACCCGCCTGCTCGATACGCGTAAAACAACGCCTAATTTCCGGCTGCTGGAGAAAGAAGCGGTTCGCATTGGCGGAGGTACAAATCACCGGTTTGGGTTGTTTGATATGATCATGCTGAAGGATAACCATATTGATTATGCGGGCGGACTGGAACCTGCCATCAACCAGGCATGGGAGTATATTCAGCGCAAAAAGCCCGGATTGAAAATAGAAGTGGAAACCAGGAGTGTGGAAGATGTGAAGCAGGTTTGTGCCATTGGCGAAGGGAAAGTGTTCTGCATCATGCTCGATAATTTCTCACCCGAACAGATACGTGCGGCTTTACAGGTAATCGATGGCCGTTTTGAAACAGAAGCCAGTGGGGGTATCAATCTGAATACCCTGAAAACTTATGCAGAAACGGGCGTGGATTATATCAGTGTGGGAGGACTCATTCACCAGGCACAGAGCCTGGACCTGAGCCTCAAAGCCAGTTTTGAATGATTGAACGGAATAACCATGAGTAAAAAGAATAAACCGGATACCAGAGGGTTTGTGTACAGTACCAACCCCGATTTTCATTTCGAGCAGGAAGAAGAAGTATCGGAAACATTGCCGCCTGCGCAACAATTACTGAAGATCAAGCTCGATACCAAACAGCGCGCCGGTAAAGCGGTAACGTTGGTCACAGGTTTTATCGGCACGCAAACAGACCTGGAAGACCTGGGTAAGAAATTGAAGAATTTTTGCGGTACAGGAGGTAGCGCAAAAGACGCTGAGATCATTGTGCAGGGCGATCAACGGGAGAAAGTATTGCAGTGGTTGATGAAGAATGGTTTTGTAAAAGCGAAAAAGATATAAAGAACGTCACCCTGAGCGAGCGAAGCGAGCCGAATGGGCTGCTGCACGCTCGGGCAGATACCTCGGCTTCGCCCTTCGACTCACTTCGTTCGCTCAGGGTGACGACCTCGGGATGACGGTGGATTTTAATAATCAATCTCCAGTTTCAATTTATCTCTCAGCTCTTTTACCAGCGGGTATTGTTCCGCAATACGTTCGAATTTTTCTTTGCTGTTCATACGCATGTGGGCGGGCACTTCTTCTTTTTCTGAAGCATCTACCAATATGGAAAAACTAATGCTGCGGTTATTGAATGCCTGGTGCAGGTGATCGATGAGCATCATCCTTTCCTGTTCCACGAATTTTTGAGCTGTAAGAGCGGGCACTGATACGGTGAAGCGCATATCATTTTCAATGGTCAGTACAGCTATTTTGAATGTGCCTACAGAAGAATGTTTTTTTTGCCGTTCCAGTTCTGCCGTATATGCATCCCAGCACTCGCGCAGCTTGTCCATTTTCAGTACTTCTGCTTCTTTTACTTCTTCAATGGCATACTGATCACCATATTTTTCACGCAAAGCATCGAGCAGGTTTTTTTTGTTCCCTTGTGGCGGGGCAGGCTTGGGAACCGGCCTGGAATTGTTTGCCGGAGGAGCTGTTGCAGGCGTTATAGGCCTGGGAACAGTATTGGCCGGCGAGTTAGCCGGTGCAGGAGCAGCAGGTTTTTGTTCGATGTATAATTTAGATCCGGCAGGAGCTGTGTCGCCGTTTGTTTTCAACAACATAGGCGCTATCGGTTGAATGCGGAATGCAACCGGTCCGTCAATGCGCTTTTTTTTTACCACTGTGCCATTGTCTGCCGACAGTTCAATGGCCTGCTGCAGGAAATTCAGTTTGATGAGTGTGAGTTCAACGTGCAGGCGTTTATTACGCGCCATTTTGAAATTGATCTCCGCTTCATTCAATATGTTCAGGGTGCTTACAAGGTAAGAGATACCAACTTTGTTGGCAGTGGCCGTATATTTTTCCTGCAGGCCTTCCACTACTTCCAGCAAGGCGGCTGATTTAGGATCTTTACATACCAGCAGGTTGCGGATGAATTCAGCGAAACCGTTCAATACAAGATCGCCTTCAAAACCTTTGCGGTTGATCTCGTCGTACAGTAACATGGCACCCGCCATATTTTGTTGCTGCATACAATCGAGCATTTTGAAATAATAATCTTCATCCAGTATGTTGAGGTGTTCCAGTGTATTCTGGTAAGTAACCGTACCATTGGTGAAGCTCACGATCTTATCCAGTATGCTCAGTGAATCACGCATACAGCCTTCGCTTTTCTGTGCGATCACCTGGAGTGCGGCTTTTTCGGCCTGTATCTCTTCCTTGTCAACGATCTCCTGTAAATGCTCAACTGTATCGTTGTTGGTAATGCGCTTGAAATCGAATATCTGGCACCGGCTGAGTATGGTAGGCAATATCTTATGTTTCTCGGTAGTGGCTAATATGAAGATGGCATAAGAGGGCGGCTCTTCCAGTGTTTTCAGGAAAGCATTGAAAGCACTGGCACTGAGCATGTGCACCTCGTCCACGATGTATACTTTGTATTTACCCGCTTGCGGCGCAAACCGCACCTGTTCTACCAGTGAGCGTATATCGTCTACCGAGTTGTTGCTGGCGGCATCCAGTTCATGGATATTGAGTGAAGTACCTGCATCGAACGAAACACAGCTGGCGCAGGTATTGCAGGCTTCTCCATCGGCTGTGGGCTGGGTACAGTTGATCGTTTTGGCAAGGATACGGGCACAGGTGGTTTTGCCCACACCGCGCGGACCACAGAATAAAAAAGCATGTGCCAACTGGTTGTTCCGGATGGCATTTTTAAGCGTGGTAGTGATATGCGACTGACCCACCACAGTATTGAAATTCTGCGGCCTGTACTTCCTGGCTGAAACGATGAACTTATTATCCATATACAAGGTGCAAGATAATAAAAGGGAACGTCATCCCGAGCGCAGCCGAGGGATCTGCCCCAACCCGCCAGCGGGTCCTTCGGCTCACTTCGTTCGCTCAGGATGACGTGATTAAATTTTATATTCCATTTCGGGATGGCGTTCAAAATTTTTGGTATGATCGAATAAATAACGATAAGTTATCATCCTTCTGCTCGGAACGCCTCCCAGGCTTTTGTAAACATTGAGCATTTTCGGATTCCATTCGCCTGCCCAGCCCATCTCATATTCTTCGTACCAGCCTTTGTTCTGGATGAGCAGGGCCGATTCATAGATCATAAAGCTGTCAATGCCGAGCGACTGGTACTTGGGCACCACGCCAAAAGCGAGCCCGGTTAACCGCTTGTTGATGCCTCTTTTCTTCAGCCACAACAAATGCAGTTTTTGCAGGAGACCGAATTTGCCACTGAAATGTTTGAAGTACTGGTTCACATCGGGAATATTGATGAACATGGCAATGGGATCTTCTTTGTAGTAAGCAAACCAAACAACCCGTTCATCCATGATGGGCTTCATGGATTTGAATAGTTTGAGCACCTGTTCTTTGGTGATCTCCTTTCCTTCTCCATGCTGCGCCCATGCTGCATTGTACACGGTAGCGAAATCGCCTGCGTATTTTTCCAGTTCGTTGAGGTTAACATGCTTTGCCACATACCCCGGTTTGGCCTTGAATTTGGCATGGCGTTCCGGGAAACGAGGTGGCAAAGGATCATCCACTTTCATGGAATAATAAAACTGGTTGTAATAATTCTGAAAGCCATATCCTTCAAACAATTGCTCATAATAAGGCGGGTTGAAAGACATACCGTACATAGGTTCTTTATCGAATCCTTCTGCCATCAGCCCCCACCATTTATCTCTGTCGCCAAAATTGATAGGCCCGTCCATTGCTTCCATGCCTTTCGACTGCAGCCATGTTTTGGCTGCATCGAACAGTATATTGGCTGCCTGCTGGTCGTTGATGCAATCGAAATATCCGATGCCTCCTGTTGGAAAATCTGTTCCCTTGTTGATGTATTTAGTATTGGTAAAAGCGGCGATACGGCCAATAGGCTGATCCTGCTCATCCCTTAATATCCAACGATGCGCTTCTCCATATTTGAAATTTTTGTTTTTGGCTGGATCAAATACATCGTTTACCTCTTTATCAAGCGGCCTGATATAACAAGGGTTACCCTGGTTCATCAGGACATTCACCCTTAGGAAATCATTGACCGTTGTTTTATCTTTTACGGTTATCAGGCGCATGAACAAAAATTTATGCTGAACAATTGTGTTTAGCGAATGTACTGAAGTAGTGATTGTTGTTACAGGAAAAGTTTCTCTTCCATTTTTTTATCATGCCCGTATATGTCCTTGCGGAAATTCAATTGTCCGTTTTTGTCAACCCAGGCGGTGAAATACGTAATGAAAACAGGAACGCCTTTGCTGAGTGGTACCCATTTTTCTTTGGGTTGGTGCATTGCAGAATCAATCTTCACTTCAGTCCAGCTGGTATCGGAACGAAGCAGGTATTGTGCAAATTTTTTAGGCTCACCCAGCCTGATACAACCGTGGCTGAAACTCCGGCTGGATTGCGTGAACAACTCACGGTTAGGCGTATCGTGAAAATAAATGTTGTAATTGTTGGGGAAGAGGAATTTGACCAGCCCTAATGAATTAGGCCCGCCCGGTTTCTGGCGGATATTGGGAACAGGCCCAGTCTTACCGTAAATTTCCATGTGGTTCTTAGCGAGGTAATCGGGATTCTTTTGAATTGCGGGCAGTATCTCTTTTTTTACGATGCTTTCTGGTACGTTCCAATATGGACTGAATACAATATACTTCAGCTTACCAGTGAAAATAACGGTGCTGTTGGCCGATGTTCCTACGATCACATTCATATCGAATTGAAGATGGCCGCTGTCGAATACATGCATTTTGTATTCGGGTATGTTCACCAATATATAATTGGTGTCTTTTTCAGCGGGCATCCAGCGTACCCTTTCAATGTTGATGGATATCTGCCGTGCGCGCTGTTTAAGCGGCACATTCAGTTCTTCCAGCATTTTATTGCCAATGATGCCATCTACGCTGAGTCCCATTCTTCGTTGAAAAGATTTCACAGCGCGCAACAAGGTAGTATCGAAAAGCGGGGTGCTGTCGTTATGTGCAAGATCGCCAAACAGGGCAAGCCTCGTCTTGATCTTTAGAATGCTTTCGGAAGAATCTTTCCTGCGTAATGGCTTCGATAAGTAAGCAACAGAATCTGGTTCCGGCGTTTTGCTCAGTTGAGAATAAACTGCAAGAAAATGCTGCAGCTTCTCATATTGCGGGTTGAGCGGAGCGTATGCTTCTGCTTCGGCAGTCTTGTTGCGAATAGCAGAGTCGAGGAGCGCAGTGATGTTGATCTTTTTGCGAGGGATGAACCAACCCAGTTCCGCAGCGTCGATATCGCTGCCCTTGTACACTTTAGAAGCATAGCGGAAGAACTGACCGGTAAGGAGTAACTCGGTCTTCATTACCAGTGAATCGCTGTGTTGCGGATAGAATTTTTTGTTGACGAAACCATTGTACAATTGGGCAAGCCGCGCATTGTAAATTGAACTGTCATCGAACTGACTGATATAATTGTTTTGCAGGTTGATGAAATTATACGCTTGCTCAGTGAGTCCTGTTGAGTCGAACCAGGCGAACTCATAATTGCGGTGTTTGTAAAAATCATTGAACTGCTCGGTATAGGCAGCATAGTCGGGGTTAGTGGCAATGAAATGATTCAATTCTCCGTTCTCAAGGAACAATGTATTGAACGAAGTGACATGGGTAATGCTCGTATCCCTGTTGACGGGATTTTTTTTCTTTCGGATATTGTTGCATCCCCAATAAACAAGCGCAGTAAGGCACAGGGCCGGGATCACATAACACTTCATAGATTGAATATATGGATTCTTTACATATAAAAGTAGGCTATTTATTCACGAGCAGCGTAGCAGCTACCACACCTGCCGTTTCGGTGCGCAGCCTGGTTTCTCCAAGGGTAACCGGCAGGTAATGATGGTTCATCGCTGTCTTGATTTCATGGGGGGTGAAATCGCCTTCCGGACCAATGAGTATTTGCGCGTCGCTGAAAGGAGGGAGTTCTGTGATGCTGTTCCTCGCATCGTCTTCACAATGCGCTACCAGCCGGAGTCCGTATGCAGTAGATACCAGCACTTCTTTGAAAGGAGCGGGTTCGCGCAGTGTGGGCAGCCATACCTGCTGACTTTGCAGCATAGCCGATACCAGTATTTGTTTCATCCGGTCGATACGAAAGCGGGTATGTTCCGTTCGCTCGCAGAGCAGGGGGATGATCTCGCTTACGCCGATCTCGGTGGCTTTTTCCAGGAACCATTCAAAGCGCGCCGGGTTTTTTAGCAGTGAAACAGCGATACTTATTTTTTTAAGATGACGGGGCGATAAGAGTTCTTCCTCAATCAGCGCTACGGCTTTCTTTTTGTCTTCACTTAGTATACGTGCTTTGAACAGTGCTCCTTTGCCATTGGTAAGTTGCAATTGCTCACCTGTCTTCATGCGCAATACCTGTATGCAATGCTTGCTGGTTTCTTCGCTCAATTGGAAGTGCCCGTTAGACGATGCAAGTAACGGCTCATAAAAAAATGGAAGGGTCATGGTTTAAAATGGAGCTTCATTGTCGAATCCATCGTCAAAGTTACCACCATTCATCTTACTGCCTTTCTGAATGAAGAATTTGCTGCCTTCGTTTCCGCCGGCGCCTGGTGCGCCGCCCTGCGGAGCGATGGGTTTCCAACTGCCGCCACCGAATCCGCCACCATCGTCTCCCCATTCCTCGAATTTCTGTATCTCCAGCTTGGCGCGCAGCTTGATGGTTTCGAGTGAACCGTTCCGGTGCTTGGCTATGCGTACATGGGTTTCGCCCTGGGTGCTTTCGCCCTGTTCATTGCTGGATATCTCGTAGTATTCGGGCCTGTAAATGAAC
Organism: Asinibacterium sp. OR53; assembly: GCF_000515315.1. Classification (NCBI taxonomy): domain Bacteria; kingdom Pseudomonadati; phylum Bacteroidota; class Chitinophagia; order Chitinophagales; family Chitinophagaceae; genus Asinibacterium; species Asinibacterium sp. OR53. Next base: position 1,414,904 of record NZ_KI911562.1, read on the forward strand.
ATCACCATATCGGCATCCTGTTCAATGGCGCCCGATTCGCGGAGGTCACTGAGCTGAGGCATCTTGCTTTCCTTCCTGGTTTCTACCGCACGGCTCAACTGGCTGAGGGCAATGATGGGAATATTCAGTTCTTTGGCCAGGGCCTTGAGATTCCGAGAAATGGTACTGATCTCCTGTTCACGGTTGCTGCCCCGGTCGCCGATGCCGCTCATCAACTGCAGGTAGTCGATGATGATGAGTCCCACCTGGTGCTTGTTCACCAGCCTCCGGGCTTTGGCCCTGAATTCAAACACGTTCAGCGCAGCCGTATCATCGATGAAGATGGGCGCTGTTTCGAGTTTTTTAACGCCCTTGGTATGCAATTGCTGGTATTCGTATTCTTCCAGTTTGCCCCGGCTAATTTTCTCCATCTTGATCTCACTCTCGGCACTCAATATCCTTTGCACCAGCTGGCCGGCGCCCATTTCCAATGAAAAGAAAGCCACCGGAGTAGGTTTGGTGGGATGCAAAGCGGCATTGCGGGCCAGGTTGAGGGCGAATGCGGTTTTACCCACGGCTGGACGGGCAGCCAGGATGATGAGGTCGGTATTCTGCCATCCGTAAGTAACGCGGTCGAGTGTACCGAAACCGCTGGGAACACCGGAAATATCGTCTGTTTTGGTACGGAGCTCGTCGATCCGGTTGATGGTTTTGGCCAGTACATTGCCAATATCTTCAAAGTTCTTCTTGAGGTAATTGTTGGTGATGTTGAACATCTTGGTCTCGCTGTCGTCGAGCAGGTCGAATACATCGGTACTATCTTCGTAAGCATCACCAATGATTTCCCCGCTGATGCGGATCAGTTCGCGCTGGATGAATTTCTGCAGTACAATGCGGGCGTGGGCATCGATATTGGCAGTAGATACAACGGCATTGGTCAGTTTGGTTACGTAATAAGGGCCGCCTACGATATCCAGCTTCTCCTGCATTTTCAGCTCTTCCACCACCGTAAGGATGTCAATGGGCATGCTCTTTTGCTGCAGGCTCTGCATGGCCCTGAAGATCAGTTGGTTTGCTTCTACATAAAAACACTCGGGTTTGATGATCTCGGTAACGGTATCAAAAGCGCTTTTTTCCAGCATGATGGCGCCTAATACGGCCTCTTCCAGCTCTTTTGCCTGGGGAGGTACCTTTCCGTATACCATGGTGCTCATGTCGATCGAAGTCTTTCTCCTCTTCCGGTCTTTATTCAAGCTTGTCAGGTCCATAAGTCGTCTTTTCCTCGATTTTTTAGTTAGTAAGTGATTGTCTCCCGGACTATTTACTTCGACCCTTCGCCCATGTTACGGAATTGTTACCAACGAAGTAAGGGGGAGCGAATATGGGGTAAGAAATCGGGTTCTGAAAATTTTTTTTGCTGTATATTCATCCACATCTTTTCACATTCCTGTGCACACCATTCAGGGAGCTGTTCACACAATTTACTAAGGTTATCCACTAAAATCAAAAGTTTTCCGACGCCAGGCCGAGGAAATGCACAGAGGGATGTGCGTAAAGATTTATACAAAAAACGGGCCTAATGATCCTGAAAAACCGTAATTGAGAAGACAGCCTATTTACCTATTTTTGACGCCCGAAAAGAGCGAGCAATATGACGATTAGTTACAACTGGCTGAGTGAATACCTGCCTATCTCTGAGGTGGGTATGGCAGAGATACTGGCACCTGAGAAATTAGCGAAGATCCTGACTTCCATCGGACTGGAAGTAGAAAGTATGGAGCGCCATGAGCGCGTCAAAGGCGGCCTCCAGGGGCTGGTTATTGGCGAAGTGCTCACCTGTGAACCCCATCCGAATGCCGATAAACTAAAAATTACCACCGTAAATACCGGTGAACCTGCCCCTCTACAGATTGTTTGTGGCGCTGCAAATGTGGCGGCAGGCCAGAAAGTGGTAGTGGCTACCGTGGGTACTACCATTTACCCAGCGACTGGAGAGCCGCTGGCCATGCGGGTAGCCAAGATCAGGGGAGTGGAAAGCTACGGTATGATCTGTGCCGAAGATGAGATCGGGCTGGGAACCAGTCACGATGGTATCCTGGTGCTGCCTGAGAACCTGGTACCGGGCACGCCCGCTGCTGATTATTTCAAGCCTTACAACGACTGGGTTTACGAAATAGGCCTCACCCCCAACCGCATGGATGCCATGAGCCATTTTGGTGTGGCGAAAGATGTTTGCGCCTATCTCAGCCATCATCACCGCGAAGTAAGACCGGTGAGCCCCTTCACAGATACCTGGAAAACAGATAACCAGTCACTCCCTATCAAGGTGGAGATTGAAAATACAGAGAGCTGCCGCCGTTATGCAGGTGTAAGTATTACCGGCGTTACCGTGAAAGAGTCACCGCAATGGTTAAAAGATAAACTGGTTTCCATTGGCCAGCGACCCATCAACAATATCGTGGACATTACAAATTTCATTCTTCATGAAACAGGCCAACCACTGCATGCTTTTGATGCGGCGGCGATCACCGGCAATACCGTGATCGTTAAAAACCTGCCCGAGGGTACTGCCTTCACTACACTGGATGAAAAAGAACGCAAGCTGGGCGCTGATGATTTGATGATTTGCAATGCCCGGGAAGGTATGTGTATCGCCGGTGTTTTTGGTGGTTTGAAAAGCGGCGTCAAAGAGAATACGCAGGCTATTTTCCTGGAAAGTGCCTGGTTCAATCCCGTTAGTATCCGCAAAACATCGGTGCGGCATGGTTTGCGGACCGATGCCGCTACCCGTTTTGAAAAAGGGGTAGATATCTCCAATACGGTGAATGTGCTGAAAAGAGCGGCTTTGATGATCAAAGAAATAGCAGGCGGACAAATATCGAGTGATATTGTAGATGTATATCCTCAGCCTTTGCCCAAAACAGAAGTGGCGCTGAAGAATCATTACCTGAAAAAACTGAGCGGCAAGAATTATCATCCCGACAAAGTAAAAAGAATACTCACCGCCCTGGGTTTCGAGATTGTGAAAGAAGGGTTGGATGAATTGCTGGTAGCTGTTCCTTACAGCAAGCCGGATATCAGCATACCCGCTGATATTGTGGAAGAGATTGTGCGGATAGACGGGCTGGACAATATCGCCATCCCTTCATCGATCACGATCAGTCCGGCTGTGGATGCCCTGGGTGCAAAAGAAGCCTGGAAAGACAAGATGGCCAATTACCTGGTGGGACAAGGCTTTGCGGAGATACTTACCAATTCCATTACCAGCAGCAAGTATTTCGATGAAGCTACCCTGGCTACCACGGTGAAAATGATAAACAACCTGAGCGCCGAACTGGATGTGCTGCGACCTTCCATGTTGGAAACAGGTTTGGAAACTATTGCGTATAATATCAACAGAAAAAATAACCACCTGCGTTTATTCGAGTTTGGCAAGACTTATGCGGTAGATGCAGCGGGCGTTTACCAGGAGCCGGAACATCTTTGTCTTTACCTGACCGGTAAGCAGGGGGAAGATGGTTGGAGGGCCAGGGCGTCACAGCTTGACCTGTATGCTGCGAAAGGAATGGTATCAGCGCTGACCTCACTTTGCGGGTTAACCGATCTGCGTTTTACAAGGCCTAATGAAGGGACATTGTTGCTGGAGTTTTACCACGGCAAACAATTGCTGGGTACGCTGGAAGAAGTAAGCAGGAAGAAGTTGCAGGCTTTTGATCTTCGCCAGGATGTGTATTTCATCGATATACAGTTAACCGCTTTATTGAAAGCAGCTGGTAAGCAAAAGATCGTGTATAAGGAGGTGAACAAGTTCCCTGCCATGCACCGTGATCTTGCCATGGTGGTAGACAGCGTTACTTCTTACGAAGCGATGGAAGCGGTAGTGCACAAGCTGAAGCTGCCGAGACTGAAAAACATGCAGCTCTTCGATGTGTTCGAGAGCGACAAACTGGGTGCCGGGAAAAAGTCGGTAGCCATCAGTTTTACTTTCATGGACGATGAAAAAACGCTGACCGATAAAGAAGTGGATGCGATGGTAGCAAAACTGGTACAAGGTTTGGAGAAAGAATTGGGCGCTGAAATCAGAAAATAAAACTACCTAACCCGATTATTTGGAAGTAACTTAGAGAGATGGTTGATCTTGAGTCACAGATTAAAAACGTACAGGAGAAGTTGCATCAGTTGTTGCGACAGCAGCAATTATTGCAGAAAGAGAACCATCGCCTGAGAAGAGAGATAGACAGGGCAACCCAATTGAGCCAGGAAAAAGAAGACCTCGCTATGTTGCTGCAACAGCAGATGGATGCTTTGAAACTGGGCGGTGGCTCATCATCATCACGCAGTGAGGAGGATAAAGCGACGTTGGAAAAAAGGATCGACGGCTACCTGAAAGAGATCGATAAATGTCTTGCTTTACTGAATGCTTAAACCATGCCAGAACTGATCCCCGTAAATATTGTCATTGCCGACCGCAGCTACCGGCTTCGTATCCAGTCGGAGGACGAAGAAGCTGTTCGTAAAACAGCGGCGCTCATCAACGATAAGATAGCCGAATTCCGCAGCAACCTCGCCGGGAAAGACATGCAGGACTATGTAGCCATGGTGCTGCTGTGGTTTGCTACCGAGCAAAACCAGTCGGGCATGGACCTGGTAAAATGGGGTGAAGCGGCAGCCGGACTATCATCCCTCGAAAAAATGCTGGATAAAGCCCTCTCTGAAAACCAGATTTAAGGCACATCTTACTTATCTTCGCCGTCTATCATTTACTTATTGCAGGAAAATGAGATGTGATAAACACAACAGGATTGTGAACCATTTTAAAAATCGCCAGAAACATGGACCAGACAGTTGTCTCGATAATTATTGGAGTTGTTGCTTTGATCGTAGGCCTTATAGCGGGTAAGCTGATTTTCGCCAAAAACACCCAGAAAAAAGTAGAAGAAGCCGAAATCCAGGCCAAAAACATCGTCAAAGAAGCCGAACTCAGGGCCGAGACCATCAAAAAAGAAAAACAGCTCGAAGCCAAAGAACGTTTTGTGCAACTCAAGGCAGAGCACGATAAAGAGGTATTGGAGCGTAACCGCAAGATAGGTGAGTCGGAAAACCGCGCCAAGCAGAAAGAGATCACGATTAACCAGAAAGAAGCGGCGCTGGACAAGCAGATGAAGGAGAATGAGGCCATCAAGGAAAACCTGAACCGTCAGATCGAGGTGGTGAACCTCAAGCGTACCGAACTGGAAAAACACCAGGAAGAACATATCCGCCGGCTGGAAAAAATAGCCGGACTGAGCGCCGAAGAAGCACGTGCACAGTTGGTGGAAAGCCTGAAACAGGAAGCGCATACCCGTGCCTTGGCTTTGCAGCAGGAGATCATTGAAGATGCCAAGCAGAAAGCCAATAAAGAAGCCCGTAAGATCGTGATACAATCGATCCAGCGTACGGCTGCCGAGCAGACCATTGAAAATACCGTTACCGTTTTCAACCTGGAAACCGATGAGATCAAGGGCCAGATCATTGGCCGTGAGGGTCGTAATATCCGCGCCATTGAAGCGGCAACGGGTGTTGACCTGATTGTGGACGATACTCCCGAAGCCATTGTGCTTTCTTCTTTCGATCCATTGAGAAGGGAGATTGCCCGTTTGAGCTTGCAAAGACTGGTAGCGGATGGCCGTATACACCCTGCCCGTATTGAGGAAGTAGTTGAAAAGACCCGCCGCCAGTTGGAAGAGCAGGTGATGGAAATAGGAGAGCGCACTGTTATTGAAATGGGTATTCATGGATTGCATAAGGAACTGGTGCGTATAGTAGGTAAAATGCGTTTCAGGTCTTCATACGGACAAAACCTGCTCATGCACAGCCGTGAGACCGCCAATTTGTGCGCCATCATGGCTTCGGAGCTGGGTATGAACCCCAAGCTGGCCAAGCGCGCAGGTCTTTTACACGATATAGGTAAAGTGCCCGATGAGGAGACTGAATTGAGCCATGCCCTGTTGGGGGCCAAGCTGGCTGAAAAATATGGAGAGAACCCCGCTGTGGTGAATGCGATCGGCGCCCACCACGATGAGATGGAGATGCAATATGTGATCTCGCCCATTGTACAGGCTTGTGATGCCATCAGCGGCGCCCGTCCCGGTGCCCGCCGCGAGATCATGCAGCAATACCTCCAGCGTATCAAAGACCTGGAGAACCTGGCCCTGGCTTATCCTGGCGTGGAAAAAGCCTATGCTATCCAGGCCGGCAGGGAGTTGCGGGTGATCGTGGAAGCAGAAAAAGTGTCTGATACCGACAGCGACAAGCTCAGCTTCGAAATAGCCCAAAAAATACAGACCGAAATGACCTATCCGGGGCAGATCAAGGTTACCGTTATCAGGGAGAAAAGGGCAGTGAACGTAGCGAGGTAAATTTATTTGGGATTCTACGCTACACCCCTTACCTTTGCCGTCCGTTAAAATTTAAAGTTATGAACGCAGCAGTTCAGTTTGTACACGACCAGTTGACAGCTAAAAAAGAGCACCCGAAGTTCAAAGCCGGTGATAATGTGACCGTTAAATATAAGATTATCGAAGGTGGTAAAGAGCGTATCCAGGATTTCCGTGGCGATGTGATCAAATTACAGGGCCAGGGAGCTACAGCTACTTTCACCGTTCGTAAGATCTCTGACGGCGTAGGTGTGGAGCGTTTGTTCCCCCTGTTGTCACCCAATATCGATTCTATCGTGTTGAACAAAACCGGTAAGGTTCGCCGCGCGAAACTGTTCTACCTCCGTGAGAGAAGTGGTAAGAGCGCTCGTATCAAAGAAAAACGTTTCTAGTATTTTTACCCAACTAAACTTCCGCTTTTTTGTTAAGTCTTAGAAAGGTTAATTAAATTTTATGGAGGTGGGCTATTGTTTTAGTCTTACCTTTGGTGTCCTCAAAAACATTTATTTTATGGGTAATCTCGGATTCCAAGAGATCTTATTGATCGCGGTTGTTGTGCTCGTTTTATTTGGCGGCAGAAAAATTCCTGAATTTATGCGTGGCCTTGGTAAAGGCATTCGTGAATTCAATGATGCTAAGAACAATGTGAAGAAAGAACTGGAAGAAGGTATGAAAGAAAAGGATCATCCTGAGACTCCTGCCAGCAACTAACCATCTTCATTATTTTCTCTCTAAAAAGTATTCTGGCCTTTGTTTCGTTTCAGCACAATCAAAGACTACCATAAGGCATTACAGAACGGCCAAACCACCTGTGTGGAGGCCGTTCGTTTTTATGTAGATGCTATCCATGCAACAGCCTCACTGAATGCATACCTGGAAGTGTACGAAGAAGAAGCCCTTGAAAGGGCCGCAGCACTTGATGCGCAGCGCACAGCAGGTGGAACTTTTGGCGCGCTTCATGGAGTAGTGGTAGGATTGAAAGATGTGTTGTGTTACAAAGGCCATGTTGTTTCAGCTGCATCACGCATACTGGATGGCTTTCATGCTATTTACCATGCTACTGCCGTAGAAAAATTATTGGATGCCGGCGCCATCATCATCGGCCGCCATAACTGCGATGAATTTGCGATGGGCAGCAGTAATGAAAACTCTGCTTTCGGTGTGGTAAAGAACGCGCTTGATACAACAAGAGTACCGGGCGGATCATCGGGTGGATCGGCTGTAGCAGTGCAGGCAGGTCTTTGTATGGTGAGCTTAGGTAGCGATACAGGAGGCTCTGTTCGACAACCGGCAGATTTCTGTGGGATCATCGGCCTCAAACCTACCTATGGAAGGATTTCCCGTTACGGACTGATCGCTTATGCTTCTTCGTTTGACCAGATAGGTATTTTTGCCGGCTCCATCGAAGATGCAGCTCTCACGCTGGAAGTGATTGCCGGCGCAGATGCATTCGACAGCACGGTTTCTGAACAGCCGGTTCCCGCGTATACGCAAGTGCTGGAAACAGCTTCAGACAAACCTCAATACAAACTGGCTTATTTCAGGGAAGCGCTGGAACATCCCGGGCTCGACCCCGAGATCAAAGCGGCAACGGAAGCTTATATAAAAAAGCTGTCCGATGCCGGACATACTGTTGAGGCGGTCGATTTTGAATTGCTGGAATATGTGGTGCCTGCTTATTATGTGCTTACCACTGCCGAAGCCTCCAGCAACCTGTCGAGGTACGATGGCGTAAAATATGGTTACCGTGCTCCCGGTCAGGATATGGACCTTACCGCTTTATATAAAGCTACTCGCAGCCAGGGTTTCGGTAAGGAAGTGCAACGCCGTATCATGTTGGGTAGTTTTGTGCTGAGTGCCGGGTATTTCGACGCCTATTTCACCAAAGCGCAACAAGTAAGGCGAATATTGAGCGACAGAACAAAAGCTATTTTTTCGCAATACGATGCACTGATTTCCCCTACGGTTCCTTCACCGGCCTTCAAATTTGGCGAAATGAGCCATGATCCGGTGGAAATGTTCCTGGCTGATATCTATACTGTATTTGCCAACCTGGTAGGTATTCCGGGTATATCCATCCCCCTTTTCAAACACTCCAATGGCATGCCCTTCGGCCTGCAGGTCATGGCTTCTCATTTCGATGAGGTATCTTTGCTGCGTATTTCAAAAGACATGATGTCTTTGCAGTAAAAGCCCAAAAATCGTATTCATGCGTTGGTCCGGGATCAATCTTCATAGTCCCATTGCTGTTTCCAGGCTCACCCTGGTGGGTTTTGCTTTTATGACGGGCGGGATGACCACCCTGTCGTTTACCCACGCTTACGCTGATAAACCTTTGAGTGATTCCACCATTGACGGCAAGTATGGCTTCAAGAGTCTTTTCAAAAATGATCATTTCGATGCTACCAAGCCCTATGCAGCCCAGTTGAATCCGCGGGCTGTTTCTTTTGTGGAAGAATATATCAGAAAACAAGGTAAAGAGCTGGAGCGGATGAAAAGCTGGGGCCGGCCGTATTTCGACCTGTACGATAATATCCTGGACCAGTATGGTTTGCCCAGGGAGATGAAATACCTGAGTGTGATCGAGAGTCACCTTAATTCCGGGCTGGTATCGTGGGCAGGCGCCGTAGGTCCCTGGCAACTGATGGATTACGAGGCCAGGCGTTTTGGCCTGCGGGTAGGTGGCAGGGGCGATGAGCGGATGGATTATTATAAGAGCACCCATGTGGCGGCTAAGCTCATGAAAGAGTTGTATGATGAGTTTGGCGACTGGCTGCTGGTGGTAGCAGCTTACAATGGTGGCAGCGGCAGGGTGAGGCAGGCGATAAGGAAAGCCGGCAGCCGTGATTTCTGGAACCTGCAATATTACCTGCCGGAAGAGACGCGAAACCACGTTAAAAAATTCATCGGTACCCATTATATATTCGAGGGCAGTGGCGGCCTCACTACCATGACAGCCAGCGAAACAGAAGTACAAAAAGCAGTCATGCTTCGTCCGCAGGAAGTAGTATTAAGCGCTGATGAACTCGCGGGAAGTACTGTGGTGGAGGTGAGCGGACGGTATCATTCTACGGTATTGATACAGCAACTCTCTCTCGATCCTATACAATTTCAAAAATGGAATCCCGGTTTCGATAAGGCCTTATCGGCGGGAAAGAAATACAGTTTACGTCTTCCCAAAGACAAATTGCCTGCATTCGAAGCGGCTAAATCGCAAATACTCATGGAGTCGCTACGGTTACTGTTACAGGGTAACTTGGGAGCAAAGTAGATGCAGAAATCTGCAAATAGTTTAGAAAATCTTTAAAAAGGCGTTTTTTATCGCCCTTTAATTGAATATTAATCAATAAAATTTCCTTTTCCTGAATGTGTTTTTTATTTTATCATATCTAAAACACACTACATGAGGAAAACAGCAACGAAAACCCTGTTCATGGCAATGCTATGTACATTGCCCATGACAATACTGGCCCAGTTCACGGCAACCGGTATTGTAACCGATGCATCCAATGCGCCACTTGTTGGCGTTTCTGTAAAAATCAAAAGTACCAGCAAGGGTACACTTACCGACCAAAACGGAAAATTCAGTCTTGTTGTTCCCGGAACCCGGGCCATACTGGAAATTTCCTATGTCGGTTACCTGACGGAGGTACAAACCGTTAGCGCTTCTTCAGGCATGCTTTCTATTGTATTAAAGGAAGGCACTGCCAGCCTGGAGGGCATTGTGGTGGTAGGTAGCCGGGCATTACCCCGTTCGGCCGCAACCACGCCGTTACCGGTTGATAATTTCGATGCCAGTGCTTTGAAAACTACCGGACAGGTCAGTTTCGATAAGAGCCTGATGTACCGGGTGCCGTCATTCAACTCCGTGAATACACCGGTGAATGATGCAACCACTTTGCTGGATCCTTATGAGATCAGGAACCTGGGACCCAGCCGCACACTGATCCTGATCAATGGTAAAAGAAAAAACCTGAGTTCACTGTTGTATGTTCAGTTTGCACCGGGACGTGGTGAGACCGGCGCAGACCTGTCGGCCATTCCCACTGATGCCATCAAAAGAGTGGAGATATTAAGAGATGGAGCTTCTGCGCAATATGGATCGGATGCCATTGCGGGAGTAATGAATATTATTTTGAAAGACAGGTATCAGTACAGTTCCCTGACCGTGAATTCGGGTATTACGCACAAAGGCGACGGAGCTACTTACGGCGTTTCATATAACAGCGGTTCCAATATTGCCGGTAAAGGTTTCCTGAATTATACGGTTGATTTCAGCCGCCAGGAAAATGCCGTTCGTTCCGGTATCATTGATGTACCTACTGAAGTAGCCACTTTCGGAGATCCCACATTGCCGCTGACAGATCCTGCCAATAAACCCATTGTAGATTACCTGAAAGTATATCCTACCGCTAACAATACCAATGGCACCGGTGAGATCAGCGCTGCCAAATTCCTTGTTAACCTGGGCGTACCACTGGGAGAAAACGGCGGAGAGTTCTATAGTAATGCCGCACTGGTAGTAAAAAGGGTCTTGAGTAATGCAAACTACAGAACACCATATTGGAAAAAAGATTACGGATTACTGCATACACCCAACCCGAACGGGGTTGATTATACCGGAAGCACCGATCCGGCATCGATCGCTTTGTACAAAGGATACATCGGCTACCAGCCTACATTTGAAGGTCAGCTCGTAGATTACAATGCTACCATAGGTGTGAAGGATGAAAAGAATGGTTGGAAACAGGATGTCAGCTTAACCATAGGCGGTAACCAACAATTGTACAGTGTTGACAATACGGTAAACCATACCCTGAAATCGAAAAGTCCTACTTCATTCAGACCTGGCGGTTTCCGGTTCTCGCATATTGTAGGTAACTACGATATTTCCAAATCCATTACCGATAATTTTAGTCTTGCATTCGGTTCCGAGATCCGGATGGAAACTTATAAGATCATTGCAGGAGATACGGCTTCTTATTCCGGACAGGGCGCCAACTCTTTCCCGGGTATACGTGCAGAAAATGCCACTACCAACAGCCGCTTCAACTTCGGCGCTTATGCAGACGCGAGCTGGGATATTACCAAAGACTTTTTGGTGGATGGCGCTATCCGTGCTGAACGTTACAGCGATTTCGGAGATGCATTTGTATGGAAATTATCTTCCCGTTACAAACTGGCCGATGACCGTTTCGTGATCAGGGGATCGGCTTCTACAGGATTCAGGGCGCCTACTTTGCATCAGATATATGACCAGTCTACACAAGCCTCTTTCGTAGCAGGTACCATCCAGCTATCCGGATTGTTCAATAACTATAGTCAGCAGGCGTTCCTGTTGGGTGTACCCAAACTCAAACCGGAAAAATCAAATAACTATACTATTGGTATTGGTATTACACCCAATAAGAATTTCAATATCACAGTGGATTATTATGATATTACCATCAAAGACAGGATCGTTTACAGTTCCGCCATCTCTTCCAATAATCCCAACAGCACGCTTGGACAGATATTGCAGCAGGCAGGTATTGTACAAATACAATTCTTCATCAATGGTATCGAAACCAAGACCCGCGGAATTGATTACGTAGCCAATTATCGCAACGTAGCGCTGGGTGCCGGCAAGTTGGGCTTTAACCTGGCGGGTAATGTAACACTCAGCAACGAGATCGTTGGTACGCCTAACGATCCGGCTGCCATCAAGGCCGATGGAGGTACTATTCTCAGTGCGCAGATCAAATCTTTGCTTACAGAGAGCCGGCCTAAATTCAAGACAGTGGTTGGTGTGGACTACCAGGTAAAAAAATGGAATTTCAATCTTAACAACACAGTATTCGGACCTACCAAATTCCAGGACCTGGATAATGGCGGTGATATTATGAATAATATCAAGCAGGTTTTCAAAACAAATGTTGTGACGGACCTGAATATCGGGTATGATATTACCAGCAAGGTATCGGCTTCTGTTACCGTTAACAACCTGTTCAATGTGTTGCCAAAATGGGAGTTGCAGTTAACCGGTAATGCATCTGATCCGAACTACGCGGCTGCTAAGAGCACTTTGAACAGTCCTGCCGACAAAAGCTTGCTGGAAGGATTCCTGGCTTTCAGTGGCCGTTATCGCATCCTGGGATACAACGGATCGCAGTTCAGCCAATTGGGAACCATTTTCAATGCGTCTGTAACCATTAAATTTTAAACCGGGATTCTCAATAACAATAAACATACAGGCACTTATGTCACCGGGACATAAGTGCCTTTTTAATGCGATAACTTCGTTCCATATTGCATACAGATGATAAAGATCAAAAGGGTAACAGAAGTAGCTGAACTGCAGGGAATATTGCAGTTGCAGCGAGAGAACCTGAAAAAGAATGTATCGGCCGGGGAAGCGGGCAGCGAAGGTTTTGTTACGGCTGAATATACGCTTGCATTTCTGGAAGCTATGCACCGGGCGAGCCCCTCGATAATCGCAAAAGACGGCGACCGGGTGGTGGGTTATGCCCTGGTGGCTGTAAAATTGGTAGGCAAAGATCATGATCTGCTGGCCGATCTCTTTCATACGATCGATCAAAAGATGTATAAAGATATTCCGTTGAAAGATGCCCGCTATGTAGTGGTAGGCCAGCTATGTGTAGCAAAAGGGTATCGTGGTATGGGGTTGGTGCAACAATTATACCAGCATTTCAGGGAAGTTTTGTCGGACGAATTTGATTACTGCCTCACCGATATCCCCAGGAAAATGCACGTTCGTTGAAAGCACATCTTAAAACGGGATTCCAGGTACTGGACACATTGAATTACGGCGGTATGGTTTGGGATATTGTGCTGTGGGACTGGAAGTTGCTCAGCGATTTTGCCCATTGAGCACTTGCTGTATGGCAGATGCTTTCAATAAGCACTCCTCGTATTCTTTTTCAGCATCGCTGTAGAAGGTGATGCCACCACCTACCTGGTAATTGAGGTAACGGGTTGCGGCATTGTAAAAAAGGCTCCTGATCACTACGTTGAAATCGTAATTGCCTTCGGGGTCTATATAGCCAACAGCGCCTGAATACAAGCCTCTCTTGGTTCGTTCAAACTGCTCGATCAGTTCCAACACTCTTCTTTTGGGTGCGCCTGTCATGCTGCCCATGGGAAAGCTGGCTTTCAATACATCGGCGAGGTTTATGCCTTCTCTGAGTTCGCCCTTGATGGTAGAGATCATCTGGTGTACCTGCGGAAAACTGTAGACACCGAAAAGCTCTTCCACTTCCACTGTTCCCTCTTTAGAAACCCGGCTCAGGTCGTTGCGCACCAGGTCTACCACCATCACGTTTTCGCTGCGGTCTTTTTCGCTTTGTTGTAACCGGGCAATCAATTGCTTATCTGTCTCTTCATTCAACAAATCTCTTTTTATCGTTCCCTTGATGGGCTGGGAGATAAGGGTATTTCCCTTTTTCTGCAAGTACCGTTCGGGGCTAGCACAGAGCAAGTATTGATCCTCAAGTTTGTAAAAGCAGGCAAAGGGTGTGGGCGACATGGCCGTGAGGCGGGCGTAGAGCGACAAAGGAGATACGGCTACCTGTTCTGCAAAGAATTCCTGGCAGAAATTGATCTCATAACAGTCGCCCCTGAGGATATGCCGCTGCAATTGTTTAACGATGGCCAAGTAGTCTTCCCTGCTGATCCTGGCGTTGGTTTGAATACTGGCATTATCTGATGCTTGCGGAACCGGGTCGCAAGATTGTATACTGTTGAATGTATCGGCCGGATGACCGTTGAGGCTTGAAATGGTTAGTTCTGTACCACTCAGTTGCAGAACCGTTTGCGGCCTGTAAAAAAACAGGGTTGGAAAGCCGATGAAATCGGGGTGATGAGATGGAAGACCTTCTATTTCGATCTTCAGATCGTACGAAATATGTCCAAAGAGCCAGTCATTCTGCTGCGCCAGGAAGCCGGCGAAAGCAGGTAATATATCTTCTGTTGGGTTAAAGATGGTCTCGGCGCCAACAGCTACAAGGCATTCAACGGAATGATGGCTGGAATGGTATTGGTGGTTATCCAGAAAAGAACAAATGTTGAACCGGTTGGCCCAGTTCAACATTTGCTTTTTAAATATTGCAGTATCGGGTACTGTGAATTTAGCTGTTGTTCTATTCACGTGCAGGATGATTAGAAATCATCGTCTTCATCGTCGTCGAATCCGCCACTCTTATCATTGAAAAGGTCGAATTCCTTGAAGTCATCATCTAGTTTGAAGTCATCATCATCCTCTCCGCCTTTCTTCTTCCCGCCGCCGCCACTTTTTTTGGTCTTGCTTTTAGGAATATCGAATTCATCGAAGTCAGGATCCCAATTATCGTCTTCCTCTGCTTTGTCCCAATCGTCTTCGGGCTCATCTCCATAATCATCGTCTTCGTCATCGTCTTCGTCCTTCGATTTTTTCGACGCGGCTTTGGACGCTTTCTTACCTGGTGCAGGTTTTACATCCATATCATCGTCGTCGTCAATATCGTCATCATCATCGTCCGTTTGCTTCTTGCTTTTGGAAGATGGTTTCTCATCCGCATTTTTTGCAGGAGCATTTTTGGGTGCCGCGGGTTTCTTGTCCTTGTCAGATTTTGCTGCCATAAACCAATCAGATTACTGCGTAAAATTTCAACGCAAATCGATATGAACCAAATATTTTTTTTCTTTCACAAATGCAGTGCCAACCGACCTTAAATGTGCACGATTTGTTCGCGTCCGGGGCCATTGGAAACATATTTAACCGGAGCGCCAATGTATTGATTGATAAAGTTAATATACGTATGCATGGTATCGGGCAATGCCGCACTTTCTTTTACCTTGGTAGTATCGGAATGCCAGCCCTTGAAGCTTTGTAACAGGGGCTCTGCGTGCACCCTTGGCAATTGATAAGGTACTTCTTTTGTTTCTATACCATTGATATTATAGGCAGTACATACTTTCAGTTCTTCGAATGAATCGAGCACATCGGCTTTGGTCATGATCACCTGTGTAACACCGTTAATCATGCAGGCATATTTGAGCGCTACGAGATCGATCCATCCGCAGCGGCGGGGACGTCCGGTGGTAGCGCCAAACTCATTACCGATTTTGCGCAACTCTTCACCGGTAGCATCGTGCAGTTCAGTGGGGAATGGTCCGCTGCCCACCCTGGTACAATAAGCTTTTGTTACGCCCAATACTTCGTTGATCTGTTTGGGTGATACGCCCAAACCGGTACAAACGCCGGCAGAAATCGTATTAGAAGAAGTAACAAAGGGGAATGTGCCGAAATCGATATCCAGCATGCTGCCCTGTGCGCCTTCTGCCAGTACTTTTTTGCCTTCAGCAATTTTATTGTTAACGAAATATTCGCAATTGATCACTTTAAGTGTCTTCAGGAATTCCAGCGCTTCGAAAAATTCTTCTTCCCAGGCAGAGATATCTTCCATGAAATGGAAATTATCGAGCAATTTCTGGTGCTTAAGCCGCAGCTTAATGTATTGGGTGGTAAAACTTTTATCAAGCAGGTCGCCCACGTGCAAAGCGTTCCTTCCTGTTTTATCCATATACGCAGGGCCGATGCCTTTCAACGTAGAACCGATCTTGGCTTCTCCTTTGGAAAGTTCGGATGCTTTATCGAGTGCGCGGTGAGTAGGCAGGATGATGTTGGTCCTGTCGGAAATAAAGAGATTCTTTTTTACATCGATGCCAAAAGCCGCTACGGCATCACATTCTCTTTTCAGGGTAACGGGATCAAGTACTACACCGTTCCCAATCACGTTGATGGTGTTCTGGTGAAAAATACCGGAAGGTATCTGGTGGAGCACCATTTTCTTACCATCTACATACAAAGTATGTCCGGCATTCGGACCACCCTGGAAACGGGCAATAATATCATAATGAGGGGCGAAATAATCAACGATCTTTCCTTTGCCCTCATCTCCCCATTGCAAACCTAAAATTACATCTACCATAATAAGCTTTTGAAATCGCGGCAAAAATAGGATGTAGCGCGGGCTTTTTTTAAAAAAACTGAAAAACTAAATGGTCTCCGTATCAAACCTATCAACTGTTTGTATTCCGGCCAGCGATTTTAACCGGCTCACCAGCTCTTCCAGCTCTTCTTTATCGTGCACAAACACTTTGATGGTGCCTTGGAACAGGCCTTCCTTCGACTCAATGGTCAAGGCAGCGATATTGATGCGCAGGTCGCCGCTGATTACATTGGTAATTTTATTAATGACACCCACATCATCGAGTCCCACGATCTTGAGACCGGTGAGGAACGATATCTCCTTGTTCTTGGCCCATTTGGTTTTTACTACGCGGTGCCCGTAATTGGCCAGGAGCTGGGCGGCATTGGGACAACTGGTGCGGTGTATGATGAGCCCTTTACCCGTGCTCACAAAACCAAATACGTCGTCGCCCGGGATGGGGTTACAGCATTTGGCCAATGAATACATGATCTTGTCGCTGCTTTCTCCGAAAATGATGAGTTCCGAGTCTTTGCGGTTGAAGGTTTTGTGGTGGGTATGGTCAACAGCAGGCTCGCCAACAATAAGGGGTTTGGGCTTAGGAATCTCCAGTTTATCGCCCAGCACCTGGAATTCTTTCAGTTCTTTGAGATCGATGGCCTTGGTAGCGATGCGGTAATGCAGGTCGAGCGAAGAAGGCGCTTTGTAAAACTGTACCAGTTCTTCTATGTTATACTGACTGTAAGCGGCGCCCATGGCCTCCAGTTTCCGTTGCAGGAGGTATTTGCCGTCTTCTGCCACCTTTCTTTTTTCTTCGCGCAGTGCGTCTTTGATCTTGCTCCTGGCTTTGGCGGTTACCACGAAACTGAGCCAGTCTTCCGAAGGTTTTTGCTTGCTGCTGGTGATGATCTCCACCTGGTCGCCGCTGCGCAACTTATGGCTGATGGGCACCAGCTTGTGGTGTACTTTGGCGCCGATACATTTGGTACCGATGGCCGAGTGGATGGCAAAAGCAAAATCCAGCGCTGTGCTGCCTGTGGGCAACATCTTCACTTCGCCCTTGGGCGTGTATACATAGATTTCCTCGGCGAGGAAAGAGGTCTTGAAATCCTGCAGGAAGTCCACACCATCGGCGGTATCGGGTGTATTCAGGACTTCACGGATCTGTCCGAACCATTTATCGAAACGGTCCTCATCGTTGCTTCCTTCCTTGTATTTATAATGCGCTGCCAGTCCTTTTTCCGCGATCTCGTTCATCCGCTTGGTGCGGATCTGTACTTCCACCCATTTTCCCTGCGGGCCCATCACCGTTGTGTGCAAGGCTTCATACCCATTGCTTTTCGGGTTGCTGAGCCAGTCGCGCAGTCTTTCCGGAGAAGGCATGTACTCATCGGTGATCATGGAATAGACTTTCCAGCAATCTTCTTTTTCTTTTTCGGGAGGAGAGTCGAGTATCACACGGATGGCGAATAAATCGTATACCTCTTCAAAAGAAACACTTTTCTTTTTGATCTTGTTCCAGATGGAATGGATGCTTTTAGGCCTTCCGTAAATCTCGAAATGGAAGCCAGAGGCTGTGAGTTTTTCTTTTAACGGGCGGATGAATTCGTTGATATAGCGGGTGCGTTCCCTTTTGGTTTCAGACAACCGCTTGGCAATCTCGCGGTAGGCTTCGGGTTCGAGGTATTTCATCGACAGGTCTTCCAACTCTGTCTTGATGTTGTAAAGCCCCATGCGATGGGCCAGCGGCGCATATACCCACACGGTTTCAGAAGCGATCTTCAGTTGTTTTTCGCGCTTCATGGAATCGAGCGTGCGCATATTGTGCAGGCGATCGGCCAGTTTGATGAGGATCACCCGCGGGTCATCGGTAAGGGTAAGCAGGATCTTCTTGAAGTTTTCGGCCTGCTGCGAAGTATTGGTGTCGATAACATTGGAAATCTTGGTCAGTCCATCTACGATCTTGGCAATCTCAGTCCCGAATTCGTGTTCCACATCTTCCAGGGTGATATCGGTATCTTCCACGGTATCGTGCAGCAGTGCGCAGATGGTGCTGCGTACGCCCAGGCCGATCTCTTCCACGCAGATCATAGCTACGGCGATGGGGTGCAGGATATAGGGCTCCCCGCTTTTGCGGCGCATGGTCTTGTGAGCATCGGCGGCCATTTCAAAAGCATGGCGCAACAGTTCCTTATCGCCTTTTTTCAGCTTGGGCCTGAGTGCGCGCAACAAGGCACGGTAATGCCTGACAATCTCATTTTTTTCCTGCTCGGGGCTGAGATTATAGGCGGGCAGCGGGGCATCGATCGTGATTACTTGTGTTGACTCCATATTCAGCTTACGAAATTACGGAATTCAAGAAGCATTTTGAATTACACGACCGGTAACAGCCTCCATACGAATCTTCGTACCTTTACATTCTATCATGAGTGAGACGCCCAAAAAGAAGGTTTTCGATTTTTCATTGCTGGGAAGGGTTTTCCGTTTTGTAAAGCCATACCGGTGGTTATTTTACCTGAGTATTGTACTGGCCATTCTGATGGCCATATTTGCTCCTGTACGTCCTTATCTCATACAACTGACAGTTGATACAGCAACGGGCAAAGCCGTGCTGGCGCCGCAATGGCTGAAAGCTTTGTTGTTCGGGACCGATCTGAGTGATGCCACCCGGTTCATCATTGCCGTTACGCTTTTCCAGGTAGTCTTTTTGTTCGTGGAAACGACCATACGGTTCGTATTTAGTTTTATTACGGCATGGATGGGACAAAGTGTGGTAAAGGATATGCGTATTACCGTGTACCGCAAGATACTGGGACTCAATTTGCGGCAATTCGACCGTACACCCATTGGCACACTGACCACGCGTACCATCAATGATATTGAAAGTATCAATGATATTTTTTCAGACGGATTGATCCCGATCATCGCTGATCTGCTCACCATCGTCATTACATTGGGTACTATGTTCTGGATGGATTGGCGCCTGACACTGATCTGCCTGGTGCCTTTTCCGGTGATGATCGTAGCCACGTATTATTTTAAGGAGAGCGTGAACAAAAGTTTCATCCGGGTAAGGAATGCAGTGGCCAGTCTCAATGCTTTTGTGCAGGAGCACATTACCGGTATGCAGGTGGTGCAGGCTTTTTCGGCAGAAGAGCGCGAGTTTACCAAGTTTAAAAAGATCAACAGCGAGCACCGCAACGCCAATATCAAAGCCATTTTCGCTTATTCTGTTTTCTTTCCCGTGGTGGAGGTAGTGCTGGCGCTGAGTATGGGCTTCCTGGTATGGTGGATCGCCGACCGTTCGCTGGATGCGGGATTGCTGATTGCCTTTATCCTTTACCTTAACCAGATATTCAGACCGCTGCGGGTGATCGCCGATAAATTCAATGTGTTGCAGATGGGTATGATTGCGGCGGAAAGGGTGTTGAAAGTGCTGGATAATACCGATGAGATCGTACCGGTTGCCGAAGGGGCTTACCAGCCAGCGCATATCCGGGGAGCGATACGTTTTGAAAAAGTGTGGT
This sequence comes from Asinibacterium sp. OR53, assembly GCF_000515315.1. Classification (NCBI taxonomy): domain Bacteria; kingdom Pseudomonadati; phylum Bacteroidota; class Chitinophagia; order Chitinophagales; family Chitinophagaceae; genus Asinibacterium; species Asinibacterium sp. OR53. The sequence continues at coordinate 1,434,794 of NZ_KI911562.1, forward strand.
TTGCTTATATCGATGAACAATATGTATTGAAGGATATCGATTTTGAAGTGAAAGCAGGCCAGACGGTGGCATTGGTAGGGCATACCGGCAGCGGAAAGACTTCCATCATCAGCCTGCTGAACAGGCTTTACCACATACAAAAAGGGTCGATCAAAATAGATGGGGTGAATGTGGAAGATTATGAGCTCGACTGTTTGAGAAAGGGTATTGGTGTAGTGCTGCAGGACGTGTTCCTGTTTTCGGGTTCGGTCATGGATAATATCACTTTACGTAACCCGGATATTTCGAGGGGCCAGGTGATAGAGGCAGCTAAAATGATTGGGGTCCATGATTTCATCATGCAATTACCGGGCGGATATGATTACAATGTAATGGAAAGGGGCAGCACCCTGAGCCTGGGACAGCGCCAGTTGCTGTCGTTCATCAGGGCGCTTTTGTACAACCCCTCCATACTGATCCTGGACGAAGCCACTTCATCGGTTGACACAGAAAGCGAACAACTCATTGAGAGAGCGATAGATACGCTCATCTCGGGCCGAACTTCCATCGTTATTGCCCACCGGCTTTCCACCATCCGCAAGGCCGATAAAATCATTGTACTCGACAAGGGTGAGATCAGGGAAACCGGTAACCACGAAGAGCTTTTGTTGCTGGGTGGTTTTTATGCCAAATTGCATGAAATGCAGTTCGAAAAGCAAAAACAAAAAGTGGCAGTGGCCGGCTGATTTTACCCCCCATACCCCTATCTTTGCGCCAAATTTCGGAACAGGTATGAGCCTCAGAAGTGTACAATCTTTACTGGTAGCGACTTTCGGCCTTTTATTGATAACTTTTTCTAATGTAAGCCTTGCCCAGGATTCAGCCCATGCCGCGGCTGTTGAAGGGAAAGAAGCAGCCCATGCTGAAAAGGAAGGAAAATTTAATGTTACCGAAACAATTCTCGAGCACATCAAAGACAGTCACAGCTGGCATCTTTGGGGGCATACCTCCATACATCTTCCGGTAATTCTTTATTCTGATAAAGGATTGGAATCTTTTTCTTCCAGCAACCTGATGAATGAACATCACGAACAAGTGGTGTATAATGGTCATTATCCTTACAAAGTAGTGGACGGTAAGATCAGGGTGGTGAATGCAGATGGTTCAGTGAACAAAGAAGCTTCAGCCAGGGTTTGGGATTTCTCCATCACCAAAAATGTAACGGCCTTATTGGTAAGTGTAACCCTGTTAATGCTGATCTTCCTTTCTGTTGCTGCGGCATACAAAAAGAGAGGTGTTAAATCGGCGCCCAGGGGTTTGCAGTCTTTCATGGAACCTGTGATCCTGTTTGTGCGCGATGAAGTGGCCAAGCCCAATATCGGCCATCACTATATCAAATACATGCCGTTCCTGCTCAGTCTTTTTTTCCTGATATTGATCAATAATTTCCTGGGTCTGATCCCTTTCTTTCCCGGTGGAGCCAATTTGAGCGGTAATATCGCTTTTACAATGACGCTGGCAGTATGTGTGTTCGTTGTAGTAAATATCAAGGGAAATAAAAGTTACTGGGAACATATTTTCTGGATGCCGGGTATGCACTGGAGCATGAAATTGTTCCTGGCGCCTATTGAACTGATCGGTGTTTTCATCAAACCTATTTCGTTGATGGTGCGATTGTTCGCCAACCTAACGGCCGGTCACATCCTGGTGTTGAGTTTGGTTTGTTTGATCTTTATCTTTAAAACAGTATATGCTTCAGCGATAGCGGTGCCGTTTGCAGTGTTCATCAGTTTGATTGAGTTGCTGGTAGCATTTTTGCAGGCGTATATTTTTGCGATGCTCAGTGCGATGTATATAGGAATGGCGATAGAAGAGCATCACCATCATGGCGATCATGAGCCGCATTATCACGAATCGGAAGATTAATTTTTTTTCAATAACAATTAAAAACGTAACAAAATGGTAGTAGGAAGTGTTGCCGCAATCGGCGCTGGTTTAGCTGCTATCGGTGCCGGTATCGGTATCGGACAAATCGGTAAGGGCGCCGTTGAAGGTATTGCCCGTCAGCCGGAAGCTGCTAACGACATCCGTGCAAACATGATCGTTGCCGCTGCTTTCGTGGAAGCGGTTGCCCTGTTTGCGGTGGTGGTTGCCCTGTTGGGTAATGGTTAATCCATCAAACGCATTATACAGACCTGAAGCACAGGGCGGAGGGTCTGTATAATCTTCATCTTGAGAAAGTTTACAATCCAGATAAACAGTTACTTATGTTATTAGAAATAAACCCTTTGGTACTGCCTGATGTAGGGCTGGCATTTTGGAGCCTCATTGCGTTCCTCGTACTGCTATTCGTATTGGGAAAGTTCGCCTGGAAGCCGATCATGAAAGCGATCAGCGAAAGGGAGCAGGGCATTGAAGATGCTTTGGCCAAGGCCGATAAGGTGAAAGCTGAAATGGTGGCTTTGCAGAGCGAGAATGAAACCATGATCAACAAGGCCCGTGAAGAAAGAGCAAAGATGCTGAAAGAAGCCAAAGAAACTGCCGAGAAAATGGTTTCAGAAGCGAAGGACAAAGCCAAATCTGAGTACGACAGGATTGTTGCCGAAGCACAGCAGGCCATCACCCAGCAGAAAAATGCAGCGCTGACCGATGTGAAAAACCAGGTGGGAAGCCTGGTGGTGGAAGTGGCTGAAAAAGTGTTGCGTCGTGAGCTGGCTGATAAAACAGGCCAGGAGAAATACATCAAGGACTTAGCTGAAGGAGTAAAATTAAATTGATTCTTTAAAAGAGAATATGCCAAATCAAAGATTAGCGAGCAGGTATGCAAAGAGTCTGATTGACCTGGCGATAGATAAGGGTCAGTTGGAAGCGGTGTACGCCGATATGTTGTACCTGAAGGCAGTGTGCAAGAGCAGCCGGGAATTCCTGTTGCTGTTGCGCAGTCCTATTATCAAGGGCGACCAGAAGAACAGCATCATTACTGCTGTAACGAAAGGTAAAGTGAGTGAACTCACTGCTGCTTTCAATCATCTGCTGGTGAAGAAAGGAAGGGAAAGTGATCTGCCGGAGATCGTTGCTGCATTCATTGAACAATACCAGCAACTGAAAGGCATACACAGTGTTACGCTCACAACGGCAGCGCCTATCAGCGAAGAACTGAAACAGGCGATCTGCCAGAAAGTGCAATCTGAAAGGGCATTGGGCACAGTTGAGCTGGAGACCAAAACAGATGAGCGATTGATCGGCGGTTTTGTGTTGGAGTTTGATAACAACCTGGTGGATGCGAGTATCCTGCGCGATCTGAAAGATATCAAGAACCAATTCCTCCGGAACGATTATATTCATCAAATAAGATAATCAACAAGCATAACTTTTAAAAGTATATACCATGGTGGACATTAAACCCGACGAGATATCAGCGATACTGAAGCAGCAGCTGAGCAATTTCAATGCTTCGGCTGATCTCGAAGAAGTGGGAACCGTATTGCAGGTAGGCGACGGTATTGCCCGCGTATACGGCCTGAACGGTGTACGCAGCGGTGAGCTGGTACAATTCGATAATGGTGTAAAAGCCATCGCCCTGAACCTGGAAGAAGATAATGTGGGTGTGGTATTGATGGGTGAGAGCAGCGGGATACGTGAAGGAGATAAAGTAAAAAGGACTGGCCAGATCGCTTCTATCAAAGTAGGAGAAGGTGTAGTAGGCCGTGTGATCAATACACTGGGTGAACCCATCGATGGTAAAGGTCCCATTGCCGGTGAATTGTATGAAATGCCCCTGGAGCGTAAAGCCCCTGGTGTAATTTATCGCGAGCCGGTAAAAGAACCCCTGCAAACAGGTATCAAAGCGATCGACGCGATGATCCCCATCGGACGCGGACAGCGTGAGTTGGTGATCGGTGACCGCCAGACCGGTAAGACCGCTATCTGTATCGATACCATCATCAACCAGAAAGAATTTTACGATGCAGGCAAGCCTGTATATTGTATTTATGTAGCGATCGGACAAAAAGCATCTACCGTAGCCGGTGTGATGAAGACCCTGGCCGATAATGGTGCGATGGCGTACACTACGATCGTATCGGCATCTGCATCAGATCCTGCTCCGCAGCAGTTCTATGCACCATTCGCCGGTGCTGCGATCGGAGAATTTTTCCGTGATACCGGTCGCCCTGCACTGATCATTTATGATGACCTGTCCAAGCAGGCGGTGGCTTACCGTGAGGTATCATTGCTGCTGAGAAGGCCACCCGGACGTGAAGCATATCCTGGTGACGTATTCTACCTGCACAGCCGTTTGCTGGAGCGTGCAGCCAAAGTGATCAACAATGATTCTGTTGCCAAGAATATGAACGATTTGCCCGCTTCTATCAAGCACCTGGTGAAAGGTGGTGGTTCGCTCACAGCGCTGCCCATCATTGAAACACAGGCTGGCGACGTATCTGCATACATTCCTACCAACGTGATCTCTATTACCGACGGACAGATATTCCTGGAAGGTAACCTGTTCAACGCAGGTATCCGTCCGGCTATCAACGTAGGTATCTCAGTAAGCCGTGTGGGTGGTAACGCGCAGATCAAGTCGATGAAAAAAGTTGCCGGTACACTGAAGCTCGACCAGGCGCTGTACCGCGAGCTGGAAGCGTTCTCTAAATTCGGTGGCGACCTCGATGCTGCTACCAAATCAGTGATCGACAAAGGTGCCCGTAACGTGGAAGTGCTGAAACAGGCGCAGTATACACCATTCTCTGTAGAAAAACAGGTAGCCATCATTTACCTGGGTACACAAGGACTTTTACGCGATATTGCTGTAAAGAAGGTGAAAGAGTTTGAAAGCCATTTCCTGATGGAAATGGAAAACAAACTGCCTGATGTACTGGCTGAGTTCAAAAAAGGTAACCTGCCTGAAGAAGGATTGAACAAGATGACCGAGCTGGCCAAGAGCCTGGCGGTTCAGTATAAATAAGTAGTTCATAGATTGATTTTAATCACCCTTTCTCTTTGCCCTGGGTTTGAACCCAGGGCAAAGAGAAAGGGTGATTTTTTTATTACCGCTCATCCAAATATTTTTGTTTATAAAATAAACTACTTTATGTTCGTGTTCCAAAACTGGGTGATAATGAAAAAATGGATCATGATATTGGTTGGCCTGGGGTTGTCGGGTATTGCCGGCGCACAGGTGCGGATCACAGGTAAAGTAAAAGATGTGAAAGGCCATATACTGCCTGGAGCCAGTATTGTAGTGAAAGGTTCATACGATGGCGGCGTTGCCGATTCGGCAGGCCATTTTTCATTTAAAACATTTGAAAAAGGCGAGCAGGTGCTGGTGGCGTCCTTGCTTGGTTATAAATCAGCGGAAGAAAAAATAACGATCGGAACTACTCCCATTGAAATTTCTTTTGCTTTGAAAGAAGAGATCAGCGAATTGAAAGCAGTAACCGTTACCGCAGGAAGTTTTGAAGCAGGTGACAGGAAGAAGGCAGCTACGGTATTGTCGTCTTTGGATGTATATACCACCGGAGGCGCCAATGCCGATATCACCGCGGTGGTCAAGACGCTTCCGGGTGCTCAGCAGGTAGGCGAGCAGGAAGGATTGTTTGTGCGTGGAGGCGCAGGCTATGAAGCCAAACAATTTATAGATGGTACCCTGGTGAACAATCCTTTCCAGGCCAGCGTGCCTGATATCGCTTCCCGCGGAAGGTTTGCCCCGAATTTATTCAAAGGAACCATTTTTAGTACCGGTGGTTATTCTGCATTGTACGGCCAGGCGCTTTCTTCTGCGTTGATCATGGAGAGCATAGACATTCCCGACCGTTCGGAGGCCACAGCTTCTATCTCTACTGTTTTCCTGGGTGCTGGCATGCAAAAAGTAGCGAAGGATAAACAGTCTTCCTTCGGTATGAATTATGGGTATACCAACCTGATACCTTATTTCGCGGTGGTGAAACAGAAGCCCGATTACTTCAGGATACCACAACTCCATTCGGCCGATGCTAATTTTCGCATCAAGACCAAAACAGGCGGCATGATTAAATATTATACCACTTTCGGTGCCATCGACGCGGGCCTGCGCCGACCCAACATCAACGATCCTTCTTTGAAGAATGCATTTGGATTACAGAATACGAACTGGTACAATAACCTCAGCTGGCGCGAGAACCTGGGCAATGGCTGGAAAATGAACCTGGGCTTTAGTTTCAGCACCGACCACAGCAATATTTCACAGCAGATACAAAACCAGCAGAATGTACCGGTAACAACAGGTACTCCCTGGATAGATACCAGCAATTTCAACCTTATTACCAGGGGCGATCTTACACAGTTGAAAGCAGTATGGGATAAGCGCATCAGCGGTATCAGCGTGATCCGTTTTGGCGGGGAGTACATGTATTTCTATAACAAGAACCTGTACAACGGTTATCGTTCGGTGCTGCCAGATCATTTGAAGTCACTGTTTGCAGAAGCGGATCTTTATATCACCAATGAACTGGCTGCTAAAGTGGGTGGCCGGTTTGAACATTCATCCGTAATTGATAAAGCTGATTTTGCCCCCAGGGTATCGCTGGCGTATAAAACCGGTAAGAACGCACAAATGAGTATTGCATACGGCGTTTTCTATCAGAAACCGGAGAATACATACCTCTATATTACACGCAACTTCAATTACACAAAAGCCACACATTATATCATCAATTATATCAAAACCACTGCGCTGCAAACATTTCGTGTAGAAGCTTATTATAAAAAATACGACGACCTGTTGAAGACCTTTCCGGCCTATGATAACAGCGGTGCCGGGGATGCAAAAGGAGTTGAATTGTTTTGGCGCGATAAGAAAACATTCAAGGGGCTGGATTACTGGTTGAGTTATTCATATCTCGATACGAAAAGGAATTACCTCAATTTTCCCCGGGAATTGCAACCCAGTTTTGCTGCGAATCATACCGCTTCGGTAGTGGTCAAGCGTTTTGTAAGCAGCATTAATACGGGATTCAATGTTACCTATTCATTTGCTACCGGCAGACCTTATTATAACCTGATGCAAAACGGCAATCAATATGTTATTGCCGACCAGGGCAAGACCGTCAACTATAATAGCCTGGGATTCAGTATGAATTACCTGACTTCGATGGGTAAAGCCTTTGGGGTGTTTGTAGTATCGGTAACCAATGTGCTCGACAACAAACAGGTATTCGGTTACAACTATTCTTATGATGGTAGCCGGAAAGAAGCCATAACACTTCCCGCACCTCAATTCTTTTTCGTAGGATTGTTCCTGAGCTGGGGTGTGGACAGGAGGCAGGATGCGATCAATAATAACTTGTAAAATTCAAAAGGAAAATAATATTTAACAATAAACAATGTAAGCATGAAAAAGATTCTCGTTATCGTATTACTTTTTTGCGCAGGCCAGTTGACTGCGCAAAGTAAGTATGAAGCTGGTATGCAGAAAGGACTAGAACAACTGACCTCGACTAAAACAGTAGAAGACATGAGCGCTGCTTCGGCTTTCTTCGAAAGGATTGCCGATGCAGAGAAAGACAAATGGCTGCCTTATTATTATGCGGCTTATGCCAACTATATTACAGGTTGGATGAATCCTAAAGCCGATAAAGACAAGGTAGCGGAAAAATCCAGGGACCTGATTGCCAAAGCCGAGTCCATAGAAAAGAATTCGGAAATCTATTGCCTGCACCAGATGGTGGCGATACAGCAAATGACGGTAGACCCTATGACCCGCTGGCAGACCTATGGTGCCGAAGCGCGTAAAGCATTGGATGATGCAAAGCAAGCTGATCCCAACAATCCGCGCGTGTATTACCTGGAAGGACAAACACTTTTCAAAACACCGGAAGCTTATGGTGGGGGAAAAGCTGCTGCCAGGAAATATGCAGAGAAATCAGTAGAGTTGTTCAAAACATTTCAACCTGCATCACCTCTGCATCCTGTATGGGGGAAGGCCGAAGCTGAAAAATTGCTCGCCGATTGCCAGTAGTTGTTAGTGTATAACGGACACCACCGGCAGTTTGGTGTGCAGTTTTTTCTTAAGTTTAAACCTCCCATAACCGGTGAGGTTTAAACTTGTTTGATGAAACCGAAACAATCTGTCTGATGAAAGAACAAAAAACATTGAGCGAAAAAGAAAGCCTGGAACTGATCACCAGTATGATCGAAAAAGTCAAAAGCAGTTACCACGAAACAGGTATTGTGGCATTGTTGTGGGGTTCTGTGGTAGCCATTGTTTCGTTGGTCAACTACCTGGAGATCGAATTTTCATTCGAATTGGGTTTTGATATCTGGCTGCTGGTATTGTTTGCATTGATCCCGCATGTGATCATTTCCATGAAGGAAAGGCGGTTGAAAAAAGTGAGGAAACACGAAGACGATGCACTGGATGCAGTATGGCTGGCTTATGGCATTTCTATATTCGGACTGGTTGCTTATGAGAACATTGTTCCTTCTGTAGCTGGGTCGTCTATTCCCAGTATATATTCTTTATTCCTGCTACTGTATGCATTGCCAACACTGGTAACGGGCCTGGTAAAAAAGTTCAGACCCATGCTCATCGGCGCCATCCTGACCTATGGGCTGTTCATTGCATCTTGTTTTACCGTTACCAAGTACGATATGCTTTTCGGCGCTGTGGCAGCGCTGACTTGTTGGTTCATTCCCGGACTGATCCTGCGAAAAAGATATCTTGAACAAAGAAGAGCCCATGTTTAAGGACCTGGATCCCATATTACATTCTCAACTGAGGCTTGCTGTGATGAGCCTGCTCATTGGCATCAAGGAAGCGGAGTTTACTTTTATCCGTGAAAAAACCAATGCCACCGCAGGTAACCTCAGTGTGCAGGTGCAAAAATTAAAAGATGCGGGCTATATAGAAGTGATCAAGCAATTCAAGAATAATTATCCCCAAACCATTTGTAAGATCACCCCTGCAGGCGTAGCAGCCTTTGAAGCGTATGTTAAAGCGTTGAAGGGTTATTTAAAAGCAGGAAAATGAACGATGATATTTATTAGCCTTCTGCTTCTTCCGAAAGTTTTTCGTCTACTGCATTGGCCATCATCTTGGCGCTCATCTTACGCATAGGGTTCTGGCGCATTTCGGCATAGCCTGCTTTTCTGCGGATGATGTCGATGCATTCGAAAGTGGCGGCAAGAAAAGAACTGGCATCGGCTTTTCCTTTGCCTGCAATGTCAAAAGCCGTTCCGTGGTCGGGACTGGTGCGTACCGCGTTGAGTCCGGCTGTGTAATTCACCCCCTCGCCAATGGCCAGCGATTTGAATGGGATCAATCCCTGATCGTGGTACATGGCCAGTACGCCATCGAATTTTTCGTGCTGACCGCGCGCGAAAAACGCATCGGCGCTATAGGGACCAAAAACCATCATGCTGTGCCTGGCATCTTTGATGGCCGGTTTGATGATGGTTTCTTCTTCATTACCGATCAATCCTTCATCGCCTGCATGCGGGTTGAGTCCGAGTACAGCGATCCTGGGTTTATCGATACCAAAATCTTTTTGCAGGCTGCTGTTCATGATGCGCAGCTTGCCGGTAATGTTCTCGCGTGTAATGTGCGGAGCTACATTGGCAATGGTCACATGCTCGGTTACGAGACCTACTTTAATATTCTCTGCTACCATGAACATGAGCACATCATTCACTTCGAACAGCGCTTTGAGATAAGGTGTATGACCACTGTATTGAAATTCGGCCGATTGTATGTTTTTCTTGTGTATGGGCGCTGTTACCAGTCCCTGTATCTGCCCGTTTTTGAGTGCCTGCGCGGCGTCTTTGAGTGAGATCAACGCATATTTTCCGCCTGTTTCATTGAGTTGCCCCGGCGTGATCACCACATCTTCCTCCCATGAATTATACACGTTCACCTGTTTGGTGTTGAGCCTGTCGAGCTCCTTGCCATTGGAATAATTGAAGTTGATATCGGACAGGCTCTTGCGATAGAAGTTCACGCTTTTATTGCTGGCAAAAACAACCGGTATGCAAAAATCGAGCAGGCGGTGATCGGCCAGGGTTTTAATGATCAACTCCAGGCCAATACCATTCAGATCGCCACAAGAAAATCCGATAACGGGTTTTTGCAATTCGGAACTCATTCAGGATAGATTTAGGCTGTAAAAATAAGGATTATTGGCCATGGCTCATTTTTGGGCAATGATGTACTTTTGCTGCAATGCAATACACGCTGAAAAAGTCACTGGGCCAGCATTTCCTGAAAGATGAACGGGTCTGTGAAAAGATAGTGAAAGCTTTACGGGAAGACGATTTCAGTCACCTGCTGGAAGTTGGTCCCGGTGGCGGCGCCCTCACCAAATACCTGCTGCAACTGCCGGCTATCGAATTCAAGGCAGTGGAGCTGGATGCCGAAAAAGTAGCGTATCTCGAACACAGCTATCCTTCCATCAAAGGAAAAATATTGCATGAAAGCATCCTGGATGTGGCCTTGCCTTTCCCTGTTCCTTTCACCGTTGTAGGCAACTTCCCTTATAATATTTCATCGCAGATATTGTTCAGGATACTGGAATGGAAAGAACAGGTACCCGTCATGATTGGCATGTTCCAAAAAGAAGTGGCGCAACGCGTGACCTCAAAACCCAATAGCAAAGACTATGGCATATTGAGTGTGTTGATACAAGCTTATTACGATGTGGAATATTTATTCGATGTACCACCCGGCAGTTTTAACCCGCCTCCGAAAGTAATGAGTGGCGTGATCCGTTTGAAACGCAGGAGCACGCATTACGATATGAAAAGCGAGCGCTCTTTTTTCACGCTGGTAAAATCTGCTTTCAACCAGCGCAGAAAAATGCTGCGGAATCCATTGAAAAGCCTGTTCGATAAAGAACTGCTCCAGGAAGAGATCTTCAGCAAACGTGCAGAACAATTGAGTGTGGAAGATTTTGCCAAATTGACCTTTAAAATGAAATGAGAGCCCGTTAGCGTATGAAACTTAAAGTCATTATTACAGCACCCGTACATGAATACCTCCTGCAACGCCTGGAGCAAGCCGGTTATGAAACCCTGTACCGGCCGAGCATCAGTTACGAAGAATTGAAATTGGTTATTGCAGAAATAACCGGACTCATAGTAACCACCCGTTTAAAGATCGATGCAGCCATGTTGGATGCTGCTGCACAATTGAAATGGATTGGCCGTTTGGGAAGTGGTATGGAGCTGATAGATGTGGACTATGCAAAGAGCAAGGGCATTCGTTGCGAGAGTAGTCCGGAAGGCAACCGCAACGCCGTAGCTGAACAGGCGCTGGGTATGTTGCTGAACCTCATGAATCATATCAGCAGCAGTAACCGCGAGATTGCAGAAGGCAAATGGCTGCGTGCCGAGAACCGTGCCGATGAACTGAGCGGGAAAACGTTAGGTATCATTGGTTTTGGTAATACGGGGGCCGCATTTGCCAAACTGCTCTCTTCTTTTGATGTAACGGTATTGGCCCACGACAAGTACAAGTCTGATTTTGCAAAGGGTTATATACACGAAGCAGGACTCGAACAGGTATTGCGTTATGCCGATGTGGTGAGCCTGCATGTACCCCTTACCGACGAAACTTTTCACCTGGCCAACGACGCATTCTTCGACGCCATGGAAAGGAAGCCTTATTTCCTCAATACCAGCAGGGGTAAAGTAACCAGTATCAAGTCACTCATTGGAGCTTTACAAAGCGGCAAAGTGAGGGCAGCGGCACTGGATGTATTGGAAAATGAGAAACTGGGCACCTATACTCCCGACGAAAAGGCCGATCTGCAGTGGCTGCTGGAGCAACCCAATGTCGTCATCACCCCGCATATTGCCGGCTACAGCCATGAGGCTTATTATAAGATGGCAAAAGTGGTTTTGGATAAGCTGGATATCTGAGAATAGCAGGATGAATGATATCATTTAAATATTCTCAAAATACTTGTAATCAATTAATTAAAGCCTTTTTTTGACTGTAAGGTCATCGCCCGTTAAAGACTTCTTAAATCCATCCCTAATAGGAAATTAGAAAAAAAGTAGTTATTTTTGCCGTTCTGCAACGCTGCAATCAAATGCGGCGTTGTATTTTTTTTACCCTTTTTAAACCGAAGAGTATGAATGAAGCTAACATGTATGTGACAAAGGAGACATTCGACAAGATGCGGGAAGACCTGCAAAAGATGAAGTCTGTTGACCGTCCGGCTGCTTCCAGGGCTATTGCGGAGGCACGCGAAAAAGGCGATTTGAAGGAAAATGCTGAATACGATGCGGCCAAAGAGGCGCAAGGCATGCTTGAGGCCAAAATCAAGCAGTTGGAAGGCGCTATTGCCAATGCTAAAATTGTAGATACCAGTGATATAGATACCAGTAAAGTAACCATTCTCACTAAAGTAACCATTACCAATATTGCTACCAAGAAAACGGTAACGTACCAGATCGTAGGCGAAAAAGAGGCCGATCTGAAAGCAGGAAAGATCTCTGCCGGATCTCCTATCGGTAAAGGCCTGCTGGGTAAGCAAAAAGGCGAAGTAGCCGAAGTGCAGGCGCCCACCGGTGTCATGAAATACAAAATCGAGAACATCACTGTATAAGCAGCCGATGCAACATTTATTTGTGAAACCCCGCCGGTTCAACCGGCGGGGTTTCTTTTTGCGTTATCGTTTAAATTGCTGAATTTTCGTTTTTCAAATCCTTATCATCATGACCATCTTCTCTAAAATCATAGCGGGACAAATCCCTTCATACAAAATTGCCGAGAACAACAGGTTCTATGCGTTCCTGGATATTTTTCCCCTGGTAAAAGGGCATGTACTGGTGATACCCAAAACAGAAGTTGACAACCTTTTTGATCTTGGCGATGACTATCTTTCAGAGATACTTGTTTTTGCCCGGCCCATTGCCAAAGCCATTGAGCAGGCATTCCCATGTAACCGTTGTGGTATCAGTGTGGTAGGATTGGAAGTACCGCATGCGCATGTGCACCTGATTCCCATTAACAGTGCTGATGACCTGAATTTCACCAGGGGTAAACTTCAACCCACACCGGAAGAGTTGAAAGAGGCGCAGCAAAAGATCATCGCTTTACTCGCGTAGGATTTTTTTCAATGAAATCGTCCCATCCTTTTAAGCCTTTGGTGGCTTTGCCCAAAACAGAAGATGTTTGGTAATGATGACAAAGCGCCACTGCCAATGCATCGGTAGCATCAAAGTACTGGGGCTTTTCTTCAATGTTCAGTATGCGTTGTAACATTTTCCATACCTGATCTTTATCGGCATTGCCATTACCGGTGATAGATTGTTTTACTTTCTTGGGTGAATATTCGGTTACTTCCAGTCCGGCCTGTATGGCTGCCGCGATCGCCACTCCCTGGGCCCTGCCCAGTTTCAGCATACTCTGTACATTCTTACCAAAAAATGGCGCTTCAATGGCAAAGGAAGCAGGCCGGTATAATTTGATGAGCTCGCATACTTTGGCATGGATCATTTCCAGCCGTACGTAAATGTCTTTTTGTGAAGCGAGTTTCAGTACATCCATGAGTAATACCTGTGGCTGTCCTTTTTCCAGGCGTACCAATGCAAAGCCCATCACTTGTGTGCCGGGATCGATACCTAATATGATGTCTGATTTTTTGATGACTGATTTATAGAATGGTAAAACTGCTTCAAAACTAAAGAACCCGAAGCAAAGAATGTTGTTGATTTGAACATTCTATCTTTGATGCATCAATCCGGCTTATTCTGAATAGGAAACTCAAAATATTCATCAATTACTTTGTTGGCCCCACACTGTTCGTATGGCTTTCCTATTCCATCTACCGGCAGATAAAGCTGCAATCCAGCCTGCACGAGTCCTGGCAACTGATTAAAGCTTCATTTACGGGTGCACAAAGCTGGAAGCTATGGACGGCTTTGCTGCTCATGCCTGTCAATTGGGGAATAGAAGCCAGGAAATGGCAGTTCCTGGTAAAAAGCATACAACCTGTTGCTTTTTCAAAGGCATACAAAGCTATTTTTGTGGGACAGGCCATTGCGTTCAACGCACCGAATCGAATTGGCGAATCTGCCGGCAGGGCTGTTTACCTGGAAGAGGGCAACCGGTTAAGAGGTGTTGCATTATCGGTCATAGGAAGCATGAGCCAGATCATGATTACCCTGGTCATGGGTTTTGTAGCATTGGTATACCTGAGACTGCACCTGATTGGTAAAGGTTATTTGTTGGAAGGCATTCCAGCGGCCTGGGTGGATGGATTTATCGTTGCCATGGCACTGATTCTCGCCCTGTTCATACCCGTGTATTTTCGTCTTTCCTGGCTGGTTAAACGGTTGGAAAAGATTCCATTCATAGCCAGGCACCGTTTTTTTGTTCAGAAGCTGGAAGACCTGGATGTAAAGCAGCTTGTACAGCTATTGGGATTATCGGCGGCACGGTACTTGGTATTTGTGGTACAGTATATGCTATTATTGGCTGTGTTCGAAGTGCATATAGCATGGACCGATGCGGCTGCATTGGTGGGAGTGTTGTTCCTGGTATTAGCGGTTGTGCCAACTATTGCGCTGGCCGAACTGGGCTTCAGGGGTAAGTTGAGTATTGAGTTGTTTGGATTGTTAAGTCCGAATGCCCTGGGCATCATTGCCACTGCTACGGGTATCTGGATCATTAACCTGATCGTTCCTGCGATAATCGGAACTTTGTTTATATTGGGAATAAGATTTTTTAGAAATAAATAATAGCTGAGCGTGAAAAAAATGATAGGACTCGCTGTGCTGGCATTGGGTTTACAACCTGTGAAAGCAGGCGATGATTTTTGCGGCATTCGTAACCAGGCCTTCCAGGCGGGAGAAAGCATTACATTCAATGTGTTTTATTCGGTAATAGGTCTTTACATCAATGCGGGCAGCGCCAGTTTTTCTGTTTCTTTAGAACACCTCAATAACAAAGCTGCTTATCATGTTATAGGAAATGGCTCTTCAAATTCCAGTTACGACTGGATATTCAAAGTGCGCGACCGGTATGAAACTTACATTGATACCACCAACCTGCAACCGTTGAAGTTCATCCGGAATATCGATGAAGGGGGCTATAAAAAATCAGAGAACATTATTTTCAACCAGGCAGCCAACACAGCTACTACCCCCAATGGTGTATTCAAAGTACCCAATTGCATTCAGGATGTGCTGAGCTCCATTTACTATGCACGGAATATCGATTTCAACCGGTACAAGCCGGATGATAAAATTCCCTTTGCCATGTTTCTCGATAACGAAGTATACAACCTGTATCTCCGGTACATGGGCAAGGAAGTGGTTAAAACAAAGTATGGCAAGTTCAGGGCCATCAAATTCAAGCCCCTCCTGGTAAAAGGAACCTTATTCCAGGGAGGAGAAAAAATGACGGTATGGGTAAGCGATGACCCCAATCATATTCCACTGCGCATTGAAAGTCCTATCGTAGTAGGCAGCATCAAAGTAGATATGATGCAATACCGTAACCTGCGATACCCGCTCAGCTCAATGATTAGTTTTAAGTAAATCTTTTCCGATGGCAATTGGTTTAAGCGGCCCTGGCTGCTTCGCTGATGCGTTGAGAAGGAGTTCTTCCCAGCAAGCGGGAGCGCCTGTAAATGATTTTACAAATAACAGTGATCAGCAATGCACCAATGGCAATACCGGCGAACAATCCGAGGATAAGCGAATCGAAAAGCCGTTGGCCAAGATAGGCACCATACACAACCGATACACCGGACAAAATACCCGATACGGCAGCAATGATGGTGTTCCCCGTTCTGTTGGAAATTTCAATACGGGCATTGCAATGCCCGCAATTGGTGGCTGAGAAATTGTAAAGCTGGACGAATCGTTTGAAAGATATCCGTTCTCCGCAATTCGGACATCCTGCAACGTGGTTTCTGGACATTGGAGTTCAGTTTTAGGAGTGACTGAATAAAATGGATGGGTAAGATAACCATTATCAATCGCCGCATATTGTAGTGAAATACCGAATTTATATGGAGTTTTTCACTGAGGCGTCCGTAAAAACTGCAAGAATGCACTACACTACTGTAGTAGTTCCTATAAATCGTCCAGCTTGAAAAGCTGTTCTTGGCGAATGCCTCTTTCAGTGTTTTGCAGTGAACAGCATTCATAGAGCGGGTCGTGCTCAAAATAAAGCGTGTAGTGATTTTCCACTGCTTCCTGTAGGAAAGCCTTTTTCTCCTGTAGGGAAGTGAGCGGAAACATATCGTAAGCCATCACATAAGGAATAGGAATATGTGCCACGGAAGGGAGCAGATCGGCCATATATACCAGTGTACGGCCTTTATATTGTATCTGCGGAAGCATCATTTTATCGGTATGCCCGTTTACAAAGCGAACACTCACCTGGTCTGTAAAGGAACTGGAAGCCAGCTTCCCGTCTTTGGTAAAAGGTTCGCCGGGAACAGGGATGAATTGCAGGCGGCCGCTTTCTTTTATAGGAAGAATATTCTCTTTGAGGAAAGAAGCTTTCTCCCGGTCGTTCGGTTGGGTGGCCCATTGCCAATGTTGTTCGTTGCTCCAGTAAACGGCATTTCGGAATGCGGGCACAAGTTGGCCGCCCTGTCTTTCAATACTGCCCCCACAATGATCGAAATGCAGGTGAGTAAGCAATACATCGGTGATATCATCACGGGTAAAACCATGGGCTGAGAGTGAGTTGTCGAGCGTATCGTTGCCATGGAGATAATAGTGCCCGAAAAATTTAGCGTCTTGCTTATTACCCATGCCGGTGTCTACCAGTATCAACCTGTTCCCTTCTTCTATCAACAAACAGCGCAGCGCCCAGGAACACATATTATTTTCATCGGCCGGATTGAGTTTGTTCCACATGCTTTTAGGAACAACGCCAAACATGGCGCCTCCATCTAATTTAAAATGGCCGGTGTTGATCGTATATAATTTCATCAGGCTATTTGTTTGGCGAGCTTGCGCTGCGTTGATGCAGCAAAGATCAGCAATGCCAATCCAATTACAAAGAATACTACCAATGCCAGCACTGAATTACGCTGCGATTTGGTGGCTTCATTGATGTAACCAAAACTGAATGTGCCAATCACAATGGCTATCTTTTCCGTTACATCGTAAAAGCTGAAGAAAGAAGTGGTGTCTCTGGTTTCGGGCATCAGTTTGGCATAAGTGCTGCGGCTGAGAGATTGAATGCCACCCATCACAAAACCTACGAGGGTAGCCAATGCATAAAACTCGCAAATACCATTGCGTGGCAGGAGGTACCCGATGATGCACATGAATATCCATAAAACTACGGTGATCATCAGGGCATTGAAATTGCCTAATTTTTCAGATAATCGCGCAATCAGGTAAGCACCCGGGATGGCTACAACCTGTATGATCAATATAGAGATGATGAGATTGGTAGTAGGAATGTTCAATTCGCTTTTACCATACAAAGTAGCAGCGAGCATGACTGTTTGAACCCCCATGTTATAGAAGAAGAATGCTCCAAGGTATCTTTTTAATACGGGTAAATGCGTTAACTGTTTCCAGACCTTACGGAGTTCTTTATAACCATTAGTCAAAAGAGAGCCACCGGCCGACAAAAGACCTGCGGGCTGACTCTTGGGCAAACGGTTAAGTGAGAACTGGCCAAATCCCCACCACCAGATACCTACCAATAAAAAAGATATCTGTGAGGCCTTGCCTGTAGTGATGCCAAACTTATCGGGCACCAATACGAAAATAAAACAGATCACCTGTAAAATCACGCTGCCAATATAGCCCAGCGCATATCCTTTGGCGCTGACCCTGTCGCGATCTTCGGGTGCGGCAATTTCAGGTAAAAAGGAATTGTAAAAAACCAGACTGCTCCAGAACCCGATACAGGCAATGATCATGCAGGCCAGTCCATAAGCCAGGTTATGGCTGTCGAAAAAATAGAGCGCACTGCAGGCAATACTACCCATGGTGCAGAAGAAAAACAGGAATGTCTTTTTATTGCCCTTGTAGTCTGCAATGGAAGAAAGCAAGGGCGACATAATAGCTACCACCAGGAATGCGAATGCCAGCGCATAATTGTATAAAGAAGTATTGACAAACTCTCTTCCAAACAAATGAACCGTATCATTACTGGTAGCATCATTGCCATCGCCGGTAACGGCTTCATAATAGGCGGGGAAAATAGTAGAAGTGATGACCAGGCTGTATACGCTGTTGGCCCAGTCGTACATGGCCCAACCGGTAATGACTTTTTTGGAAGCAGTTTTCATTAGGCTGTTTTTGGGTACTTAAAGATAGGGATTGTGCAGATGGCCGCCCCGTCCCGTTATTGCAAGTATCCACTCAGCACCAATACCAATAACACAGATCCTACAATAATGCGGTACCAGCCGAACAAACGGAATCCGTGCTTTTGCAGGAACCCGATAAAAAATTTGATGGCTAACAATGCCACAAAGAAAGCAATCAGGTTCCCGAGACCCAGGGCCAGCAGGTTCTCTTTGTTTTTCAATAATTCGGGTTGCTGTTTGAATGCTTTCAATAATTTATAACCGGTAGCGGCGGCCATAGTAGGCACGGCCAGGAAAAAAGAGAATTCAGCGGCCACGCTGCGGGTCAGCTTCTGTTGCATACCGCCAATGATGCTGGCAGCGCTTCTGCTGGTACCGGGGATCATGGCCAGGCATTGCCAGATACCAATGGTGAATGCTTTGGCAATGCTGATCTTTTCTTCTGTTTCAACTGCCGCAGGCGTTTTGAATAATTTGTCGATGAACAGCAAT
This sequence comes from Asinibacterium sp. OR53, assembly GCF_000515315.1. NCBI lineage: Bacteria > Pseudomonadati > Bacteroidota > Chitinophagia > Chitinophagales > Chitinophagaceae > Asinibacterium > Asinibacterium sp. OR53. Next base: position 1,453,537 of record NZ_KI911562.1, read on the forward strand.
ACGAAACCGCCCAGTAACATGGTAATAGAAACGGTGAGCGGACTTTCCAACAGCTTATCTATCTTATCTGAAAAAAGATAACCTAACAATAATGCCGGTATTACGGCGATGATGAGTTTGAAATAAAAATTCCAGCGGTTGAGCGGGAAAAACTTCTTCCGGTAAAATACCAGCACTGAAAGAATGGCGCCAAGCTGAATGGCTATCTCGAACAGTTTGGTGAAATCGTCTTTTTGAATTCCCAGGAATGAACTGGCAATGATCATGTGCCCGGTAGAAGAAATGGGCAGGAATTCGGTCAGGCCTTCAATGATGGCAATGATAACCGTCTGAAAAATAGACATGCTTAGGGTTGTTGAATATTAATGTGCCGCTTTGGGCTTTTTGAATATGGCATATATTTCAACCAGCAGACCCAGTACAATTACAATAGGCGCAACGGTAATGCGTGTGGTGCTGTATACCAGGTTGGTATCAAATACATTCGGGTCGGGACTTTTACCTCCGCTCATCAGGAAAAAGCCGAGCGCAACAATTACGCCGCCGATGAGCATCCATCTAAGGTTTTCTTTGCCGAAAAGAGGAGCGGGTTGGGTATGTTTTTGTTCGGTCATGGTACTTTTTTTAAGGTGCTGTGATGATAAAGATATTAATAAAGATCATCCAATTTCATTTTCAGGTATTTGATCACACTGCGATGGGTGCTGTATACCGAAATGGCTACCCCTAAAAAGATCAGTCCGCCAAAAAGGATCAGGGTATGTTTTACATCCCGGATGGCTTTCAGTTGGGGGAACTGGCTTTCAGCCCATCCGATGAGGGCAAACAAGACAGCGATGGCGATACCCGAACTGATGAGTCCGTTCAGCAGGGCCCGCAGGTTCAGTGGTTTGGCGATAAAGCCCCTCGTAGCCCCCACCATTTGCATGGTCTTGATGAGGAAACGGTTGCTGAACATGGCCAGGCGGATGGTATTGTCGATACTCACGATCACGATCACACACAGGGCGATGGCCACTACCAGGAAGATGAGTCCGATTTTAGAAGCCCGTTCATTCAGGTTATTTACCAGACTTTGCGGGTATTGCAGCTCGGTGAGCTGGTTGCCGTAGGCCGCCATCAATTCTGAAGATATTTTAGCAAGGCTGTCTTTATTCACGTATTCGGCCTTGGCATAAAAATCAATGCTTTCGGGCAGCGGGTTTACATCCAGTATCTTGGCCCAGTCTTCATTGTTCTCTTTGTTCCATATCTGTTTGGCAGCTTCCTTATCCACATACGTCACATTGCGGGCATAGGGCCTTGAAGCAATAAAATGCTGTATCTGGCCAATGGTATCTTTATTCAGGGTACGCAAGTAAGCGCTCAACCGGATGTCTTCCTTCAGGGCGGTGCCTACGGAATGGATGTTCAGGAAGAACCAGCCCATGATGCCCATGATCAATAAAACCAATGCAACGCCCACTACACTGTATATGTAATTGGGCTTACTACGCCTGAGAGATGATTTGCCGTCTGCCATGCTCTGAAATTTAGGATCTTCTACCCATGCCGGGCAACAGATGCAAATGTAGGGTTTTGAAGCCTAAACGCTTACATTTGCAGCCACTCTAACGATCATTTGGTAGTTGAAAATAATTGATCCGGGCGTTTATTAGGTTAAAGATTTGTTAGGATTGAGGCGGAAGCCTACATGCTAAATTCAAAAGTCAAAAAGTTTATTGAATACAGGACAGTAATATGGAATACAATTTTAGTGCGATAGAGAAAAAATGGCAGGCACAATGGAAGCGGGATCATGCTTACCGGGTGAGTAACGAGAGCAGCAAGCCCAAGTTTTATGTGCTGGATATGTTCCCTTATCCGAGTGGTTCAGGTTTGCACGTAGGGCACCCCCTGGGGTATATCGCTTCAGATATTTACAGCAGGTTCAAGCGGTTGAAAGGATTCAATGTGTTGCACCCGATGGGATATGACGCGTTCGGCCTGCCTGCCGAACAATATGCGATTGAACATGGTGTACATCCGGCAGTGAGCACTGCGGAGAATATCAGTGCATTCAGGGAACAACTGGACAATATCGGGTTCTGTTTCGATTGGGACAGGGAGGTGCGTACTTCCGATCCATCGTACTATAAATGGACCCAATGGATATTTCTCCAGTTGTTCAACAGTTATTATAACCGCCTTACACAAAAGGCAGAACCCATAGCACAACTGGTGGCTTTGTTTGAGAAAGAAGGGAATATCAAACATGTATGTCCCGGTGATTATGCCATTCGTTTTTCTGCTACGGAATGGAATAACTATACCCACAAGCAACAACAGGATATCCTCATGAATTACCGCCTTGCTTTTTGCGGTTATGGTGAAGTGAACTGGTGCGAAGTATTGGGAACCGTGTTGGCAAATGATGAAGTGATCAATGGGGTGAGTGAAAGAGGCGGACACCCGGTGGTAAAAAAGAAATTGAGACAATGGTACCTGCGCATTACTGAATATGCCGACCGGTTGCTAGATGGTTTGCAGACCATTGATTTCAGCGAGGCCATGAAAGAAATGCAAACGAACTGGATCGGTAAATCATCCGGTGCGGAGATCAGCTTCCAGGTGGAGGCCACTGATGGTCGTAATGGGTTGCACCTGCATGTGTACACCACAAGACCCGATACCATTTTTGGTGTCGATTTTATGGTAGTGGCTCCCGAGCATGAATTGATCGAACGGATCACCAGTGAGGAACAAAAAGAAACAGTAGAAGCCTATATTGCTTATGTAAAGAGCAGGAGCGAGCGCGAGCGCCAGGCGGAGAAAAAAATAACAGGCGCTTTTACCGGTGCGTATGCCCTGAATCCTTTCGACGGCCGGAAGATACCGGTATGGATATCGGAATACGTGCTGGCCGGATATGGTACGGGCGCCATCATGGCTGTTCCCTGCGGCGATGAACGGGATTATAAATTTGCGAAACACTTCAACATACCCATTACCAATATCATTGGCGATGCGTACAATGGTGAAGAAGCCAATGCTACCAAAGATGCGAAACTAGAGAACAGTGGCTTCCTCAACGGCATGGTGATGCGCGATGCCATGGATGTAGTGATAGACAAGCTGGAAGACATGGGTATTGGTAAACGCAAAGTGAATTATAAAATGCGCGATGCCGCTTTCAGCAGGCAACGCTATTGGGGTGAGCCCTTCCCTATACAATGGAAAAATGGTGTAGCAGTTGCATTAAGTGAAACGGAACTTCCGCTGGAACTGCCTGCAGTAGACCATTACAGCCCGGGACCTGAAGGCGAAGGTCCGCTTGCGAATATACCCGAATGGGTAGCGCGCGAGTTGGAGACCAATACCATGCCCGGCTATGCAGGGTCTTCTTGGTATTTCCTGCGTTATATGGACCCACACAACCAAAATGCGTTTTGTGATCGCAAAGCCAGCGATTATTGGAACCAGGTAGATCTTTATATCGGTGGAACAGAACATGCAGTGGGGCATTTATTGTATAGTCGCTTATGGACAAAAGTGTTGTGTGACCTTGGACATATTGGTTTCGACGAGCCATTCAGGAAATTGTTGAACCAGGGAATGATACAGGGCTCCAGCCGGTTTGTGTATCGCATCCGCGGAACACATCAATATGTTTCCGCCGGATTGATTGATCGGTATGAAGTAGACAAACTGCATGTAGATGTGAATATTGTAGACGGTGTTGAACTGGATACAAAAGCTTTCAAGCAGTGGAAGCCAGATTTTGCAGATGCGGAGTTCATTCTGGAAGATGGAAAATACATCTGTGGAGTAGAAGTGGAGAAGATGAGCAAATCGAAATTCAACACGGTGAACCCCAATACACTCGTAGAGAAATTCGGCGCCGATACTTTCCGCATGTATGAAATGTTCCTCGGGCCAGTAGAACAAAGCAAACCCTGGGATACCAAAGGAATAGAAGGCGTACATCGCTTCATCAAAAAACTCTGGCGTCTTTTCTTCGATGAACAGAAAGGCAAACAGTGGAATGAAGAAAAAGCAACGGCCGCTGAATTGAAAGTATTGCATCGCACCATCAAAAAAATCGAAGACGATACAGAGCGGTTCAGTTTCAATACAGCCGTGAGTACGTTTATGATCTGTGTGAATGAACTGAGCGATCTTAAATGTCACAAAAGGGAAGTGCTGGAATCCTTACTCATTATGTTAACACCATATGCGCCACATATTGCAGAAGAGCTTTGGCACCAGTTAGGTAATACCAGTTCTGTACTCGATGCGGCATATCCAAAGTACAACGCTTCCTTCACCGCAGAATCTGAAAAGGAATATCCTGTCAGCATCAATGGCCGTGTGCGTACCAATATTTCCATTTCACTCGATGCAACCGAAGAGCAGGTGAAAGAGATCGTATTGGGTAATGAGATGGTACAGAAATGGATAGAAGATAAACCGCTCAAGAAATTGATCTTCGTTAAAGGGAAGATGATCAACGTAGTCATTTAAACAAAATCAACCAAGATGAGAACTCCCGGATTGTTGTTGTGTGCACTGGCTTTTACAACTGCGGCACACAGCCAGAAACAGCCCAAAGCGTTTGACCGTAACGACCTGATAGCAGGTAAAGCGCCCAGGAATTTTTTGAATGAACTGCCTGTTGTGGTAAAATGGACAGACGATACGCATGTGATACTGAAACAACGTATGGCTGCTGATACAATTGCAAGAAATTACTTGCTGGATGTTGTCAAGGGCAGTTACACTTCAACGGCAGATGTACCCGCAATAACGCCTGAATCTTCTTCTTTTGGAAAGTTTGTTTTTATAAAGAACAATGATGTTGTGTATCGTCGGAATGGTGTGGATCAACAACTCACACATGATGCCACAGAAGAAAAGAACCCAACCTTTTCACCCGACAGCAACTATGTTGCCTATACACGAAGCAATAATCTGTACACCTATAACCTGCTTACCAACAAAGAAACACAGCTTACTACCGATGGTAACAGCACCACGCTGAATGGTTACGCGAGCTGGGTATATTACGAAGAAATATTCGGCAGGCCTACGCGTTACCGTGCATTCTGGTGGAGCCCCGACAGCCGCAAACTGGCGTATATGCGCTTCGATGAAAGCATGGTGCCCATGTTCCCCATCTATGTGAGTGAAGGACAACACGGATACCTGGAAGAAACGCGTTATCCCAAAGCAGGAGATAAAAACCCGGAAGTAAAATTAGGGATCGTTTCTCCTGAAGGAGGTACCGCCGTATGGGCCGATTTCAATGCAAAAGATGACCAGTATTTCGGCTGGCCTATATGGTGTCCGGGCACTAATCAATTATGGCTTCCCTGGATGAACCGCGACCAAACCAATCTGAAGATCTATGAAGTGAATATGGCCAACGGGCAAAAAAATGAAGTGTACAACGAAATGCAATCTACCTGGATAGATTTGGAAGACAGGGTAGGTGGCCGCATCAATTTCCTACCGGATGGAAAAGGGTATATCGCACAAAGCGATAAGAGCGGTTGGAACCAGCTTTATATGTATGCTATGGATGGAACGCTGAAATACCCGATCACCAGTGGTAAATTCACAGTGCTAGGCATCCGATACATTGACCCGCACAACCAGGTGATTTATTTCACTGCACGTGGACGTGAAAACACTGCACGGATAGATTTTTATAGCATCAAATTCAATGGATCGGAGTTGAAGCGACTGACTTTCGGCGATTACAACCATGCATCCATCAGCTTATCTCCCGCAGGTAATTATTTTATTACTACTTATAGCAATGCCACTACACCAACCAGGATGACACTGGCAGACCATAATGGAAAGATTGTCAGGGAACTGGGTGATATGCGCGGAACTGAAATGGATAGTTACAAAGTTGCTAAAACAGAGATCATACGCATCAAAAGTGAAGACGGTAAATACGATTTGCCTGCGTATGTAACCTGGCCTGAAAATATGGATCCTAATAAAAAATATCCTATGCTCATTAGTATCTATGGTGGTCCAAATGCGGGTACTGTATGGGATAGCTGGACCTGGAGCGCCAATCGCCAATGGTATGCCAGTGAAGGGTTGATACAGGTTTCATTTGATCACAGGGCAAGCGGACAATTTGGAAAAGAAGGGGTGAACTATATGTACCACAACCTGGGTTACTGGGAGATGGCCGATTATAAGACGATGGTAAAATGGTTCATTGCGAACGGACAAGCCGATCCTTCTAAAATATGCATCACCGGGTTCAGCTATGGTGGTTATATGAGTTGCTATGCGCTTACTTATGGTGCAGATGTTTTTACCCATGGCATGGCCGGTGGCAGTGTGGTTGACTGGCATTTGTATGACAGTCATTATACAGAAAGATACATGGGCACTCCGCAGAACAACCCCAAAGGTTATCAAACCAGCAGTGTATTATCTTATGCAGGCCAGTATAAAGGGATGCTGCAAATTGTTCACGGCACCAGCGATGACAATGTGCACATGCAAAACAGCCTGCAGTTGGTGAGTGCATTGGAAGACAAAGGCAAAAATTTTGAATTCATGTTGTATCCTGGCGGGAGGCATGGATGGGGCAATCTGCCGGCTAAGAATATTCATTTCAGCAACCTCAAGACCAGGTTCATTTATAAATATTTATTAGAGAAACCCATCCCTCAAGGATTATTGAAATAAACTCTTTTTTTCTTTGCCCCGGGCTTAAGCCCGGGGCAAAGTTTATCAGGAATTATAAGCTTGAGCAAATGTTTGAGCAAAATCAGACAGCTTGGTTTTGCCTAGAGCCGGTCTGTTTTTGAAATACTCTTCTGTCATAGCACCTGTATGCAATGCATGATTCATCTCTGCATAATTGCGGGCGATCTCTTCAGGCAAACCGGCTTGTACCATGCCATTGAACGCTTGTTCATCAGTGAAAGTTACCCAAGCGAGGTCGGATTTACCGATGGCTTTACCCAGTGTGGCTGCGATCTGATCGGTTGATACTTCATCGCTGGCGATATAACGAATGGTCTGTTCGGCTGTGTAAGGTGTTGTTAATGCTTCCGCAGCTACTGCTGCAATATCAGTTGGATCTACTATCGGAAATTTACCTTCACCTGCGCTGAAATTAGCGCCAATGATACCCATGCCTTTGATCATGCCGATATTGGCAAAGAGGTTGGGATAAAAATAAGCAGGGCGTAAGATGGTAAGGTCCACATCTTTCAAAACACTCAATGCTTTTTCTGCAAGGTGTAAACCACTCACGGGACCTACGCCATCTGCGAGATGGGCACCTACGCTGCTGAGGAGTACTGCTTTCTTTATGCCCGCGGTTTTGATGGCTGTTGCATAATGTTCTCCTATTTTACCGATATAGGCTTTCCATTGAGTCACCTCATAAATGGGAGGAATCATCAGGTAAACGGCATTTGCGCCTGTAAAAGTCCGGGTAAGAAAATGGGTGTCTTCTATGGAGCCTATGGCTGCTGTGGCGCCGGCATCTGTTAATACTTTCAGGTTGGCTTCGTTACGCCCGATGGCAGTTACGGTATGTCCTGATTTTAACAAAGACAATGCCAGTGGTTTCGAAATATTTCCGGCTCCGCCGGTGATCACATACTTCATGGTTCAATTTTTAATGTGTAAATATTTATTATTGTATATACAAATAATGACTTAAAAAAAATCAATCGGTCAGTTTATCAGCAATTTTAGTCAGTGTTTTCACAAACCGGATGCTCTCTTCTTTGCCAATGATGCTGGTATACTTCGTATGAAATTCATGCACACAATTCCTCAGTTCCGGTTGCAGGTCTTTTGCTTTGGGAGTAGGGTACACATTGGTGAGTTTTCCCTCCGTAGTGCGTATGACCAGTTTTTTTTCTTCGAGCTTTTCAATCAGGCGTGTGATGGTGCTGGGCGTGAGTTGCAACTGTTCTGCCAGGTTACCGGGCTGCATACCGGGCTCTTCCAGTACAGCCATGAGCAAATACGCATGGCTGGGAGAAAGGTCTACCTGCTTCCAGCATTCGTTGGCCATTTTCTCTACTTTTCGTGCGAGGGCACTGGAAGTAAAGTAGAGGCATTCTGCATATTGACTGTCCGAAGTTTTCATTGACAGGACAAAGATAGACCTTTTATTTGTATGTACAAATAAATTTTAGTTTTCTTCCAGATAGCCGGTATTTTGTAGTTTTGGGGTATGTCCAACAACATCCTGAACAGTGAATCATCTGGTTTGACCTCGGCCGATAAAGAATTTGAGAACAGCATCCGGCCGCGGGAGATCGATGATTTTTCGGGGCAGCCCCAATTGATCGAGAACCTGGTCATTTTCATCAAAGCGGCCAAGCTCAGGGGCGAAGCGTTGGATCATATTTTATTCCACGGCCCTCCCGGATTGGGCAAGACCACCCTCAGCCGCATTGTAGCCAATGAACTGGGAGTGAACATCAAAGAAACTTCCGGTCCGGTCATTGAAAAGCCTGGTGACTTAGCTGGTCTGCTCACTAACCTGCAACCCAACGATGTATTGTTCATTGACGAGATACACCGGCTGAGTACGGTAGTGGAAGAATACCTCTATGCGGCGATGGAAGATTTTCGTATCGATATTATGATCGATTCAGGTCCCAATGCGAGAAGTGTGCAGATCAACCTGAACCCATTCACATTGGTGGGCGCCACTACCCGCAGTGGTTTGCTCACAGCGCCGTTGTTGTCGCGCTTCGGCATCAAATCTAGACTGGAATATTACCAGGCCGATATACTGAGAAAGATCATCGAAAGAAGCGCTTCTATATTGCAGGCTTCCATCAGCAGCGATGCGGCCGGTGAGATAGCAAGGCGCAGCCGCGGTACGCCCAGGATCGCGAACGGACTCCTGCGGAGGGTGCGCGATTTTGCGCAGGTATTGAACGATGGTGTTATCGATATCGGTATTACGCAACATGCATTGAAAGCATTGAATGTAGATGAGCATGGGCTCGATGAAATGGACAACCGTATCCTGGCTGTTATCATTGATAAATTCAAAGGAGGGCCTGTAGGCATTACTACTATTGCTACGGCGGTGGGCGAGGAAGCAGGCACCATTGAAGAAGTATATGAGCCTTTCCTCATACAGGAAGGGTTCCTGCAACGAACGCCACGCGGGCGTGAAGTAACGGCCAAGGCTTATGAGCACCTGGGCCGGAAACCCCATACAGGTCATCATCCCAACTTATTCAGTTAAACAAAATGCCGCAGAAATCTTCCGCGGCATTTGTCTTCTTACTATCAATATCACTTATGGGGCCACAAGTCTGAATCCGTTTCCATGGATGTTCACGATCTCAATATTGCCGTCTTCTTTCAGGTATTTCCTCAGTTTGGCAATATATACATCCATGCTGCGGCCATTGAAATAGGTATCACTGCCCCAGATCTTTTTCAATGCTTTTTCGCGGGGCAATAAGTCGTTCTTATGCTCGGCCAGCATTTTGAGCAGTTCATTTTCTTTGGGTGAAAGGGTTTGGGTTGCGCCATCGTGTTTCAGCTCACGAAGCTTGGGATTGAAATGGTATTTACCCAGGTCGAATTCTATGTTTTCACTCACCCTGCTTTCTTCTTCGTTGCGTTTCAGGATGGCTTTGATCTTCAGCAACAGCACTTCACTGTCGAATGGCTTGGTAATATAATCGTCGGCGCCCAGTTTATATCCTTGTATGATGTCTTCTTTCATGGTCTTGGCGCTGAGAAAGAACAGGGGGATATCGGGATCCACATCACGGATCTCTTCGGCAAGGGTAAAGCCGTCCATATTCGGCATCATGACGTCCAATAAACAGATATCGAATTTCTCGCGCTGGAATGCGGCCAGGCCCAGGCGGCCGTCTCTTTCAAGCGTTACATCGTAATCGTTCAGTTCCAGGTAATTCTTCAGCACCATTCCGAGGTTCGCATCGTCTTCACACAGGAGTATCTTGTATTTTTTTTTGTCGTCCATAACACGTTATTTATGCCAAATAAAGATAATTCATGGCGAGTTCATATCCTAGCGGCCGCAATCTTTTGTTAAAAAGACCAGCGGGCCTGATAAACGGGTGAAATAGCATTCTGGTCAAGTGTCCGTGCTGTGTAAGGGATAATATTTGCACTTCGTTTATTCTGGGATGCGGTCACAATTTGTTACCGCACATTTTCCGGACTGACAAAATCATGTATTTATACCTAATTTGATCTGCTGCCAATGGCAAAATCGATTCATTACTGGCGCAAATATGCAATGTATGGCATACTGGACACTTCAATACAAGTGATGGAAGTGTTCGACACAAGTGCTTAAAATATCCAATACAATAGATAGAAATTCCCAATACAGTTGATTGAGATCTTTAGTATAATGCCTGAACTTTACAGAGCGGCATAGCATACTCAAGATGATCGTCTAATTAGACTAAATTAGGCGACTATTTTGCTCACAGTAAAGCTTATCCTGGGAAGGCTTCAAACAATTTTTTATACTTTGTACCTGTAATGTCTTGGCAATTTTAAAAATAAAGTACCTGGATAGCCAGATAAAATTACTTTATGCGACACATAAAAAGTAAATCTGAGAATTTAATTTGCGTGTTACTATCAATAGCGCCTATTCTTTTTTTGGCGATCGTCTATTTCAAAATTACCGCTTTCCCTAATGTCGGCTCCCCTTTATTTTTACCCACGCTTAGTTAGAGTTTTCTAAGATAAGGTTTTTTCGTTCTTCCATCATTTGCGCATACCTGATCGGTGAGAGATAACCTAACGATTTGTGTGGTCGTTCAGTGTTATAGTCGATCCTCCACTCTTCGGTCTGTTCTCTCACTTCTGACAAACGATAAAACAGGTAAGCATTCAATACTTCTCTTCTGATGCTTCCATTCTTCCTTTCTATGTATGCATTTTGTGTGGGTTTCCCCGGTTGAATAAATTGTATCGTAATCTGTCTTTGCTCATCATTGCACCACTCTTCCAGTTTGTGGCTGATAAACTCTGGGCCATTGTCGCAACGGATATTGGCAGGCTTGCCTCGCTGAACAATCAGTCTTTCCAGTACCCTGATCACCCTGAGTGCCGGAAGTGAGGTGTCAACCTCTATCGCCAGCGATTCACGGTTAAAATCATCCATCACATTGAACAATCGGAACCTTCTGCCATCTACGAGCGTGTCGGTCATAAAATCAATGCTCCATACCTGGTTAGGTGCTGTTGGAACGTTTAAGGGTTGCTTTATCCGCTCTGGGAGCCGTTTCTTGCCTCTGCGACGGATATTCAGCTTCATATCTGTGTATACCCGATAGATCCGTTTATGATTCCATTCATGCCCTTTATTCCAAAGACGATAGCAACACTGCCAAAATCCAATGGCAACATGTTTGGTTGTTAAAACCGTCAGTGCATCCTGAACTTCACTGTCATCCTTAGGTTTTGGTTGATACCGGTAGGTGTTGCGGGATATACCTGCCAGTTCGCACGCCTTACGGTTACTTAACTGCTCTTCTTCCATCAGATGATGAACAGTTTCCCGTTTCGCTTCAGGCGTTAAAACTTTTTTGCGATCAGGTTCTTCATTGCCCGGTTCTCCAGGCTTAACTCCGCCACGATCTTCTTGTACTCACTGATCTCAGCTTCCATCTGCTTCATTTTTACAACATCACTCACTTCCATGCCTCCATACTTAGCCTTCCAATTGTAAAACGTTGCTTCGCTGATACCCATCTCTCGGGCAATCTCTTTAACAGCAATTCCTGATTCCTGTTTCTTCATTGCAGATACAATCTGCGCTTCGGTAAATCTTCCTTTTTTCATGTGTTTCAAAGTTTAAAGTTAACAAGCTTTTGGTCGTTAACTCTAACCTCACATGGGTAACATTCAGGGGAAGCTTACACTAACATTAAAATTGCCAGTCAGAGCGGTATTATCGTTTCCAGGAGAGACTTTGTGTATGTAACTATTTTTATAAGCACTTTGGCGTATTATGCTGGCTATATTCTTACCCAGAAATTAAATGCGTTGGACAGACTTGGATCCGGACTGAGGATTATTATCAACGCTGCATTTAGTTTTCTGGTTATTTTACTTATATACTTTAATATGGTTTGATTTATTGAGGCCAAAGATCATTTATGTGTTTTTTGAAAAAATCTGCACTTCTAACGATCAAACAGTTTTTTATAGCTTTTCTCATCCATGTACTCCAGAATATCCCCGGGCTGGCATTCCAATACCCGGCAGATTTCTTCCAGTGTGGAGAACCGGATGGCTTTGGCTTTGCCGCTTTTGAGAATGCTCATATTGGCGATAGTAATGCCTACTTCTTCACTTAATTCAGTAAGGCTCATTTTGCGGCGCGCCAGCATTACATCAAGGTTAACAACGATGGGCATATCAGATGGTTAAGTTTTGGTCTTCCTGTAATTTCTTGCCCTGGTTAAATGCCTGGGCCACTACCAGTATGACCAGGCCTGCAACCAGCCATCCCAATTCCTGCTTAAATATATTCCGGTACATGAAGTGTAATTCTTTTGGGATTACGTCTGAAAAAATTACATGAAACACAAATGGAGCAATGATACAAATAACGGATATAATGATCAGGGTAAATGCAATCACCCGAATGCTCTTGATATTCCTTTGGCTAAATACTTCACCTAATGCAATATTCTGAATGACTGCAATGGGCAATGCGATGAAAACATATAGGAATAAAACGGCTATTACAAAACCGATAATCAACAAGGAAACCTGAAGAATATTGGATAGCTGTTTAGAGAGTGGTATCTGAATAATTTTCGCTTGATTGACACTTTTCTCTGATGGCTTGTCATCGGCACTGATATCAATTTTCAACGGCTTTGCAACCCAATGCCCTTTTGTATAATCGACGGTGCCATCTGCATTGATAACAAAGTTATCCCATACCGGTGAAGACAAATAGGTTTTACCACTGTCATGATAAACGTAACTTTGAGTATCCAGGGAATAATTTTTTAACGATAAATAAGAATCCCCTGGTGAATTCCATTTGTTTCTCAGCCCAAATGACCCCAAATCCAAAGTTTGAAACGTGCTGTTAACTGCTTCCTGCTTCTCTTTTGATTGGAGGAGTTGCTGTTTAATTTGCTGGTACCGATAATGCGGAAGAGAATCATTGATATGACTGATTTGCCGGTCAATGGATGACAGCGGTTTTTCTCCCACCAGCTGCGCACCCCATCGATTCCGAGGTATTCCGTCGGCAAAATGAAAAAATTGAAGTCCCCAATAAGCCAGCATCAATACAGAGAGGAGCGCGGCAATATTGAACCGTTTCATTTTCTCCATAAAAATTATTTTAATACTAAATAATAAAAAATTACTGAAAAACAATAATAAATTATCAATTAAGTATTAAACGTATGCAAGGCAAGGCCTTCTTCATCTATAGTAGTAATCCGTTCACTTTGAAGGAATTAGAGAACTGCCAACCGGTCATCGTAATCGGTGTATGAATACAATGAGTTGGGCTATCCCGGATCGATAAAGTCAGAACCCGCCTGTATGAATATGAGTTGAGTAATCAAGCTCCTTAGAAATAGCCAACAGCTTTTAAAATATTAATAGCTTCCACCTATCATAGTATAGATTTAATCGATTGAATTTATGTATCAGGAATCATAAATTTGTTTTGATATAAGCGATACAGCGTATTGCTGAACAATCACTCACTTACAAAAATTGTAAAGTATGGAAAACATATCAGGCGATATCAGCAAATGCCCGTTTCATAATGGCACTTTAAAAAAACAAAGTACGGGTGGCGGCGGAACAAAGAACAGCGACTGGTGGCCCAACCAGTTAAAATTAAACATCCTTCGCCAGCACGCTGCATTATCCAATCCCATGGATAAGGATTTCAATTATGCCGAAGCGTTCAAAAGCCTCGACCTGGAAGCAGTGAAGAAAGACCTGCATGCTTTGATGACCGATTCGCAGGATTGGTGGCCCGCTGATTTCGGTCATTATGGTCCATTCTTCATTCGCATGGCCTGGCATAGCGCGGGCACTTACAGAACCGGTGATGGACGCGGTGGTGCGGGTGCAGGTCAGCAACGTTTTGCCCCGCTTAATTCATGGCCCGATAACGGTAACCTGGATAAAGCACGCCGTCTGCTGCTTCCTGTCAAATTAAAATACGGAAGCAAAATTTCCTGGGCCGATCTGATGATCCTCGCAGGAAATATTGCCCTGGAATCAATGGGATTTAAAACTTTTGGCTTCGCTGGCGGTCGTGAAGACGTATGGCAACCTGAAGAAGATGTGTATTGGGGAAATGAAAAGAAATGGCTGGAACTAAGCGGCGGGCCTAACAGCCGTTACAGTGGAGAACGTGAGTTGGAAAACCCACTGGCTGCCGTACAAATGGGACTGATCTATGTGAACCCGGAAGGACCCGATGGCAACCCTGATCCGGTTGCGGCAGCAAAAGACATCCGGGAAACATTTGCGCGCATGGCAATGAATGATGAAGAGACCGTTGCATTGATCGCAGGCGGACATTCATTCGGAAAAACACATGGTGCAGGCGACGCAGCGCTTGTAGGCGCTGCACCGGAAGCGGCCAGCATAGAAGAACAGGGCCTGGGATGGGCAAGCAAATTCAGTACTGGAAAAGGTGCAGATGCCATTACTAGCGGTTTGGAATTAATATGGACCACTACACCAACAAAATGGAGCAATAATTTCTTCTGGAATTTATTTGGCTATGAATGGGAATTGGAAAAAAGCCCTGCAGGCGCGCATCAATGGGTAGCGAAAGGTGCGGGGGCAACAATTCCGGATGCATTTGATGCGAATAAAAAGCATTTGCCAAAAATGCTTACAACAGATCTGTCGCTGCGGATGGACCCTGTATACGAGAAAATAGCAAGGCGGTTTATGGAAAACCCCGATCAGTTTGCCGATGCGTTTGCAAGGGCCTGGTTTAAATTAACACACAGGGATATGGGACCCCGTGCAAGGTATTTAGGTCCTGATGTTCCCCAGGAAGAATTGATCTGGCAGGATCCCATTCCAGCCGTAAATCATAAACTGATAGATGAAAGCGATGTTGAAGCAATAAAGGGTACCATTTTGCATTCAGGCTTATCTGTTTCTCAACTGGTCTCAACAGCCTGGGCTTCTGCATCAACCTTTCGTGGCTCCGACAAGCGTGGCGGTGCCAATGGTGCGCGTATCCGTTTTGCGCCACAGCTATCCTGGGCTGTCAATAATCCTGCGCAATTATCAAAGGTGCTGGACAAATTAACAACGATCCAAAAGGATTTCAATGCTGCACAAAAAGACGGGAAGAAGATTTCCATCGCGGATATGATTGTATTAGCCGGCTGCACAGGTGTAGAGAAAGCCGCGAAGGATGCAGGTCATACTATAAAAGTTCCTTTCACACCGGGGCGTATGGATGCTTTGCAGGAGCAAACAGATGTGGAGTCTTTTGCAGTATTAGAACCAATGGCAGATGGCTTCCGTAATTACCTGAAAACAAAGTTTTCTGTATCAACAGAAGCGTTGTTGGTTGATAAAGCGCAACTGCTCACATTGACCGCTCCTGAAATGACTGTACTTGTTGGTGGTTTACGCGTATTGAATACGAATGCCGATGGTTCTGCGCATGGCGTATTTACCAGCCGTAAAGAAGTATTGAGCAATGATTTCTTTGTAAACCTGCTCGATATGAACACTGTCTGGAATGCTAAAGATGAACACCAGGAATTGTTTGAAGGCAAGGACAGAAAAACCGGTGCATTGAAATGGACAGCTACTCGTGCCGACCTGGTCTTTGGTTCGCAATCAGAATTAAGGGCTTTAGCCGAAGTATATGCAAGCGCTGATGCAGGAGAGAAATTTGTGAAAGATTTTGTGGCAGCGTGGACCAAAGTGATGAATCTTGACCGGTTTGATCTTAAAGTATAGTTCCATATCACAAACTGTTTAGTCCAAAAATTGAATCACACAGAAGGCATGATTTGCCCCTCTTCGTCTATAACAATGACCCTTTCGCCCTGAAGGAATTCGAGAACAGTCCATATTTTTTCCCTGTTCCATTGGCGCAAAGACTTTAATAAAAGAGGAGTAGTTGTTATGCCGTTTTGTAACTGTTCCCGGATGGCTGTCTCTATCTGTTTGAATTCTGCGGACGTAACTGGTTTCTTTTTACGCTCAAGACAGTTGTCACAGATACCACAGTCGCCAACAGCCTCATCTCCAAAATAACGGGCGATGAACTGGCTTCGGCATGCTTCAGACAATGCTGTGTACTGCAACATTTGCTTCACGCGATCGGCGTATTGCTGTTTGCGGAGCAAGTAGGTGTCTTGGTCTATGTATAGGTATTGCGCGGGTGCGCGGTTGAGCAGGTAATGGATCTGCGGCGTTTCTTTTTGCGGCAGGTATTCGATAATGCCGTAAGCTTTCAACTGCAATAATTGACGATGCACTTCATCGATGCTCAAACGGCATAAGCGGGCAATCTGTTTTTCGAAAACAGATACGCGGTTGTCGATGATGCCTTCATAAGTACGCAACAAAACTTTAATAAGCGGATCCAGTTCGGGATGCGCATTTTCAAATGCTTCAAGCAATTCCCTGGAAGCAATGAACGCCACCTGGGTGGGCAGAAAAATGGTTTCTTCAAAGCTGAGATGTCCCTCCAGTTCCAGCACTTTCAACGTATTCATCACCAATAATGGATCGAGGTTGAAATTGCGCGTGAAAGTAGAGAAATCAAAATCATAATAATTGCCTTCTCCCAACCCAACCGGTATCTGTAAATAATCTGCCAGCGACTGGTAAATTTCTTTGATCACTGTTATAGGCGGGAAACGCTTATCTGGCATGGATTCCAGCTGTTCCTTATCTTCCTGCTGGTACAAGAGCACTGCATAAGATTTTACACCATCTCTTCCGGCCCTTCCTGCTTCCTGGTAATAATTTTCCAGGCACTCCGGTATGGTGTAATGGATCACGGAGCGTACATCGGGTTTATCGATGCCCATACCAAAAGCATTGGTGCACACCATTACCCTCAACCGGCCCTCGATCCAAAGTTGCTGTCTGTTTTCTCTTTCTTCCTGCGGTAGTCCGGCGTGGTAATGATCGGCGCTGATACCCTGTAATTGTAAGAGGTATGCAAGTTCTTTGGTAAGCCTGCGGCTGTTCACATACACAATGCTGCTGCCGGGTACTTTTTGCAGCACGTCCATGAGTTTATTGAACTTGCTATCAGACTGGAAACAACTGTATGATAAATTGGGCCGTTCAAAAGACTGTCTGAAAATTTTTGGCTGTCGGAATTTTAATTTGTCGATGATATCATCTTGTACCAACGGCGTTGCGGAAGCAGTGAGTGCGATCACTGGTACGCCAGGTAATTCATCCAACAAGTTTGCGATGCGTAAATAAGGTGGTCTAAAATCATAACCCCACTGGGAAATACAATGGGCTTCATCCACTACAACCAGCCCTATGTCAAGTGCCGATAAGTATTCTTTGAAAAGGGTTGATTCCAATCTTTCAGGCGATAAATAAAGAAATTTATAATCGCCATGTGCTGCATGCCGCAAAACCCGCCTGACAGCTGCCTGATCCAATCCACTGTGTATAGCCACTGCTGGAATATCTCTTTGCAGCAGGTTGTCTACCTGGTCGCGCATCAACGCAATGAGCGGACTGATCACAACACAGAGCCCATCCATGAGCAAGCCCGGTACCTGGAAGCAAATAGACTTGCCGCCACCAGTAGGCAGCAATGCCAGGGTAGGAT
Organism: Asinibacterium sp. OR53; assembly: GCF_000515315.1. Taxonomy (NCBI): domain Bacteria; kingdom Pseudomonadati; phylum Bacteroidota; class Chitinophagia; order Chitinophagales; family Chitinophagaceae; genus Asinibacterium; species Asinibacterium sp. OR53. Next base: position 1,471,364 of record NZ_KI911562.1, read on the forward strand.
TGCCATCCAGCACGGAATGTATGATCTCCTCCTGCATCGGACGGAAACCATCATACCGCCAGTAATGTTGCAGAACAGAAAGCGGCGTTTGCATGATCACGCAACCTTTTTAAAATTGAGTCTTACAGAATTGATGGCCAGTACTACATCGCTGAGTCCCATGACCAATGCACCAAAAGTAGGATTTAAAAAGCCCAATGCTGCAACTGGTATGGCTACTATGTTGTAAGCAAAAGCCCAGAACAGGTTTTCTTTGATGGTAATATAAGTATGCCTGCCCAATCCCAATGCCAGCGGCAGGTTTTTCAGTCCGTGGTTCATCAATACCACTTGTGCACTTTGCATAGCTACATGCGAAGCATCGCTCAAAGAGATACCTACGGTAGCTTTGGCCAGTGCCGGCGCATCGTTGATGCCATCACCCACCATGGCAGTAGGCGCTTTTGCATTAAAAGCGGCAATCTGATCGAGCTTCTGTTGGGGTGTTTGTTCTGCGATGACCTGATCGATTCCGAGTTGTGCGGCAACCTGCTCACACTTTTCTTTCCTGTCACCACTGAGTAATATGGTAGTCATGCCCCTGGCTTTCAGGGCCGCAATTACCGATGCGGCTTCGGGTCTGATCTTATCGCTCACATCTATCCATCCCAGTAGTTCATTATTGCGAAGCAGGTAGATATTGTGCTTGTCGTCGCCCGTATGTGCAGCAGCGGCTTTGTATGATCCGGCCAGGTACTGGTTGCCTTCTTTATCCGTTGCCTGCATGCCCAGTCCTTTTATCTCTTCTATTTTACTCCAACGTATATCGTCTTTTATTTTCCATTCTTTGGTGATGGCACGCGCAATGGGGTGATTGGAATATTTCTCCAATGAAAAAACGATGCGTTTAAAATCATCGGCATTACCTGTTGCATGAAAGCCGGCTATTGTAAACTGACCGGTAGTAAGCGTTCCGGTTTTATCAAATACCACCTGGCGGATGCTTTTGAATATCTCGAGACTACGCGCATTTTTAAACAGTACACCATTGCGCGCCGCACGTCCCAACCCCACTGCAATGGCTGCAGGTGTGGCCAGTCCCATTGCACAGGGACAGGCAATAACCAATACAGCAATGCTTCTCAGCAAACTGCTGCTGAAAGGTTGATGTCCGAAGAAATAGTTACCTGAAAATGCCAGCAAAGCAATACTTAATACCGTAGGAACGAAAATGGCACTGATCTTATCGGCCAATTGTTGAACAGGTGGCTTTTCAGTTTGTGCTTCTCGAACGAGTTTTAAAATATTGGCCAGTACGGTATCTTCCCCTACTGCAGTGATATAAGCTTTAAGCGTGCCCGATTCTATAACACTGCCACCGATCAGCAGGTCATTCATTTTTTTCTCAACCGGAATGCTTTCACCGGTAACAATGGCTTCATTGACATTGGCTTCTCCCCATAATATTTTGGAATCCATTGGAACAGGCTCGCCGCTTTTGATGAGTACGAGATCGCCCACTTTAAGACTGCTGCTTTCTACCGGAAAAATATGCTCCTGGTGTTGTTCATCGTAAGCGATCATATTGGCCATCACTTTCTGGCTCACCGCTAATTTTTTCAACGCCGCCTGTGTGGTCTCAACAGATTTATCTTCCAGCCAGTTGCCCCAAAATACCAGGGTAATGATCGCTGCTGCGGTTTCGTAAAAAAGATATTGTTCTGCTTGTCCGGTCAGCGTACCATAAAGGCTGTACACAAATGCTGCGATCGAACCCAGTGCAATGAGCACATTCATATTGGGTATCCCTTTCAACAAACTTTTAATAGCACTGCGCCCAAAAAAATCCATGCCAATCACGAACACCGGTATGGTAAGCGCCAATTGTACATAAGGATTCATCAGGAAATGAATGTGAACACCCGGGATCATGTGCAACATCAGCGGCGCAGTGAAAATGATACACCAGGTAAAACGTTGCAAATGATTCCTGAATAATTTCTTGCTGCCTTTGCTCTTTGCACCCTCGCCATTCAATACATGGTATCCCAATCCTTCAATGCCTTTCTCCAATTCCTGTTTAGAGGCGCCATTATTGATCTCGAAACTTACATCGCCCCCTACAAAATTTACTTTCACCTGCTGCATGCCTTTCCCCTGCAAGAATTTATCTACCGTGAGGGCGCAATTGGTACAACTCATACCTTCTACTTTCCAGTTCACTTTTTCCATAACGGTCTTAATTAAAATTACCCTGCAAATTTACCACAACTGAATGGGGCTGTTGTTTCGATAAAGAAACTATTTCTACATCTATGTTGCATAGATGGGGCCCGGGTCTATCTTTGCATCATGGATGCTATTTTTAGCCTGGAACAGATCAGGCAGGCGGCAAAGCTCGCATGGAAAGAAGGTAAACAAAAAAGGGTATGGGCATTCCATGCTGCTATGGGATCGGGGAAGACCACTTTCATTCATGCTTTATGTGAAGAGTTGGGTGTGAAAGATTCGATAGGCAGTCCCACTTTTGCTATTGTAAATGAATACCGGAGTCCGTTAGCGGGGACCATCTACCACATGGACTGGTACCGGTTAAAAGATGAAGAAGAAGCCATACAGGCTGGTATAGAAGACCAATTGTATAGCAAAGCAGTATGCCTGGTGGAATGGCCTGATAAGGCGGCCGGATTATTACCCGATGATACCCTGCATATTGTACTGGAAGTGCTGGACGAAGGCACCCGCCGGATATACAGCCTCCAGGAAAGCCCTGAAACTCTCCATTAAAAAAGTTAACTTTACCTATACTCACTTAAACCCAGCCCGCATTGTCTTTTTATGGCAACTTCAAAACCCGCAATCAGTCCGTCTATTACTTATGAACCCCTGGAAGAAGTGCTCGATGTAAAACCGCAGGGCGCCAAACTCAATATCGGCATCCCCAAAGAGATCGCTTTCCAGGAAAACCGGATTGCATTAACGCCCGATGCGGTAGGGGTATTGGTGGCGAATGGTAACCAGGTGGCCGTGGAACACAAAGCAGGCGAGGGAAGTAACTATTCCGATAAGGATTATTCAGAGATGGGCGCCCGTATTGTGTACGACCGGGCCGATATTTTCAAATGCCCCATCCTGGTGAAAAGCGCACCGCCGGTGGAAGAAGACATGCCACTGTTACAGATGAACCAGACCGTTATCTCCCCCATACATTTATCTGCCCTCAAAAAAGAGCATATAGAAAAGATGATGGAGAAAAGAGTGACTGCGCTCAGCTTTGAAAATTTCAAAGACGACAGCGGTACTTATCCCATCGTGCGCAGTATGAGTGAGATCGCCGGTAGTGCGGTGATGCTGATTGCAGGACAGTACCTGAGCAGTTTCAATAACGGCAAGGGCGTGTTGCTGGGAGGTATCAGCGGTATACCACCCACCAAAGTAGTGATCATCGGCGCAGGTATCGTTGGTGAATTTGCTACACGCAATGCATTGGCATTGGGTGCTTCGGTGAAAGTGTTCGATAGCGATGTGTACCGGTTGAAACAATTGCAGAACAACCTGGGGCAACGCATCTGGACTTCCGTACTGGAACCGCGTATTTTATCGAAGCAATTAAAAACCTGCGAAGTGGCTGTGGGCGCTCTCAGCAATGAATATGGCCGTGCTCCTGTAGTAGTAACAGAAGCCATGGTAGCAGCGATGCGCAAAGGCAGCATCATCATTGATGTGGCCATTGATCGCGGCGGTTGTTTTGAGACCAGCGAGCTAACCAGTTATGAATCCCCCACTTTCATCAAACACGATGTGATCCATTATTGTGTACCCAATATCCCCAGCGGATTTGCGCGTACCGCCAGTCAGGCCATCAGCAACGTGCTGATGCCATTGATACTGGAAGTGAGCGATGAAGGCGGATTGGAAGAAATGGTTTGGCACAATTTTAATCTCCGCGAAGGGATCTATATGTTCAAAGGAGCCCTCACTGATTTTTACATCAGCCAGAAATTCGACCTGAAATACACCGACCTAAACCTGCTTATTGCAAGCCGAAGATAATACTCATTAAGCCGTCATCCCGAGCGTAGCCGAGGGATCTGCCTGAATGTTCGAGCAGGTCCTTCGACTCGCTTTGCTCGCTCAGGATGACATTCTTCGCTCGCTCAGGATGACGATTAGAACAGGCGCAAATCTTAATTTTTCAGCTTAATATGTATATCGGAATGATCCCTGATCTCTTCATTGGCCGCTTTGATGAGGGTATCACCGGCGTTAAGCTTTCCGAATAATTCAACATTGCCATTTACCTCGTTGCCCTTTTGTACCGGCACCCATTCTGCTTTGTTGTTGTTTACCCTGATCACAAAAGTGCCGGTACTGGCATTGAGTACAGCAGATTTAGGCGCCGTGAGGCTGCTGTCTTTGTTATTCAGCGGAAGGTTAACATCTGCGATCATACCGGGTAATAATTTTTTATCCGCATTCAATACATCCATTTCGATCCTTTGCGAACGGAGCCTGGTATCGAGTGCGCCTGCGAGTCGGTTCACTGTCGCACTGAACACCTGGCCGGGGAATGCTTTCACAGAGAATTTCACGCCGCTGTTATCGTGCAGGTAACTGCTGTATGCTTCGGGAACAGCAATCACAAGACGTAGTTTTTTCTGTTCCTGTAAGGTAAACATCGGCAGTTCTGATCCTTTACCCGAAGGGCCTACATAAGCGCCGGGGTTCACATTGCGCGCTGTAATGATGCCATTGAAAGGCGCCCTTATTTCGAGATAGTCTTTGTTGGCAGTTACTTCATGATAAGCTGCTTTGGCAGCCTGCAATTGCGCGTAATCAGATTTTTGGCGGGCCAATGCCAGATCGAGGTCGTTAGGAGAAATGGTTCCCGGGGTTTTGCTTGTTTCCAACAGCCTTTCATAATTCGCTTTGCTGGCGAGGTAGATGGCTTCGAAAGATTTGAGCTTTGATTCGGCCCCCGATAATTGAGAACCGATCTCGGGCGCTTCCATAGTGGCCAGTAACTGACCCTGGGTTACCTGCGTTCCTACATCGGCATGTATCTTTTTTACAAAGCTGCTCACTTTAGCATAGATATCTACCTGCTGAAAAGCAACCAGCTCACCGGGCATCTGAAGCGATGCGGTTAACTGCTGTTTTTGTACCAGCACAACTTCTGCGGCCGGAAGTGCCACCGCATGTGTTTCTTTTTCTTTCTTTGCCTCACCTGAGTTACAACCGGCTACGATCAGGAATGAAAGACCCGCTGCCAGTGATGGATATAGTTTGTTGAATGTTTTACGCATGTTTTGTACGGTTATCGAAAAGTGAACGGATATAGTGTTTGCTTTCTTTGTCTTCCGGATCCAGTGAAACAGACTGTGTGCCCGATTTTTCCTGCGCCCATGCAAATATCACGGGCAATATGAACAACGCAGCGAATGTAGAAGCGATCAATCCGCCGATCACGGCTCTTCCCAGCGGCGCCGATTGGTCGCCTGCTTCACCTAAACCGCTGGCCATGGGTATCATGCCCACCACCATGGCCAATGCTGTCATCAATATAGGGCGCAATCGCAGCGCTGCCGCTTCTTTGGCCGATAAGAACGCGTTGCCATTGTGTTTGCGCAACTGTTCGGCATTGGTGATCAGCAGTACGGAGTTGGAAATAGAAACGCCTACCGACATGATGATGCCCATATACGACTGCAGGTTCAGTGTTGAACCCGTTAACATCAATAGCGACAAGGAGCCCAGCAATACAGCCGGCACAGTGGCCAATACCACCAGTGATACTTTGAAAGACTGGAAGTTGGCAGCCAGCATGAGGAAGATTACCACAATAGCTACGATGAGTCCCGATTGCAGGCTGTCCAGCGTTTCGGTGAGCGTAGTACTCAAACCAATGGGCTCTATGCTCAACCCACGTGGCAATTCACCAAGAGAAGCGATCGCTTTTTTTACATCGTTCGATGCAGCGCCGAGGTCTGTTTTGTGAACATTGGCTGTTACAGACAAGGCAGGCATAGCGCCCAGGTTGTCGTTCTCGCCGTAGGCAGTACCAGTGGCTAACGTAGCCACATCGCCTAATACAGGCCGGACAGCATTCTTTTGCAATGCGATTTCCTTGAGATCATTGGTGCTGGCCATTTTACTTTCCGGAACCTCCACCTGCACACTGTAACTGTATCCCGCCTTTTCGTCCATCCAGATATTTTTGTCGGTGAAGCGGGATGAAGAAGTGGAGGTGATGAGCGATCTTGATACATCATTCATGTCAAGACCCAATTGCGCAGCTTTTACACGGTCAACGTTTACATTAATAGTAGGATACTTAGTAGATTGGCCCAACTGCACATCGCGCAGGTAACTGATCTCTTTCAGGCGATCGATGATCTTTGCAGAATAGAGTTCATTGATCTTTTTATTTCTGCCCGATACCCTTACTTCGATAGGAGTAGGAGAGCCCTGGCTCAATATCTTTTCAGTTAACTCAATCGGTTCAAAAGATGGCTTTACATCCGGTACTTCCTGTTTCATCCGCTCGCGGATCTTGTCTTTCAATTCATCGAGATTGGTTTTGTAACCTTCTTTAAGACTTACTTGTATTACGGCTTCTTGCGGACCAGGCATGAATAGATAAATAGGGCTGGTAGAAAACTGTGAAGGATGCTGACCAACAAAAGCAGAAGTCACATTGATGTTTTCAGCGCCTACAATAGACTTGATGATATTGAGCACCTTGATGGTCTTTTCTTCTGTACGTTCTGCCCTGGTTCCTTCGGGTGCACGTAAACGCACCTGGAACTGGCCACTGTTTACTTTGGGTAATACATCCCTGCCTATAGAAGAGAGCATCCACCAGGCAAGGCCGGAAATAACGAGCACATAAACAATGGTGATGGGTTTGCGGTAAGGCATCAACCTTTCGCTGAAACGGATGAAACGATTCCTGAATTTTTCAAAACGTGTCAATGATTTTTTATCACCGCTCTCGCATTGTTCGATGAGTACTTTTTTCTGATCCCAGGTATCTTTCTCCGATTCTTTTGTGAGTGCCGATGTTTTGAACTGGGCTTCATCTTCAGAAAGTCTGCCTTTTTTCTTTTTGCCGGCTTTGTGACTTTTCATGATCCAGTTGGCCATGATGGGCACGAATGTCTGCGCCAGGAAATAAGATACGATCATGGAAAAACCAATGGCCAGCGCCAATGGCAGAAACAAGGAACCGGGAATACCGCTCATGGTAAATGCCGGCGCGAATACTGCAAGAATGCAGAAAAGGATTAACAGCTTAGGGAATGCGATTTCTTTACAGGCATCCCAGATGGCCAGCGCCTTGGGTTTACCCATATCGAAGTGTTGGTGGATGTTCTCGATGGTTACCGTACTCTCATCCACCAATATACCAATGGCCAATGCCAGTCCGCTCAACGTCATGATATTGATGGTTTGCCCGAAAAGATTCAGGAACAAAACACCGGATATGATAGATGTAGGAATGGTGAGGATCACGATCAATGCTCCCCTGCTATCGCCCAGGAACAACAATACCATCAAACCGGTAAGGATAGCTCCGATGGCGCCTTCACTCAACAGGCTTTTCACGGAATTGATCACATAGGTAGACTGATCGAATTCGTACGACAATGTAACATCTTCCGGTAATTGCGATTGTAATCTGGGGAGCGCTTGTTTCAGTTTCTGAACCACTTCCCAGGTAGATGCATCTCCGCTTTTTGCAATACTGAGGTAAACAGAGCGTTTGCCGTTTACCAAAGCATATCCCACTGTTACGTCGGCGCCGTCTTCTACTGTAGCTACATCACGCAGGTAAAGATTCTGTACGCCGCCTTTGAATAAAGGAATGTTCTCAAAATCTTTTACTGTTTTAATCAACGTATTAGTGGGTGAAATATAGTTGGTATCGCCTATACGGATATTGCCAGAAGGGGTTGTCTGGTTGTTCACCTTCAATGCTTCTACCACCTGATCGGGTGTCAGGTTATGCGAGCGTAGCAGCGTAGGATCAACTTTAACAACGATGGTTCTTACATTACCGCCAAAAGGAGGTGAAGAAAGCAGGCCGGGTATGGCAGTGAATGAGGCGCGCACATAAACGTTGGCCATGTCCATCAGCTCGTTGTTGGTACGCACATTACTGCGCAGTACCAGTTGTCCAACAGGTAAAGTGGAAGCATCGAAACGGATGATGAAAGGCGGCTGCGACCCCTGCGGGAAGATGGCTTGTATACGGTTGGCGCTGGCGCTCAATTCCGCAGAAGCCTGCGCCATATTGGTGCCCGGATAAAAAGTGATCTTGATGAGGGTAAGTCCCTGGATGTTTTTGGTCTCAACAGTTTTGATACCATTGACATAAGAAAGAATGTTGACATATTGCTTGCCAAAAAGCGCTTCCATCTGGTCGGGCGTATAACCGCCAAAAGGGTGGGCCAGGTACATAACAGGTAAATCGAGCTTGGGAAATATATCGATCTTGATGCTGTTCACGGCTTTGATACCAAAGAAAAACAATCCTGCAACCAGCACCATGATGCTGATCGGTTTACGCAGTGCAAAACGGATCATGTTCATACTAACTATTATTTTACCTGTTTCAGGAATAAATCAAAATCACCCGAGGCTGCTGCCTTCAACAGCAAGGCCTGCCATACATTGATAAAAGCCACACCGATATCTGTTTCTGCTTTATTTACTGCATACAATGCTTGCTGGAGGTCTACAATATTGGCCAGCCCGTTTTTATATAAAACGCTTTTCTGTAAATAAGCATCTGATGCCGCTTTGTATTGTCTGGGCACTTCCTTGCAAGCCTGGAGGGCATTTTCAATGCGTTGATCGGAAAGAATCAGTTGATCTTTCAATTGGGTATTCACCAGGTCGTATTCAGACTCGTAAGCCTGGGTAATGAAATGCTGCGCTGCTGCCTGGTGTTTGATCTTGGATGGACTCATCAGGTTCCAGGAAACAGACAGACCCGCAACATAATTGCTGCGCGAAGGGTTGATGCCGCTAAAATAACTTTTCGAATACCTGTCGGGATAATCCGGTGTATAATTATAATCAAAACCAGATCCCCTGCTTTGGAAGATGCCAAACAGGTTCACACCGGGCAATATGGTTTTTCGGATGGCTGTTTCTGATAAACTGCTTTGCGTAATACGACTGGCAAAAAACTGCGCCTGTGGATTTTGACGAACGTCGAAATCGGTATGGTAAGCAGCAGGCATGTTTTTTAGAAAAGCGCTGTCCAGTACAAAGGGCGCGGGACTGGTATTGAGTAACTGTGCCAGTTGATTACGCAGTTGCTGTTCGTTACCTGTAGCATCGATCAAAGCGAGTGTAGCCCTCGATACTTCTGCATTGGCAATAGAAGAATCCACACCGGGATTAAGGCCAGATAAGGTCCTGGCCATCACTACTTTCCTGATGGCATTGGCCCTGTCGAGATTGGATTGTGCGTTCAGGATAAACCTTTGTGCAATGAGCAGGTTGAGATAAGCAGAACTGATCTTTACACTTTGAATGAACTGTTCCTGCAAGAGATCGGCCGAATCTCTTTTGACCTGTGCATTGGCAGCATCGATCCTCGACTGCTTTCTGCCGAAGCTGAACGCTTCCCAGTTGGTATTGATCACATAGAGCGCCCCGAAAGCGGCCGCCCAACTCTGTTTGCCGTAAGATGGCCCTGCTGAAGCAACGCCTGTTACAGCGGGTGCCATCGGGCCAAACTGTCCATTGATGGTACCATAGCTTTGTTGCAATCCGGCGATGACATTGGGCAGATAATCGTTCTTAACGTTTTGCACCAGGGCGCTGGAAGCCTGCAGGTAATGTTGTTTGGCCTGGATGGACTGGTAATTGCCCAGTCCGGTTTTGATGGCATCTGAAAGCCATAAAACAGGCTGCTGTGCAACGACTGCATTGATACAGCATACAAAAGCGATAATAAAATAACAGGCAGCATTACCGCTGCGATGAGTAGAATGATTCATGCAAAAGAATTGTGACTTCAATTTTCGAAGGCGCGCAGATCGTTTGGGTTTAGTATGGATGGTTTCTCTAATTATTTTATGCTATTGAACCGGCTGTCCGGTAATCTTCGCGGCACATTGCCAGGATTTTCTCGGGTCCTTATCAATAATATTTTGCAGGAGGTCGGCATGCGCTTCATGTACATTCAGGAATGCACTGGTGTCGCTGAAGACTTCCTGGAAAGACTTTTCGATTTGAGCGGCAATGGTTTTGTAGAGGTCTGCCAGTATATCGTTTTTGGCAGCTTCTGCAATGCTGATATGGAATTGGATATCGGCCGCGATACAGGCGGCAATCTCATTGTTGACAGCAGCTTCGTATCTTTTTTTGAGGAACCGGGTCATCTGGGTAATGTCTTTCTGCGTCCGGTTGAGCGCTGCTTTTTCGGCGATTTTCAATTCCAGCAGTTGCCTTACTTCCTGTAAGTCGGGACCTTTTGCATTTTGCAGGCGTTCATACCAGGGAATACAGGTTCCATGCTGTAATTCAACGAAAGTGCCGAGTCCCTGCCTTACACGCAGCAGCCTGGAATTAACGAGTAACCGGATGGCTTCGCGTATGGTGGAACGGCCAACGCCAAAAAGCTCCATCAGCTCCGGCTCGGTAGGCAGCTGGTCGCCAGCCTTGTATTTTCCCGAGGCGATCTGCTGTTGCAGCTTGGAGGCCACTTCATCGCTGAGACAATATTTTTTAACGGGGGTCTGCACTAATCATCATATCATCTGATGATTAAAGGTATGGTATATTTTATAACCGGGACAAATCCTCTCCCTGCAAAAAGATAAATGGTGCTGTGTTAGTTTTTTGGAGGGAGGTATTGTTGGCGTACGATGGCCATCAATTGACCGAGGTTTGCAATATTGGCTGCATCGTTGTCGGATATATGGATATGCCAGTTTTGTTCAACGGCATTCAGCAAATAAGCTTTCTCCCAATCGGTCATGTCGAGGTCTTTCTGAAGATCGGTTTTGTCGGAAATTGAAACCGGGTAGATATTGAGTTTCCTTTTGAGTAAATGCTGGATACTATACACTAGGCTTTTCATGATCTTCCAATTTTGAGTGATTAATAAATACTAGAAGACCAAAAACATTGCCAAGTGTTTATTAACGAGGTGTTAAATTAGCCACCCAGGCCGCTGAACATGCCAAAGAGGATGATGCACAAAACGATCAGTGTGATGATCACATAGAGTTTGTCTTTTTCAATGGCGAAGGCCAGCACAGAGAATGCAATCCTTAAAATGGGTGTTGCAATCAACAGTACAACTGCGAGTTGTATGATGGAAGCACCATCGAATGCAGCCACTCCATGCAGGATGCCGGATAAATACCTGAACTGCGCCGCAGCACCGTGAAATGTTTTATAATCGGGTATTTCGTGTACCTGTTGTAAATACAATATGCCTCCCAATAGCGCTACTGTTGCTGAAAGGAACACGCCTGCGCGCAGCCATTTGCCTATCATGCGCTCCATATCGCGTTGCTGCCAGTATTGAGAAGAAAACCAATTCATAGTTTATGTGTAATGCCGTTATAGATCATTTCAAAAGCCATCAATCCAATAACGATGCTGAATAATATGCGCAGCCATTTAACCTGTGCATTCATCAATATCTTTGATCCTGCCATGGCACCCAGTAAAACACCGATGATGGCCGGTAAAGCGAGTCCCGGTTGTATATATCCTCTTTGCAGGTAAACAACTGCGCCCGCCGCCGTGGTAACGCCCACCATGAAATTACTGGTGGTGGTAGACACTTTAAAAGGTACGCGCATCATGATGTCCATGGCCACGACCTTAACCGCGCCGGAGCCAATGCCCAGGATACCGGAAAGAATACCCGCAAGTGTCATGATCAAATATCCCCCGAATACATTCCGGACGCCATAACTTACCATTCCTTGTTTTGAAGGATAAGTTCCGCCCATTTTTAGTTTGGCTGCAAAAGGAGAATTGACGGCGATATGTTCTTCCTGCTTGCGCAGGGTCATCACAGCAGAGAACAGGAGCACCAATCCGAAAAGCATGGCAACAAAATGCGTGGGAATCAGTATAGCCACCGCCGCACCAATGATCGCTCCTGATGTAGTGGCAATTTCCAGGAACATACCAATGCGTATGTTGGTAATACCCTCTTTGATATAAGCTGCCGCCGCCCCGGAGGAAGTAGCAATGGAAGCAATCAACGATGTGCCGATGGCGTAACGGATATCGTACCCGAATCCCAATGTTATCAATGGTATCAATACTACGCCGCCTCCTAGTCCGGTTAGCGCCCCCAACATGCCAGCACAAAAAGCGCCTAAGAGTAAAATGAGGGTAAACAATGCCAAACTCATGGGTACGAAGGAATTATTTAAATTCTTCGATTTTCAGGTTGCGCCATCTCACTTTAATACCGCCACCATCGTGGATTTGCAGGGCAATAAACCCTTCGCCCTTGCCTATCTTTTCATCCTTGATATGGATCATCTCATGCCCGTTAAGCCAGGTGGTAACCTCGTCGCCAATGGCAGTAACCTTCATGGTATTCCACTCACCCATCTTCAGCCACTGTTCGTCTTCCGGCTTGGGTTTGATGAGCCAGCCACGTCCATAAGACTCATAAATGCCGCCGGTGTGCAGGTTGGGAGGCACCACTTCGGCCTGCCAGCCGCTGATCTTGGTGCCTTCAATAGAAGAACGGAAGAATACGCCGCTGTTGCCATTGGCTTCCTGTTTGAATTCTACTGTTAAAGTAAAGTTCTTATACGCTTTGTTGGTAGACAAGTATCCGTATTGTTTATCCGGTCCGCTTTCGCAGATCAGTTCGCCATGATCTACATACCATTTCTCTGTTCCGTGAATGGTCCAGTTGTTGATGTCTTTTCCATTGAAGATGGGAACAGCCTGTGCCTGTGCATGATGAAATGAAAGGATGGCAAACAATACCAGTATGCTTATTTTTTTCATAGTTGGTTTTGCTATTTAACTGTACTTGGTTACGCCGGGAATGGCAACGGGATAAAATCCATCTGCATTGGGCAATACAGGCGGAGTGGCGGCGAAATCATATACTTTGGGATGCAGATCCAATCCTGAATTCAGCGCCTTATCCCATTCAATGACCTGTCCGCTGTACGTGGCCATTCTTCCCAGGATAGATGTCATGGTACTCTTGGCACCTCTTTCCGCATCGGCAAATTGGTATTCTCCTTTTGCGATAGCGGCAAAGAGTTCATCGTGCTCGGTCTGGTAAGGGTTGTTTTCTGTTTTCCTGTCGAACTGGTAAATGGTATTGCCTTTTGCATCGGTGATCCTGCCGGCGCCACAACGGATACGGCCCTTGGTGCCCACTAATAATTCATCCACGCGGCTCATGGTGCCGGGAATATGACGGCACTGGCTGTTCAATAAAGAGCCATCGGCGTATTCGAATTCAACATAGTGATGATCGAAAATTTCTCCATTGTCTTTTCCCTTGCGTACCTGGCGGCCACCCATACCCTGGGCTTTCACCGGGTAACCTTCTTTGAACCAGTTGATCACATCGAGGTTATGGATATGCTGCTCGGTAATATGGTCGCCGCAAAGCCATACGAAATAATACCAGTTACGCATCTGATATTCCATTTCTGTCTGCTCAGGTTTGCGGGGCCTCACCCATACGCCATCATTGTTCCACCAGGCTTGCGCAGAAACGATATCGCCTATTTCATCTTTACGCTTGAACAGTTCGCGGTAAGAGTTCTGGTAACGCCTTTGCAGGCCCACCACCACATTCAGTTTCTTTTGTTTTGCAATGGCAGCGGTGGCCAGTACTTTTTGCACACCTGCGGGATCGGTAGCCACCGGCTTTTCCATGAACACGTGTTTGTTCTGTTTGATGGCTTCATCAAAATGAATGGGACGGAAACCGGGAGGAGTGGCGAGTATCACCACATCGGCCAATGGGATGGCTTTGAGGTAAGCATCGAAGCCGGTGAATTTTCTTTCTTCCGGCACGGTGATGCGGTCTTTGATGGCTTTGTTGCCGGATGATTCGGCAGTTTTGATGAGGTTGTTCAAACACCTGTCGAGGTTATCCCGGAAAGCATCGGCCATGGCCACCAGTTGCACATTTTGTTTGCTCATGAGGGCCTGCATGGCGGCACCGGTACCGCGGCCTCCGCAACCGATCAATACTATTTTAATAGCATCGTCGGAGCCAGAGAAAAAATTGGCATTGGAAAGCAATGGAGCAGCCATCATGGCGCCGGCCAGTGTGGCTGTTTGTTTAACAAATTTTCTTCGTGAGTTCAGGTAAGCATCGTTGTTCATATGGTAATTTTTAAAGGATGATGGTTATTGTGAAAGATAAGTTTTAAAAAAGGCTTCTGCTTGTTCAGGTGTTGGTTGCTGTAATGGCCGTACAATACGGAAACCCACTGCGGCTGCATCGGTGAGCCACCATTTACTTTTGGGTATCTGCGGATCGCGGCGGTTCCAGGACGGATCTGATTTGAAACGCGTAGCGCTGCGCAATGCATCCGCTTCGGTGTCATAACCCCCGCCTTTCAAAGATTTCGGATACACCGATTCGTTCGGCTTTTCAAGGGGATCTTTTTCCTGGTTGTTGATATGTTGATAGTAATCCCCTTCGTAATGATCGAGGGTCCATTCCATCACATTGCCCAGCATATCATAAATGCCCCAGGCATTGGGCAGTTTTTGTCCCACTTTATGAAATTTATCATCACTGTTCTCTTTGAACCAGGCATAATCTTTCATCTTGCCTGCATCATTGCCATAATAATAAGCGGTATTGCTGCCGGCGCGGCAAGCATATTCCCATTCGGCTTCGGAAGGCAACCGATAGAAGATGCCGGTTTTCTGGTACAACCACTTGCAATACATGAGTGCGCAGTATTGCGACATACTGTTGGCGGGAAAGCCACCTTCCTTGCCCATGCCCAGGCTGAAATCGATGTACTGCGGACTAGGCCTGGTAACGGCGTCCACATCTGAATTCTGACTGGTGGTTTCGTCTTTGAGGAACACATCGAACTCATCACGGGTTACTTCGTACACGCCGATCCAGAAAGCAGAAACACCTACTTTATGCTGCGGACCTTCATCGCTATGCCGGTGCATTTCGGTAGCCGGACTACCCAGTGAAAATTCACCCTGGGGTACCGGCACCATTTTAAACTTGAGTAAAGAACCCGGAACAGGTTGTTCATAAGGTTTGAATGCAACGATATTGTTTTGTGTGCTGGCGGGCAAATAAGAAAGTATGCCCAATACCAGGAATTTTGTTTGCTTGGTTCTGTCTTTTCCTGAATTCATGATGATATGGTTCGCAAAATCGTTTTTTAAGGCCGTTCAAGATAGTCAATTATTTCACGAACAATTGTTAGCTATGGTGCCAAAAATCAGGGAAACGGCCGGCAATATGGGTAATGATTTTTCCTTCTTTCAATTCAGTGATGAGAAAAGAAGCGTCCAGGCTCGTTGCCAGCGCTCTTGCTTCAGGTACCGGCAATATGCTACAAGCGGTGGCCAGCCAGTCGGCCTGAGACGCATCGGTTGCCACCACGGTCACATTCTTTTGTTCGGTAATGGCATAGCCGGTGCGGGGATCGATGATATGTGAATATTTTTTTCCGTTGTGAACGATGTATTGATAAGCATCGCCCGAAGTGGTTACGGCTGCATGACAGAGCGATAATTTTTTCGGCATCAGCAATGCTGTATGCTCCGGAATGGTAATACCCACGATCCATCCATTTTTACCGGGTGGCGCATCACTCATAACCATATCGCCGCCCGCATCTACCAATGCCTGCCGGATACCTGATTGGGTCAACAATTGCAGCACTTCCCTGGCAATATATCCTTTGGCAATACCTCCGAAATCGAGTTCCATGCCTTTGAGGGTGAGGTTGATAGCCTGTTTGGTTGTATCAATCTGCATTTTATCGAATCCGGTAAGCAACCATTTCTCCCGGATAAGTGAGTCGTTGGGAAGCTTTTTATCTTTCCTTGCCTGCCGCCAGCATTTGGTGAGTGGTCCGGCCGTGATATCGTAGGTCTTCTTGCTTTGCTCCCATGCTTTGGAAGCTTTGAGCAGCAAATCCATCATAGGCGGGGAAACCGGCTGCCAGCCATTGCCGGCATGCGCGCAGAGTTTACTCAACTCACTATTGTCGTCGTAATCACTGAAGATCATGTTGTACTTGTCTACCAGTTCAAAGCAGGAAACTGCCAGCTCATGGGCCCTTTGTTCATCGTCTGCAAAAAAAACAATCCGGAAAGGAGAACCCATTTTAGGTTGTGTATAAGAAAACTTTTGAAACATATAGCTTTGAGAAAAGCAAACGGAAGTTTTGTAATTATAAAGTTTCCGGTAAATTTAGCAACAAATATCCATCCCATGCTTCGCAGAAAATTTATGCAACAGGGTTTGCTGGCAAGCGGCGCTTTGCTCACTACCAGTGAAATGTTTGCCTCCGAGAAAAAAAACAATACCAACCAGCCGTTGGAAGAAAAACCTTTCCATTGCAATTATGGTATCCACGACGGCATGTTCCGTAACCATGCCGGTAACGATTTCATCGACCAGATCAAATTCGCGTACAACCTGGGTTTCCGGGCCATTGAAGACAATGGTATGATGAACCGCAGTCCCGAGATGCAGCAAAAGATCGGCGACACACTGGAAAAGTTGGGCATGACCATGGGTGTATTCGTGAATGTGTTCGACAACTGGCCCTTACAAACTTCCATGTGCAGCGGAAAAAAAGAATGGCGTGATAAGTTCATTGAATACTGCAAAACTTCAATAGATGTGGCTAAACGCTGCCGTGCCAAATGGATCACCGTGGTACCGGGTAATTACGATCGCAGCCTGCCGGAAGGCATTCAAACGGCCAATGTAATTGAAACATTACGCAGGGGGGCAGAAGTACTGGAACCGCATGGACTGGTAATGGTACTGGAACCTCTGAGCGATACGCCTGATCTTTTTTTACGGCATACAGACCAGACCTATGCGATTTGCAAGGCTGTTAACAGCCCGGCCTGTAAGATACTGTTCGATATGTACCACATGCAACGGAATGAAGGGAATATCATCAGCAATATCAATAAAGTTTGGGATGAGATCGGTTATTTCCAGATTGGGGATAACCCTGGCCGGAAAGAGCCCGGCACAGGAGAAATGAATTACCACAATATCTTCAAGCATATCTATAACAAGGGATACAAAGGGGTGCTGGGCATGGAACATGGAAATGCGTTGCCGGGAAAAGAAGGGGAACTGGCGCTTGTGAAAGCATACCGGGCAGCAGATGATTTCCTGTAGCCGTTTCTTCAGTTTTTGCTCAGTATCGGGTATTTACTTTGTTCAAACGAACCGGTTTTGAAAATACTGATCATAGAAGACGAGCCCTCTCTGAACAAGAGCATGGTGGATTACCTTACACAGCAGCAATACCTCTGTGAGTCGGTAACAAAATATGCCGATGCGCTTGAGAAAATAGAACGGTATAACTATGATTGCATTGTGCTGGATATTATGTTACCCGGAGGCAATGGCCTGCAGTTGCTGGAACAGCTGAAAGCCAACCAGAATACAGACGGGGTCATTATTATCTCTGCCAGGAATGAATTAGACGATAAGATCACGGGCATACAACTGGGTGCCGATGATTACCTCACCAAGCCCTTTCATTTACCGGAATTGAGTGTGCGCATCGCCGCCATCATCAGGCGGAAAAACCTGCAGGGCAATAACCAGCTGCAGTTTCAAGAGATCTGCATAGATATAAAAGGGAAAACAGTTACTGTTAACAATGACCCATTGGTACTTACGAGAAAAGAATATGAACTGCTGCTCTATTTTGTGATCAATAAAAACCGGATACTTTCAAAAAACGCTATCGCTGAACATTTGTGGGGCGATGATATGGACATAGCCGATAACCACGATTTCATCTACACACATATCAAAAACCTGCGCAGGAAAATGATACAGGCAGGTGCAGGCGATTATATACAGAGCGTTTACGGAATGGGCTATAAATTTTCGGTGTAATGAAATTGTTTACAAAGTATAACCGCATCGCCATCACCACTTCTGTGATCATTTTCATGGCAGGCAGCTTTGCATTCTATTTAACGTTGCGCTATGTGATGATCAGGCAACTCGATGAAGTGCTCAGGACCGAAAGAGCGGAAATTCTTCAATACCTGAACGAGCACCATGAACTGCCGGAAATGCTTAACACAAAAGACCAGTGGTCGGTCGTGCGCCGGACAACACAGCCATTGGAACGAATGGTATTTGCAACGGAAAAAGGAATCAATCCGCACGAGCATGAAAAAGAGTGGATGCGGAAAATACAGTTCACACTACAGGTGCACGATGAACTCTATGAGATAGCCATTTATAAATCACAGGAGGGTACCGATGATATGATCAAGCTGATCATACTGATTGCCATTGTGATGATCGCCCTCATACTATTAGCCGGTAATCTTATCAATCGAACCCTTCTTAAAAAATTATGGAAACCTTTTTATCATACGATCGATACCATCAAAGAATACCAGCTTACGCAGGACAAAGCCTTGCGTCTTCCCGGAACGGGTGTTGAAGAATTTACATTGCTGAATGCCAGCGTGAGCAATATGACGGAAAGAGCGCAGCATGAATACCAGGTGTTGAAAGAATTTACAGGCAATGCCGCTCACGAAATGCAAACGCCATTGGCTGTTATTGCTACGCATGCAGATGCCCTGATGCAGGATGAACAGTTGTTGCACCGGCATGCTGCATCCATTGCCAGTATCGAGCAATCAGTGGGTAAGCTGGCGAAGCTGAACCAGTCATTGCTGCTGCTGGCAAAGATTGAACATGGCCGTTTTGAACTGAACCAGGAAGTGCGATGGGATGAATTGTTGCAACAAAAGCTGAATGAATGGCAGGAACTGATCACAGGACAGCACCTGAAAGTGTCACTGAGTATTGTTCCGGTTGCTACGGTGTTTCACGAACACCTGGCAGATATTGTGATCAGCAACCTGTTGAACAACAGCATACGTTACAATATAGCCGGCGGGCATATTGCCATTACATTGAACCAGGAAAGCTTTTCCATTGCCAACACTTCTTCATTATCTTCACTGGATACCTCGAAATTGTTCAACCGTTTTTTCCGTCAATCCGGAACAGGCCCGGATGGCAATGGGTTGGGCCTTTCGATCATTAAACAGGTGTGTGGGCTTGCGCATTACCGGATCAAGTATCGTTATACCGATCAACAACATGTATTTACCATTTTTTTCAGCAACTCAGACAAGCCTTCAGATTTTTGACAGAATTGGCTGTGAGATTTGCAGTAAAATAGGATAAATTTTAAATAAATTAGGCAATGCGGGTGAAGATCATACAAGGCCTTTTGGTAGTCATGCTGATAGCTGGTTATCGTAATCTTTCTGCTCAGTCGAAAGACCTGGATTATTATATTGGGTCGGGCATCCAAAAGAGCCCGTTGTTGAATGATCTCAGGAACCAGTCGCGCAGCACGGCTATCGACAGTATGCGCATCAATGCCGGATACAAGCCACAGGTAATGGGTGTCAGCAACAATTTATATGCCCCTTCTATTGGTGAATGGGGATATGATAATGCCATTACCAATGGCGGCACATTCAGCCAGCTGATTACAGTCAATAAACGATTGGTAGGTAAAGAGAATCTGCAAAACCAGTACGAAGCCGTTCGATTGGCGAAAGAATCGCTTGCTATATCCGGAAAAGTGACCGAACAGGACATCAGAAAAGCCATTACCAGCCAATATATTGTTGCTTACGGTATTTACCTGCAATACAGTTTTAATAAAGAAGTACTGGAGTTATTGGGTAGTGAAGAAGTCATCCTGAAAAAATTGACAGAGCGGAATATTTACAGGCAGACCGATTACCTCAGTTTCCTGGTGACCATGCAGCAACAGCAACTACAGCTCAACCAACTCAGGGTGCAGTTCGAGAATGAGTTTGCATCATTGAATTACCTGAGTGGTTTACAGGATACCGTGTTTGCCGCTATACCTGCTCCGAACATCAGCCTGGCGCCTCCGCCGGAAATTGAACAAACAGTATTTTACCAGCAATTCAGGCTCGATAGTTTGAAATTGAAGAACAGCGATGCGCAGATCGATTTCTCGTATAAACCTAAATTGAGCCTGTATGCCGATGCGGGGCATTCCAGCACTTTTGCTGTAGATCCGTATAAGAATTTCGGAACCAGTTTTGGGGTCAATCTTTCCGTTCCCATCTACGACGGCAGGCAGAAAAAAATGCAGCACGATAAGATAGCTATTGCCCAGCAAACCAGGCAGCAATACCAGGAATTTTATAAAACACAATTCGATCAACAGATCCTGCAATTGCTGCAACAGCTGCGATCAGCACAGGAACTGATAGATCAAACTTCCACCCAGATCAGGTATACCCAGGCGCTGATAGAAGCCAACAGGAAATTACTGGAAACCGGCGATGTGCGAATGCCGGATTATATCATTGCCATTGGCAATTACCTCGCAGCCAGGAACAGCAGTGCCCAGAATATGATCTATAAACTTCAATTGATTAACCAGATCAATTACTGGAACAGAAAAACCTAATCAAGATGCGTCATAGAATTGTTCATTTGATGTTGATCGTTGCCTTAACGGCAGGCTGCCATACCCAGCAGGATACACAGGATAAGAAAGAAGGGCCGGCTGAAGCCCGTTTGGCTACAGAAGGTACGCCGGTTACCGTTACAGGCGTTACGGTTGGCGCCATGGAGGAAACAGTGGAAGTGAATGCCGTATCGGCTTTTCAACTCAAAACCTTTATCAAAGCAAATACCAATGGTTATTTACAAACAGTGAATGCACGCCTGGGCAGTTATGTTGAAAAAGGGCAGGAGCTTTTTGTACTCAAAACAAAAGAATCACAAACCCTGGGCAACACGATTAAGATACTCGACAGTACGCTGCATTTTACCGGTAACATGCACATCAAATCGCCCGGCAGCGGTTATATCACACAACTCAATTACCAGGCAGGAGATTATGTGCAGGACAATGAACAACTGGCAGTGATTACCGATACCAGGAGTTTTGTTTTTCTGCTAGACCTTCCTTATGAATTAAAACCATACCTGGCCGCGAACAAGAGCCTCAAGTTGCGGTTGCCCGATGGCACCGTGCTGGATGGTTATGTTGCTAACGCCATGCCTACTGTAGATGCAGTTTCGCAAACGCAGAGTTATGTGATCAAAGTGAACACCAATAAATCCATTCCTGAAAACCTGATAGCCAAAGTAAGCCTGGTGAAATCGGCGAAAGGAAATATTACCTCGCTTCCCAAAGCTGCCGTGCTCACCGATGAGGTACAAAGTCATTTTTGGATCATGAAAATGACCGACAGTGTTACGGCAGTAAAAGTGCCTGTGCAGAAAGGAATGGAGAATGCAGACCGGGTGGAAATCATTGCTCCGCGCTTATCACCAGCCGATAAAGTGTTGCTCACTGGTAATTACGGGTTACCCGATACCGCAAAAGTCTCCATCGTTAAATAACAGTTTGTATGCGCAGTTTTTTCATCAGCTATAAGAATCCGCTCAGTGTGATCATGGTGATCATCCTGCTGGGAGGAATGTTTGTTTACAGTAAAATGCAGACTGCGCTTTTTCCTGAAATTACTTTCCCCAAGATCAAAATCATCGCAGATGCCGGCCAGCAACCGGTAAAGAAAATGATGATCACGGTTACCCGGCAATTGGAAAATGCGGTGAAACAGGTGCCCGATCTGCAAAGCATCAGGAGTACTACCAGCAGGGGCAGTTGTGAGATATCGGCTTTTATGGACTGGAAGGCCAATATCGATATCAGCCAGCAACGCATCGAATCAAAGATCAACGAGATACGCAATAACCTGCCACCGGATATACAGATATCCGTTGAGCGGATGAATCCTTCTATCCTGCCTGTTATCGGCTATTCACTGGAAAGTAAAACGCGGTCGCCGATAGACATGAAGCTGCTGGCCATGTACACCATCAAACCTTTTTTATCACAGGTGGAAGGTGTATCGGAGATCAGGGTTATTGGCGGTAAGATGAAAGAATACTGGCTGGTGCTGAATGTACAAAAGATGAGCACATTGGGTATTACACCCGATATGGTCACCACATCATTGAACCAAACGAATTTTATTAAGTCGAACGGTTATTTGTCGGATTACCGGTTGCTTTACCTCACTGTTACCGATGCTTCTGTAAGTTCGAAAGAGCAATTGTCGAACCTGGTGATCAGTAACAACGGCAAACGGATCGTGTTGCTGAAAGATATTGCGAATGTGCAGATACAGGAAGCCAAAGAATACATCAAGATCAACGCCAATGGTCGCGACGGCATCTTATTGGCAGTGATCAAACAACCGAATGCCAACCTGGTAGACCTATCTGATAAAATGGATGCCAAGCTCAAAGAGTTGCAAAAAATCCTTCCCCGAGATGTATCGATACAACCTTATTATATACAGGCCGATTTTGTAAAAGACTCTATTAAAAGTGTAACAGATAGTTTGTGGATAGGGCTGGCGCTGGCCATATTCGTGGCAATCATTTTCCTGCGATCACTGAAAGCCAGTACGGTGATTCTCTTCACCATACCCGTTACCTTGTTGCTTACCCTGATCGTATTGTATGCAACGGGTCAAACCCTGAACATCATGACACTTGGCGCCATAGCAGCAGCCATCGGTTTGATCATTGACGATGCCATTGTGGTAATGGAACAGATACACCGTACGCATGAAGAACATCCGGAGGAACCCAGCGGCCCGCTGGTGCAAAAAGCTATTCGCTACCTGTTACCTGCGATGGTGGGTTCATCGCTCAGCACGATTGTTATATTTCTTCCGTTTGTATTGATGAGCGGCGTAGCAGGCGCATATTTTAAAGTGATGACAGACACAATGATCATCACATTGATCTGCTCTTTCTTTGTTACCTGGCTCATACTCCCGGTGATCTACCTGCTGTTTACACGAAATCCTTTTGAGGTGAGCGCCAGCCAACGAAAGATCAAACCACATTCGGTGAAGAACCAGCGATGGGTGGGCTTTTTTATTACCAGGCCTTACCTGAGTCTTGTGATCGTGGTTATGCTGGCAGCATCTGTCCTTTATATTTTTCCCAGGTTGGAAACGGGTTTCCTGCCGGAGATGGATGAAGGCAGTATTGTGCTGGATTACAGTTCTCCGCCCGGTACTTCGTTGGAAGAAACAGACAGGCTATTGCATGAGGTAGAAAAAATATTAGTAAAAGTACCGGAAGTAGCAGCGTATTCCAGGCGAACCGGTACGCAGATGGGATTCTTTATCACCGAACCCAATCGCGGCGATTACCTGATACAGTTGAAGAAAAATCGTGACCGCTCAACCGAAGACGTGATCAGCGATATCAGGAAAAAAATAGAAGCCACACAACCTGCACTGCGTGTTGATTTCGGACAGGTGATCGGTGATATGCTGGGCGACCTGATGACCTCCGTGCAACCCGTTGAAGTGAAAATATTCGGTAACGACCAGCTCAAATTGCAGCAGTTGTCCAAACAGGTAGCAGGTATAGTAGGACAAGTGAGCGGCACAGCAGATGTATTTGATGGCATTGTGATTGCAGGCCCTTCTATCGATGTTACACCTAACGCAACCCAACTGGCGCAGTATGGGATTACGCCGGCCGGTTTGCAATACCAGTTGCAAACTTCACTGGAAGGAAACACGGTGGGCACTGTGTACGACAAAGAGCAGTTCACCAATATCCGTTTGTTATACCCCGGAAGCAGGCAGTTAAGTGTAGATGATATGCATAAAATACCGGTATTCCTGCCGAATGGAAAGCTAAAACCCATTCATTCACTCGCATCTGTTGCCCTGAACACAGGCGAAGCAGAGATACAAAGGCAGGATCTTCAGTCGATGGGTGTGGTAACAGCCCGGCTGGAAGGGCGTGACCTGGGAAGTGTGATCAAAGACATCCAACAAGCAGTGGGAAGCCAGTTATCATTACCGCAAGGATACGCTATCGTATACGGCGGATCTTATGCAGAACAACAGCAATCGTTCAAAGAATTGCTGGTGATATTGATCACAGCGAGCCTGCTGGTATTCGGCGTGATCCTGTTCCTGTTCAAGGATTTCTGGATATCACTCATCATTCTGCTGATTGCTGTATTGGGCATATCGGGTAGTTACATGGGACTGTATTTCACACATACAGCGCTGAACGTAGGCAGCTATACAGGGTTGGTGATGATCGTAGGTATCATAGGTGAAAATGCCATCTTTACTTTTTTGCAGTTCAGGGAATCGTATAAGCATACACACAATGTGAATGAATCACTGATCTATTCCATCTCTACCAGGCTGCGGCCTAAACTCATGACGGCGTTGGGAGCCATTATTGCATTAATGCCTATTGCACTGGGCATTGGCACCGGTGCGCAATTGCACCAGCCATTGGCCATTGCAGTGATCGGCGGCTTTATTGCGGCATTGCCACTGTTGCTGATTGTATTACCCAGTCTCATCAGGCTACGGTATTATAAGACGCCACAAAAAATCTGAGCCGGCCCGGAACAAAAAGGATGAAACTGATTAACTTACTATTCAAATCGAATAATATGTGGTGGGTCTATGCATTATTATCCGCCTTGTTTGCGGCATTGACGGCCATTTTTGCCAAGATAGGCGTCAGTAATATGAATTCCAACCTGGCCACGGCCATCCGTACGGTGGTCATATTGCTGGTGGCCTGGGGCATTGTACTGGCACGCAATGAAACCAAGGGGATCACTACTTTGTCGAAGCAAAATCTTTTGTTCCTGGTGATATCAGGTATCACTACCGGCTTGTCGTGGGTATTCTATTTCAAAGCGTTGCAAATGGGAAAAGTTTCACAGGTGGCGCCGGTAGATAAACTGAGTATCGCGCTCACCATCATCTTATCCGCCGTTTTTCTAAAAGAAGTAATGACTGTACGGGTACTGGCCGGCGCCCTGCTCATCATTGCCGGCACACTGGTACTGATCAAATAAGCGGCTTCAGAATTGCTTCAGAAAGGTGTATTTATTTTATGCTTCAACTAAATCAATACAACCATGAAACAATCACTGGCAAAAGCAATGGTTATCGGAATGATAACCCTGGCCACTTTTCAGCAAGCGGCCAATGCCCAGGCTGGCAAAAACCTTCATATCCTTTCCACCTACCATATTGCCAGTAATGGCGGATGGGATTACATTGCCATTCAACCCAATTCGAACAGGGTTTTTGTTTCACATGGTACACAGGTGAATGTGCTCGACAAACAAACGGGTGATTCACTGGGCTATATTCCCAACACAGAGGGCGTGCATGGTATTGCATTTGTACCTGCTTTGAACAAAGGCTATACCAGCAACGGAAGAGCGGGTAACGCCACTGTCTTCAACCTGAAAACCCTCGCTGTTACAGGCACGATAAAAACAGGTGAAAATCCCGATGCTATATTTTACGATACACATAGCAAAAAAATAGTGATCTGCAATGGGAGAAGCAAGGACCTTACATTCATCGATCCAGCAACCGATAAAGTGGTGGCTACTGTTCCCGTAGGAGGAAAACCGGAAACTGCAGTGAGTAATGAGGCAGGAAAAATATATGTGAATGTGGAAGATAAAAATGAGATCGTAGTGGTGAATGCGAACACTTACAAAGCAGAAGCACACTGGTCTTTATTGCCCGGCGAAGCGCCAACCGGTTTGGCAATCGACACAAAAACCAAAAGATTGTTCGCAGCTTGCGGCGATAATAAATTATTGGTTGTGATGAATGCAGAGAATGGAGCGATCGTTGCCCAATTGCCTATTGGCGATGGTTGTGATGGCGACTGCTTCGACCCTCAGTTACATAATATCTATACATCGAATGGCGAAGGAACCATTACGGTAATACATGAAGGTTCAAAAGATCAATTCACTGTAACAGCGAACATACCTACTAAAAAAAGCGCCCGTACCATTGCACTGGATGAAGCTACACATAAGCTCTACCTACCCGCTGCAGATTTCGAAGCGCAGGCTCCGGGAGCAACAGGAAGGCCTAAGATGAAACCAGGCAGCTTCCAGGTGCTGGTAGTAGGAAACTAACTTAAACTAAGACGGAAAGCTGATCTTCCCCATGCTCACATGGGGAATTCCGTTTTGCAGGGAACCCATCTGCGTTTGCCCGCCGCAGACCGTTTCGTTGGCCAGTACAGCAAACAATACCGCTTCTTTTGCATCGGGATGGATGTGAAGTTCACTCGTATTCCTGAAAATAATACCAGGCAATTGATCCTGCATGTGCTGCATGAGCAAAGGGTTGTGCATGCCACCGCCGCTTACATACACAACATACGCTTTTTTACGCATACAGCGACGCAGGGCATCCACGATCATATCCGCAGAAAAACGATTGAGTGTTGCCATGGTATCTGCATGCGAAAGATGATCAATACCGGCGCGGCTCATCGCACTGTTGAGATAGAGCAGGTTGAATAATTCGGGACCGATGGTTTTAGGAAATTCCAGGGCAAAGAATGTATGTTGCTTTAACTCATGCAAAAGACCCTGGTGAATATTACCCTGCCTGGCGATGTTCGCATTTTCATCGAAATGATGACCGGGAAAATGTTGTTGTATGTATGCGTCCATCATTGTATTACCTGCTCCTGTATCGCTGCAGAATACTTCTGCGGCATTGCGGTTCGAGGGCAGGTAAGTAAAATTGGCAATACCGCCGATATTCAGCATGATGCGGTCTTCAGTATCACTGCTAAATATCAGGTAATCGCCGAAAACCGCCAGTGGAGCGCCTTCTCCGCCGGCAGCAATATGCTTCTGCCTGAAATCACTGATGGTAATAATGCCGGTGCCCACTGCTAAATGATCTCCATCGCCGATCTGTAAAGTGGCATTGCCAAACTGGTCTTGCGGGTGCAGCAATTTAGGCGCATGGTAGATGGTCTGTCCATGGCTCGCCAGCAGGTCTACCTGCGCTGCGTTTATTTGCCATTCCTGTAAACACCGGTTTACCAGCCGTGCATGTTCCTGCGCCACCCATGCATTGAGCACGCATACTTTTTCCAGGTCAACCGAACGCTTCGAAAAAACCGATCTGATCTCTTCCCTGAACCCGTTTTCGTAAGGAATGGTCTGGAATGCCTGCAACGCAATATTGGTATGGAGACCGCTACCCGAAAAGCGGCATAATGCCAGGTCCAGTCCGTCTACAGAAGTGCCACTCATCAGCCCGAGGATAAGCCGCTCTTCTTTTCCTGATATATGATATAATTTCTCAATATTTTGATTCATTTGCCTATTTTTTGCGCTAAAAAACGCATATTTTATGCGCTAATTTGCATATTTTTTTGTGTTTTCGCGCTATTATGCATTATTTTTAAAAGCCCAATTGCCATACTACCATGCTGAAAACAGAACGACAGGCTTATATCCTGAGGAAAATCGACCTCCATAACAGGGTATTATCCTCCGATCTGAGTACTGAAATTAATGTATCCGAAGATACTATCCGCCGTGACCTGAACGAGCTGGCAGAGCTGGACAAGATCATCAAAGTATATGGAGGAGCTTTATCCAAATCTTTCCACAGCTCTTTTTTGCGATCCAATGTATACAAAGCCGATGGTAAAAAGATCATTGCCGAAAAAGCGGTATCACTGGTACAGCATGATATGTTTATCCTTACCACGGGCGGCACCACTGTTGTAGAAATGGCGCGGATACTACCACCGGGCCTGCAGGCCACTTTTTTTACGGGGAGCATTCCTGCAGCTTATGAATATGCGCAACATCCGAACATACAGGTCATTTTCATGGGTGACAGAATATCCAAAAGTTCACAGATAGCGGTTGGAGGAGAAGCCATTTCCAGGATAAACAGTATCAAAGCCGACTTATGTTTTCTGGGCATCAACGCGATAGACGGTGCGGGTGTGTCTGACAATGATTGGGAAGTAGTACAGGTAAAGCAGGCCATGATCAAAGCCTCGAAGAAAACGGTGGTCTTGTCGATCACTGAAAAGATCAATACACGCCAGCGTTTTGCGGTATGCGGACTGGATGAGATAGACACCATCATTACGGATTCTGAGCCTGAGAACCCTTTATTCGAAGGTTTTGTGGCAGCCGGGGTTAAACTTTTGTAAACTTAAACACTGCAATAATTATGAACATCACACTTTCAGGCAAACGGGCCATGCCCTGCATGTTGCTACTGCTGTGTCTGGTGGCGTCAGTCACTTACGCGCAGGTTCGCATCAGCGGCAAGCTAACCAACAAAAGAGGCGCCGGTATTGAAGCGGCCTCGGTTGTTATCAAAGGAACGAGCAACGGTATTGCTACCGATAACAGTGGCGCTTATCATTTTTCCGCACCATTGAAACCGGGAAAACATACAGTGGTATTTTCAAGCACAGGATATCTTCCCCAGGAAATATTACTTACTGTTTCAGAAGGCAATAATAATTATACCCTCAACGCAGAACTGAATGAAGACATTGGTAAACTCGATGAAGTGATTGTTACCGGTACATCCCAGGGAACCACCAGGAGACAACTGGGTAGTTATATCAGTTCGGTTTCGGCTGACGAACTCACCAAAGGTGCTACGGGTAATGTACTGGCAGCGCTGCAAGGAAAAACAGCGGGCGCGCAGATATCGCAGAACTCCGGTGATCCTGCAGGTGGGTTGTCGGTACGGCTGAGAGGTATCAGCTCTATCTCATCCGGTTCTGATCCTTTGTACATTGTTGATGGTGTGATCGTAAACAACGCCACTACCCGCGTAACCAATACGTCGGGCAATTACGATGGCGGCAATTTTGTGGGATCGATTGGCCAAAGCAGGCTCACAGATATCAACCCCGAAGACATTGAGCGGATAGAAGTACTGAACGGAGCTGCTGCAGCTGCCATCTATGGTAGCCGGGCTAACGCAGGTGTGGTGCAGATATTCACTAAAAAAGGTAAGAGCGGCGCACCGAAAGTTAGTTTCTCTACCAGTTATATTTCGAGCAGTCTCCGTAAGAAGCTCGACGTGAACCAATCGCCCACCAAATTCGGCGGACCTACCGATGGCCCCGGTGCACAAACACAGGATGTGCTTATTACAACACTCACCAATACTACACCTGTAACGCGTTACGATTACCAGGATTATATTTTCAGGAATGCCGGCGGAACCGATAACAATGTTTCGGTGAGCGGTGGTACCGACAAAACCAAATACTATGTATCGGGCGCTTATTTTTTCAACCAGGGCATTGTGCGTAATACCGATTACCAACGGTTCAGCTTTCGCAGTAATGTCGACCAGGTGCTGAACAAATGGGCGACTTTTAACATCGGACTGAATTATATCAACAGTACATCCAATGAAAAACCCGATGGCAACTCGTTTTTCTCACCCACCAACTCGGTTACCATCATTGGTAATTTTCACAACATCTGGGCCAGGGACGCATTGGGCAATATACAGGCTGTGGGTGAAAGAGGACGTGTTAACCCGGTTTCGGTGATAGAAGACATCAAACAGAAACAAACCACCAACCGCATCATTGCAAATCTGGGACTGAAATTGAAGCCCATTAAAAGGCTTACGGTAGACTATGCCATGGGTATCGACAATTATACGCAAAACGGTACTACTTATATCCCGCCGTTTGCCTATAATGTAAATACGGCTTTCTACGGCGGCGGCCCATCACTCGATGCTACTTTGAATGGGTATGCGAGCACCGGCAACGATAATTTCTTTGCCATCAACCACGATCTCAACGCCACATATAATATTGACATCACCCCTAAGATCAATTCTGTAACACAAGTAGGTTTCTCTCAGCAATACGAGAAGAACAGCTATTCCCTCTTACAGGGTCGCGGGTTGGCGCCTTTTGTGCAAACCGTTAGCGGTGTGAGCACGAAGATGGATGGAGTAGATAGCAGATCGGAATTATCGGTATACGGAACATACATACAACAAAATTTCAAATACCGTAACCAGTTCTTTGTAACAGGCGCGGTTCGGGTAGACGGATCTTCTGTGTTTGGTGAAAACCAACGCAACCAGACTTACTATAAAGCCAGTGGAAGCTATGTATTGTCGGGCGCCGATTATTGGAACAAATGGGGCGTATCCAAATGGTGGAACCTGATGAAACTGCGGTTGGCTTACGGACAAAGCGGTAACCTCACCGGGATAGGTGCGTATGACCGCTTCAATACTTACCTGCCTTCTTCTTACCTGGGCAGGACCGCTTTGAATTCACAATCGGTGCTGGCCAATGAAAATATAAAGCCTGAAAGACAGGAAGAAACAGAGCTGGGTATGGACCTTTCTTTCTTTTCAGGAAGACTGGGCCTTACAGTAAATGTTTACAACAAGAAAGTAAAGGACCTGCTCATCGATCGTTTCATTGCACCTACTTCGGGCTTCTCCAGTCTGCGGGATAATTTCGGCTCTTTGGAAAACAAAGGATATGAGTTGGTGCTGACCGGCAAACCTGTTGTGAAGAAAGATTTCAACTGGGACCTGACCGCTATCTTCAATCACAATCGTAACAAGGCGGTGAGCATTGGCCAGGCGTTGATACTGCTCAGTACCAACGCAGGCGCACCCGTTGCCATTATTCAGGGGCAGCCGATCGGTGTTTTTTACGGAACCTTCTTTGCAACGGACCCCAATGGTGCATTGGTGAAGAACGGCAGTGGTTTCCCTCAAACAGAAAGAGGCACGCAGAATTCCGTGTTGAGTTATACTACGGGAAGAGATGCAACAACCGGATTGCCTGTGGGAAGCGTGCTGCGTAAAGTGATTGGTAATCCCAACCCGGATTATACAGGAAGCCTGGTGAATGAGTTCTCTTATAAAAAACTCAGCCTGCGCGTGCAGGTAGATGTGGTGCATGGTATGAATGTTTTCAATGCCGACTTCCGTACAAGGCAGGGTGTAGGTAATGGTAAAGTGGCAGAACAGGAACAAAGAGGTCTTCTTCCACGAGGGTATGTCAGCAGCATTTATGCCATCGAACAATGGCGCATCGATGATGGATCATTTATCAAACTGCGCGAGGTATCGCTGGCATATCATCTCGGTAAGGTGAAATGTTTCAGCGACCTGAGCCTCAGCCTCAGCGGCCGTAACCTGATCAGTTGGGATCATTACAACGGGTACGATCCGGAAGTAAATGCAGGAGGACAAAGCACCATTCTCAGAGGAATTGATTTTGGTTCAACGCCCATACCCAGGACTTTCAGTTTTGGTATACAGGCAAAATTTTAATTCCTAAAAACTAATTACATGAAAAAGATAATTTCCATCACCATATATAGCAGCCTTGCAGCCTTATTGATCCAGGCAACGGGTTGTAAAAAAGATTATACAAACCCCAATGCGGCTACGTCAACACAGGTATTGAGTTCGGCAAAGGGATTGGTTGGCGTAGTAGTGGGTATTCAAAAAACATATACGGCGAACGTAGCTTACGGAATGTCCGATGCAACAGGATTGGTTACCAATGAAACTTTCCTGCTCAATCCGGGTAATACTTCCGAACTGCAGTTTTCAACCGGCGGCACGGCAGTGGATGGTACCAATGGTTTGTTGGGTAATGTATGGACATCGGCATCTAAAGTGATTTACGATGCCAATAATGTGATCATTGCCGCCTCACAGTTGAGTGATAAAGGATATGCCAGCGGACTGATCGGCTATGCTTCGATCCTGAAAGCGCTCTCTATCGGATGCATGGCTGGTTATTGGGAGAAAGTGCCTGATACCATTGGCATCAACAATACTACTTTCTCTGATCGCATGACAGGTTATGCACGCGCTATCGCTGCGATCGACAAAGCGATCACCACCATCAATGCCAATGCGATCAGCAATACTTTCCTTACCGATTTACCTGCGGGCGTTGACATTGTAAATACCCTTTATGCGCTGAAAGCCAGGTACCAGTTGTTCAGTAATAATTATGCAGGTGCATTAGCTGCCGCCAACATGGTGGATCTGAGTAAAAAATCGGTCTTTAATTTTGAAGCGGCCAATCCGAATCCAGTTTTCAATGCGGTTACTTCTACCAATAACGTGTATCAGCCGGTAGATTCCACGTTGGGGTTGCCGGCTTCCATTGTGCCTGATCTGAGCGATAAGCGGGTTTCGTTCTATACTACCGTCAATGCTACCATCAATCCACGTTTCCGTCTCAATGGTTTTTGGAACAGCGCTACTATGGCCATACCATTGTATTATCCAGGTGAAATAAGCCTCATCAAGGCAGAAGCTTATGCCCGCCAATCGACCCCCGACCTGGTCAATGGTATCGTTGAGTTGAACAAGGTGGTTACCAAGAAGCCTGCTAATGATGCGTTGGGTATAGGGGCAGACCTTCCCCCGGTAGCGCCTGTAACGGCGGCCGACCTGTTGCTGCAGATATACCGGAACCGTTGTATTGAGTTATACCTCTCGGGTATGAAACTGGAAGATATGCGGCGTTTTGGAAGGCCCACCAGTGAACGTAAACGCAACCTGTTCCCTTATCCTTTCCGTGAAAGAGACAGCAATGCGAATACGCCGGCTGACCCGGTATTCTAAACGAAACAGGAAGAATCATAATAAAAAGAGCTCTTTAAAGGGCTCTTTTTATTATTTGAAGTAATTTCCCTCCATGTTTAGATCAATGCCGTTTAAATTATACTTAGGCCTGGGCATAGCCGTTTTACTCGTGCTGACAGTAGGATATGTGTCCATTACTTCCATGCAACGGGAAGAAAAGGAAGCAAAATTGGTGACACATTCCAATAAGGTGATCAATTTGGTGAGGCAGATACGTCACGAAATATCCCAACTGAGGAGCGCACGCAGGGTTTACTGGGCAACCGGCGACTACCATTATATGGAACCCTGGGAAAAAGTAAGTACCACTATTCCAACGCAATTGGACCAACTGGCAGAAATGGTTTCCGACGATGCAGTACAGACTCGGAATGTACAACGCCTCGATGCCCAGATATCCCATGTATTGACTTATTGGGCTCATGAAGGGAAAGTGGATCTGAATGCCGGAAAAGATGCTGAAGTGCGATTGCTGGTAGAAGAAGAAAAAAGACTGGATGATGTATACGCACAGTTCGAGCTGACGAAAGGAGAAGAG
Organism: Asinibacterium sp. OR53; assembly: GCF_000515315.1. NCBI lineage: Bacteria > Pseudomonadati > Bacteroidota > Chitinophagia > Chitinophagales > Chitinophagaceae > Asinibacterium > Asinibacterium sp. OR53. The sequence goes on from NZ_KI911562.1 coordinate 1,504,677, forward strand.
CAAAGGATACTGTTGATGAGAGAAAATGAAGTGACCCAATACAACCGGCAAACAAGAACGATCCTGTACGTTGGGGTCGCTATACTGTTGCTGATTGTATTACTACTGGTTAATTCCATTCTGCAGGTACTCAGGAGCCGTTACAAGGCAGGCAAAATACTGCAAAGCAACCTGGATGAAATGGCAAAACTCAACCAGGTGGCATACGATAAAAACTGGACACTCGAGGGCTTCAGTTATGTGAATAACAGGATACAATGGGTTGAGTCCACACAGGTGCTGGCTGATAAAATCATTCATGCACTTGTTGAATACCTGGAAGTGCCTGCCGGCGCTATTTATTTTTTCAAAGAAGAAGAGCAGGAGCTGGAGATGGTAGCGGCCGTATCTGTAGGAAGGGCTTCCATCAAAAAATTCAAACTGGGCGAAGGCATTGTAGGAAATGCCGCCATGCAGAAAATGCCCAGCCTCATCAAACATATCCCTCCTTCTTATTGGCGGGTGGTTACCGGTTTGGGCGAGATCACCGGTAACGGACAGATCATGTGTGTTCCCTTATGGGTAAATGGAGAGTTGAAAGGATTGATTGAACTGGGTTGTTTCGATAGTTTCACACCGCTTCAACAAACCTTGCTGAATAATATCGGCGATATGCTGGGAACTGCCATCAACTCTGCCCAGGCCCGCGATAAAATAGAGACCCTTTTACAGGAAGTGCAGGAGCAGCAGGAAGAATTACAGCAAGCCAACGACGAATTGAGCCGGCAAACCGAAGAGTTGCTGGCTTCTGAAGAAGAACTACGAGCGCAGGAAAACGAGCTCAAGCAGGTCAATATTGAATTGAATGAGCGCAACAACTTAATAGAAGAAGCCAGGAAAAACCTGTCGGTCAAAGCAAAAGAACTGGAAGCATCGAGCCGGTATAAGTCGGAATTCCTGGCCAATATGTCGCACGAACTGAGAACTCCATTGAACAGCATCCTGATACTGGCCAAGCTGATGTCCGATAATAAAGATGGGAACCTTACCAACAAGCAGGTAGAATACGCTACGATCATTGGTAAATCGGGTAAAGATTTGTTGGCGCTGATCAATAACATACTGGACCTATCAAAGATCGAAGCGGGTAAAATAGAACTGGAAATAGAAGATGTAGTCTTGAAGGATGTAAAGTCAGACCTGGAACAACTGTTCAAAATAGTGGCTTCGGAGAAAAAAGTGCAACTGAACATTGAGATGGCCAAAACAGCGCCCAAACAAATTCGTTCCGATAAACAAAAACTGGAACAGGTATTGAAAAACCTGCTCTCCAATGCCTTTAAGTTTACTCCGGCAGGCGGATCTATTTCGGTTGCAATCGGAAACAAGAACCAGTTCCAGGAAGATTGGCTGGAGATCAGTGTATCAGACACAGGCATAGGCATATCAGATGATAAACAACAACTGATCTTCGAAGCTTTCCAGCAGGCAGACGGTTCTACGAGCAGGAAATACGGCGGTACCGGATTGGGATTGTCGATCAGCAAGGAGCTGGTAAGACTGCTGGGCGGTAAAATTGAAGTGTTCAGCGAAGAAGGGAAAGGAAGCACTTTTACCTTGATGCTTCCGCGCGTATTTGAAATGAAAAACGAGGAAAAAGTTCCTGAAGAAGTAGCGCTGTTGAAGGCTTATGAAGCCAGCGAGGAATCACAACTGGAAGACGATAAGACCCATATCGGTCCGGACGATAAAGTGATGCTCATCATAGAAGACGATGTGAATTTCGCAACCATCACCCGTGATTTCGCCCGGGAGAAAGGATACAAAGTGATCATGGCACTGAGAGGTGATATCGGGTTCTTATATGCCAAACGATTCAAACCAACGGCCATCATACTCGATATCCAGTTGCCCGTCATGGATGGATGGACCCTGCTTAAAAAATTCAAAGCAGATGCCGAATTGAAAGATATTCCTGTACACATCATTTCTGCTTTTGATGATAACAGGCTCAAACATGCCGGCGTACTGGCTTACCTGAAAAAGCCGGTAGATATGGAAGGCCTGGAGCAGGCGTTCGGATTGATATCGAAGCACATTGACGCGGATGAGAAAAAAATACTGATCGTATCTGACAATCATTTCCATGAAGAAGAACTGGAGCACCTGTTCAAAGAAAAAGACCACCAGGTTTCTTTTGAGCAGGTACGCTCGATACAATCGGCTGCAGAGAAGATTGCCGTGAGCAAGTATGATTGTGTGATTGTGAATGTAGAACAAAACATCGATATCCATGCAGCACAGCAGATGAGCGAACAACTGCATAACAAGGAACTGCCACTGATCATTTACCTCGATGAGGACATCAGTTCGGAAGAAGAACTGCAATTGCGGAAAATATCGGATGTTATTGTAAGGCATTCCGGAACAGCCAACAGCAGGCTGATCGATGAGCTTGAGTTGTTCCTGTATAAAATGCATGAGTTAGACCATAAAACAACGCCGGCTGTGCACACTTCCGTTGCTGCGAATGTTTCCCTGCAACAAAAAAAGATATTGGTGGTAGACGATGATATGCGCAATGTATTTGCATTGAGTGCGGTACTGGAATCGAACCAGATGGAAGTGGTCATTGCCAGTGACGGTAAAGAGTCGCTCGACCAATTGAAAAAACATAAAGACATTGACCTGGTATTGATGGACATCATGATGCCGGAAATGGATGGCTATGAAGCGATGAAATTGATCAGGAACGATTTGAAATTGACACTTCCCATCATAGCGGTTACCGCCAAAGCCATGGTGGGCGACAGGGAAAAATGTATTGCAGCAGGTGCATCGGATTACATAGCCAAACCATTGGATATGCAAAAACTGCTTTCACTCATGCGGGTTTGGTTAACCAAATAATATGCTATCCAAACTGCAGATAACCCATACAGAGATAAAGACCGTACTCGACCTGCTGTACCGGCAGTATGGGTACGATTTTTCGAATTATACCAAAGCATCTTTGCGCAGGCGATTACAGAAATTGATGTACGATAAGAAAACGGATACGGGGGCAGCGCTGATAGCCATGCTCACAACGAATCCCGAAACCTTCAGCGACCTGCTGGAAGTGCTCACGGTGAATGTAACAGAAATGTTCCGCGATCCCCCCTTTTTCAAAACTTTACGGGAGAAAGTGATACCGGTACTGGCGTCTTATCCAGCCATCAAAATCTGGCATGCCGGCTGTGCCACGGGGGAAGAGGTATACTCTACGTGTATCTTGTTATACGAAGCAGGGTTACTGCATCGCTCCCGCATTTATGCAACGGACATTAACCCGGCGAATGTTGAAAAAGCTGCATCAGGCATTTTGTCGTTGAGTCGGATGAAGGGAAACACTTCGAATTACCTGCAATCCGGAGGTATTCACGATTTTTCCGATTATTATACTGCCATGTATGATAAAGTGATCATTAGAAAAGATATCAGGGAAAGGGTAGTATTCCAGCAACACAGCCTGGTTACGGACGGCTCTTTCAACGAGTTCCAGCTCATTTTCTGCAGGAATGTAATGATTTATTTTGATAAGGCTTTACAGAACAATGTGGTGAAACTTTTTTATGACAGCCTGATACCGCTGGGATTCCTGGCGCTGGGTATGAAAGAATCCCTGCTTTTTTCAGAGGTGCAGGACTGCTTTGAAATGTTTGATGCGGGAGTTAAAATATTCAGGAAGCAATAACTATTTTATGTTTTGAAATATGCAATCAAAAGAAACCTTGCAAGAATTCACTATCCTGTTGGTAGACGACCGGCCGGAAAACCTGATCTCACTGGAAGAGTTACTCATACAACCCGGACGGCGCTTCCTCAAAGCGCAATCGGGCAATGAGGCTTTGCGGCTGGTCTTGAAACACGAAAACATCGGCCTGATCATGCTCGATGTGCAGATGCCTGATATGGATGGGTTTGAAGTGGCACGTATTCTCAAATCGAATGCAAAGACAAAAGATATCTCTATCATCTTTGTAACGGCTTTGAGCAGGGAAGAACATTTTATACTGAAAGGTTTTGAAGAAGGCGCTGTTGATTATCTATCCAAGCCACTCGATATTAACGTGGTAAGGGCTAAAGTGAATGTATTCGAACAACTGTATTTTCACCAGGTAGAATTAAAGTCTACTCTCTCGGAACTCAAGCGGATCAACAAACGACTGGAACAATTCGTTTACATCGTTTCCCATGATCTCAAGTCGCCCCTGTCTTCCATGATGCTCCTGATGGAACTGATCAGGGAAGATGAACTGGTAATGGCCAATCCCGAGTTAAAAGAAAACATCGACCTGTTGCACGGCGCATCCGGGCGCTTATCGAATATGATCGCTTCCTTGTTGGAACATTCACGTACCAGTCTGGCAAATCATGCAATCGAGGAAGTGAACACCAGCGAGTTGGTGCGGGAAGTAGTGGCGCTCCTGTTCCCACCCGATCAGATGACCATTAACATACGGGAACCCTTGCCTGTAATCAATACCCATAAGATCGGCTTGCAACAAGTATTCCAGAACCTGCTGAGCAACGCCATCAAATACAACGACAAAGAAAAAGGAATCATCGAGATAGGCGCGTCTGACAAAGGTCATTGGGTAGAATTCTATGTCAAAGACAACGGACCGGGCATCGCTGATAACGACCAGGAACGGATCTTTAAATTATTTGAAACGACGGCACATCATTCTTCGCGCGACAGTAGCACAGGCATCGGATTGAATCTCCTGAAAGTATTGGTAGAAGAGCAGGGAGGAAAGATCTGGGTAGACTCGGTGAAAGACGAAGGCAGCACTTTTTATTTTGAATGGGAAAAGAACCACTGATCTACTTGTAATCAGACATCTGCAACCGCTCATTACAAAAATCATATTCCAGCGGATCGTTACTGCTTACAATAACGAGTTTGTTACCGGCATATTCGCCTATCAGCCTGTGATATAATGCATAGCCGGCCTTGTCGAGATTGGTACAAGGCTCGTCGAGCAACAGCAGCGGAACATCGGAAAAAAAAGCCTGCGCCAGTTTGATACGTTGTTTCATGCCGCTGCTGTAATAGCGGATCTGTTTGTGTGCCGCGTGTGGTAATTCCACTTTGTCCAGTATCGTTGCTGCATCCAATGCCATGGGTTTGAAAGACGCATGAAAAGAAAGAAATTCCAGCGCCGTCATTTCTTCTATCAATTCCAGGTAGGGTGCTGCCATGGCCAGTTGCTGGTAGATGGTATCACCGGCTATGTTTTTGTTCTGCTGTGTATAAACGCAGTCGCCGGTGCTGAGGGTAATACTTCCGGCAATGGATTGGAGCAAGGTACTCTTACCGCTTCCGTTAGCGCCGGTAATCGCATACGCACTACCGGTCTCTAACCGGTAGTTGACGCCACGAAATATCCAATCCCGGTTAAACCTTTTTCCAGCATTGGATAATTCAATGATCATATCTGTATTTGCTAGTTTTCTAACGTTAGTCTTCGTCGCTACCACCTTTTACATAACGTTTGATGATACCTCTTCCGCTTTCCCGGATAAACGTTACGATCTCGTCGCGCTCATCGCTGGCTGTCACTTCTTCTTCAATGAATTCGAGCGCCTGTGTGGTATTGAAACCTTTGTTGAAAATAATGCGGTAGATATCCAGTATATGGTTGATGCGTTCCAGTTCAAAGCCGCGGCGCTTGAGGCCTACGCTGTTCACACCACCATAACTGAGCGGGGTGCGTACAGCTTTGATATAAGGAGGTACGTCTTTACTAACAAGACTACCACCGGCAATATAAGCGTGCTGACCAATATTTACGAACTGGTGAACCGCACTCACACCGGCAATCCACGCCCAGTCGCCCATCACCACGTGGCCGGCGAGTTGAACGCTGTTGCTGAGTATACAGTTGTCGCCAATGATGCAGTCGTGCGCAATATGGCTGTAGGCCATGATAAGGCAATTGCTGCCTACCCTGGTTTTCCAGCGGTCGGTAGTACCGCGGTTGATGGTCACGAATTCGCGTATGGTAGTATTGTCGCCTACCTCGGCCGTTGTTTTTTCACCACTGAATTTCAGGTCCTGCGGAATACCGCCGATCACAGCGCCGGGAAAAATACGGGAGTTCTTTCCAATCCTCGACCCATCCATGATGGTAACATTGCTTCCAATCCAGGTGCCTTCTCCGATCTGCACATCACCATGTATCACAGTGAAAGGATCTATTTTCACATTAGGAGCGATCTTGGCATTAGGGTCGATGTAAGTATAAGGATGCGTCATTATTGTTGCTTCTTGTTTTGGGCAGGGCAGATTTAAAAATTTGATAAAACCATTAAGGGCGTTTCACTACCTGTGCCACCAGGTCGGCTTCCGTAGCTACCTTACCTCCCACATACACAGTTCCCCTCATTTCACAAATACCTCTGCGGATGGGGCCTGCAAATTCCATTTTCAATACCATGGTATCACCTGGTCTTACCATCTGCTTGAATTTGCAATTGTCTATTTTCAGGAAATAAGTATCGTATTGTCCTTCCGGCATGGAATTGATACAGAGGATGCCACCGGTTTGCGCCAGCGCTTCTATCTGCAATACACCCGGCATAACAGGGTTGCCGGGAAAATGTCCGGGGAAAAACCATTCATTGAACGTAACATTCTTCACACCCACTATATAAGTATCGGTAAGTTCAATGATTTTATCAACGAGCAGGAAAGGGTGTCGGTGCGGTAAGGTTTTCTCGATCTTTTCCAGCGTAAAAACAGGCGGCATGGTATGATCGTACACCGGCACATTCTTAACGTGCTTATTCTTTTTGATGTATTGTTTGATCTTTTTCGCAAACTCCACGTTGGTACTATGGCCGGGCCTGTTCGCAATGATCCGCGCTTTGATGGGATAACCGATCAGTGCCAGATCACCTACTACGTCGAGCAGCTTGTGACGGGCAGGTTCATTGGGGAAACGCAGCTCCAGGTTATTGAGATAACCTTCACTCTTCACCTCTATCTTATCGCGCTTGAACACTTTGGCCAGCCGGCCCATTTCTTCATCAGTCACCGGCTTGTCTACCACCACAATGGCGTTGTTGATATCACCGCCTTTGATGAGGTCGTTATCGAGCAACATTTCCAGCTCATGCAGGAAACAAAAAGTGCGGCAGGGCGCTATTTCTGTTTTGAAATCTTTGATGGTTTTCAGTCCGGCATGTTGGGTACCTAACACCGGGCTGTTGAAATCGATGAGTGTGGTTATCTGGTAGTCGATCGAAGGAAGGGCTACCATTTCAACGCGCTTGGCTTCATCGTAATGATAAATATTCTCATCGAGACTGTACCATGCTTTGGTGGCTTCCTGTTCTACCACCCCTGTTTCGGCAATCAGTTCTATAAAAGGACCGGAGCTGCCATCCATGATGGGGATCTCGGGGCCGTTGAGTTCAATCAAAGTATTGTCGATACCCATACCTACCAGGGCGGCCAGTACATGCTCCACAGTGCTCACTTTGGCATCGCCCACTTGTAAAGTGGTACCGCGGCTGGTATCGGTTACCAGGTCGCAATCGGCTTTGATGATGGGTTGGTTGGGAAGATCGATACGCTGGAACTGGATACCAAAGCCGGGATTGGCTGGTTTGAGGGTCATATCAACGGTAATTCCGGTATGTAATCCGGTACCACTGATATTGATAGAGCTATTAAGGGTATGTTGCTTATCCGGGTTGAAATGATTATCCATAGTCCGCAAAAATAGTACTTCATAAGCGTTTAATGCACCTTAAGGCACATTAACACGTTCAGCGAGCAACTGTTGTACCAGTTTTTCGAGTTCTTTTACCCTTTTTTCCAGTTGGGGGAGGTTACGGCTGATGGCCTGGCTGCGGATGGTACTGGCGTATTCATAGGCAGGGGTGCCGGTAACAGCGGTATTGGGTTCTTTGATCGATTTGGTTACCCCGCTTTGTCCGTTGATGCGCGCGCCATCGGCAATGTTCAGGTGGCCTGCGATGCCTGACTGGCCGCCCATCATCACATTCTTACCCAGCTTGGTGCTGCCGCTCACGCCTGACTGCGCTGCAATAACCGTGTTATTGCCTACTTCCACATTGTGTGCTATCTGTATGAGGTTATCCAGTTTAGCACCCGAGCGGATGATGGTAGAACCCATGGTAGCCCTGTCGATCGTAGCATTGGCGCCGATTTCCACGCAGTCTTCCACTACTACATTGCCTATCTGCGGTACTTTTTTAAAGCTGCCATCTTCCTGTGGCGCAAAACCGAATCCATCGCTTCCGATGATGGTTCCTGCATGGATGGTAACGTTACTACCTATAACGCAATCATGGTAAATCTTTACGCCTGCATGCAGCATGCAATTGTCGCCTACCTGTACGTTGTTGCCCAATACCACACCCGGGAGGAGTTTTACATTGTTACCAATGTGTACGTTCTCACCAATATGCACAAAAGCGGCTACGAATATATTGTCGCCCATTTTGGCGGAAGGAGCAATATAACTGGGCTGCTGGATACCGGTCAATTGCTGGGTCATCAGCTCCTGGTATTTGGCCAGCAGGGTGGCGAAAGCGGAATAAGCATCGGGAACGCGGATCAGGGTAGCATTCACCGCCTGCTTCAGTTCCAGCGATTCATTGACGATCACAATAGATGCCTGTGTCTGGTATAGGTATTCTTCGTATTTAGGGTTGGCAAGGAAGGAAAGCTGGCCGTTGCGGGCCTCTTCTATTTTTCCGAAACTACCCACCTGGGCATCGGCATTACCCTCCAGTTTGCCATTGATTATCAATGCTATTTGTGCGGCGGTAAACTGCATATCGAGATAGGGTTTATGGATTCAGCGGCAAGATTCGTGCTATCTGAACAGGCAAATGTAATTTTTTTTGACCGGGGCGGAAAGATTTTGATGGATGAGTGCATTATCTATCTCCGAAATATCCCGTACCGATCCATCCTTGAACAATATGTTTATTTTTTCGTCGATGGTCTTGTAAAGCGTATTAGTGGCTTCGCCGGTAAAACAGAGATAACTGCTTTCTTCGGCACTGATATGGAAGCGTTTGCTTACCTGATCCAGCTGGCTGGCAATATAAGCAGGTTCAAAAGGAGCGGTCTGTATCCTGGTCTTATACAGTTGCCGGTTCAGCATGCCGTGGCAGAGTAATGACAACACCTTATCGGGATGGAGGCTCCATCGTTTGATGGCGTGCATGATGTCGTGATCGTCGAGCGAGCAGAATTTGTCCAGCGCCGCTGCATTCATCACCCCATTGAATTCACCCAGGAAAAAGTCAACAGCCGATTGGGTATAGAGGGCATCATCTCCCGGCCGGTAAATGGCCCGCACCCTTTCCAATATCTTCACCAGCATTTTTTCGGCAGCCAGCACGGTTTTGTGCAGGTACACCTGCCAGTACATCTGCCGGCGGGCCACCAGGAATTTCTCAACACTGTAAATGCCTTTTTCTTCGATCATCAGCTGACCATTGTGCACCACCAGCATTTTTAAAATGCGATCATAACCAATCACCCCTTCACTCACACCGGAATAAAAACTGTCGCGCGTGAGGTAATCCATGCGATCTACATCGAGTTGTCCGCTGATGAGCTGGTGCAGGAAAGGTTTATGGTATTGATCGGTAAAGATCTGTATGGCCAGGCTCAGCTCACCGTTGAATGTTTCATTCAGCGTATGCATGATCTGTAAGGAAAGCTGCTCGTGGTGCACATCGGGCACCAACACCTGTTCCAGGGCATGTGAATAGGGACCATGTCCCACATCGTGGAGCAGGATGGCTGCTTTTACAGCCACTTCTTCTTCCGGGCTGATATCCACTCCCTTGCTTTTGAGCTCGATCACTGCATTGTTCATGAGGTGATAAGCGCCCAGCGAGTGATGCAGGCGGGTATGCACGGCCCCGGGGTACACCAGTTGGGCCATGGCCATTTGTTTGATGCGCCGCAGGCGCTGGTAAAAAGGATGTGAAATGATAGAAAAGATCAATGGGTGATTGATGGTAATAAAACCATATACCGGGTCGTTGATGATCTTCCGCTGGATAGCCGCCATGCCTGTTGTTGAATTGTTAAATCCTGGCAGATGCCAGAAGCAAAAGTACAAAGAGAACCCCGATCGGGCAGAATTGAAATAGATTTACAGACAGTTTTCGCATTAAAATCCCAATTCCCTATGCCTATCGCCAAAATTTTATGGATAGACGATGAAATCGAGAGCCTTCAGTCCCAGAAAATGTTCCTGGAACACAAAGGCTATGAAGTGCAAACCCTTACCAATGGGTTCGATGGCATCGAATATGTAAAAGACAATTTAGTAGATGTTGTGCTACTGGATGAAACCATGCCTGGTATCTCCGGATTGGAAACTTTATCAGGTATCAAAGAAGTGAATATGGGCATTCCCGTAGTGCTCATTACCAAGAATGAAACGGAGAACCTGATGGATGAAGCCATTGGCAGCCAGATCAGCGATTACCTGATCAAGCCGGTGAACCCCAACCAGGTATTGCTGAGTCTGAAAAAAATCATCGACAACAAAAGACTGGTGGCCGAAAAAACGACCACTGCATACCAGCAACAATTCCGTGAATTATTCATGGCATTGAATGATGATCCGGATTACAACGGCTGGATGGACATTTATAAAAAACTCGTGTACTGGGAGCTGGAAATGGAAAAGAGTGATAGTCCCGAAATGCGCGAAATACTGCAATCGCAGAAACAGGAAGCCAATGCCGCGTTCTTCAAATACGTGAGCAAGCATTACAGTTCCTGGGTAGACCCCAAAGCCACTTCGGCGCCCATCATGAGCAACCAGTTGTTCCGTTTCAAAGTGTTGCCGCACCTGGAAAAAGGGAAGCCTGTGTTTTTCATCCTCATCGATAACCTGCGTTTCGATCAGTGGAAAGCCATCCAACCCATTTTTGCAGAGAGCTTCCGCATTTTAGAAGAAGAAACTTTTTATTCCATTCTGCCCACTGCCACACAATATTGCCGCAATGCCATTTTCGCCGGACTCATGCCGGTAGAAATTGAAAAACTGTTTTCAGAACAATGGCGCAATGATGATGATGAAGGAGGCAAGAACCTGTTCGAAGAAGAATTCTTCCGTGCCCAGTTGAAGCGGATGAAGCGAGAAGACATCCGCTTCAGTTACCACAAAATTTTGCATCACCAGGATGGGCAACAATTGGTGAACAACATGCACAACCTGCTCGAAAACGATCTCAACATCATCGTATATAATTTCGTAGACATGCTGAGCCATGCGCGTACGGAGATGGAAGTGCTGAAAGAGTTGGCCAGCGATGAAGCCAGCTACCGGAGCATTACGCGCAGCTGGTTTGAACACAGCCCGCTGCACCAGGCGCTGAAAAAAGTAGCCGATAAAGATGTGAAGCTGGTGCTGGCCACCGACCATGGCAGTGTGCGCGTCAAAACACCGCATAAAGTGGTGGGAGATAAGCAGACCACTACCAACCTGCGTTATAAGCACGGCCGTAACCTGGCTTTTGACGCCAAAGATGTACTCGCTTTCCGTGATCCGCGTGAAGCGGGACTGCCGGTCCCTACGGTGAATTCTTCTTTCATTTTTGCGAGGGAGGATGGCTATCTCTGTTATCCCAATAATTACAACCATTATGTGAACTATTACCGCAATACTTTCCAGCATGGCGGGGTAAGCCTGGAGGAAATGATCGTTCCCATTGTAAAGATGGTGAGCAAGGGTTGAGAATGTGAATAACTACTGCCATCCGGCACCCGCCGTGGGTGGCAGTTTCGGTATATTTGCTTATTATGAAGTATACGCAATCGACATTAACGAAACTGGAAGCCGTGTTGGGAGAGAGTGGTTATGTACTCCGTTATGAAAGGGGCACTTTTCAAAGCGGATGGTGTGTGCTGGAAGCGAAAAAAGTAGTGGTGCTGAACAAGTTTCTCAACGTGGAAGGGCGTATCAATACTTTATTGGAACTGATCCCGCAACTTCCCATCGATTTCGATAAATTGACCCTTGAGTCACAGAAGCTTTACGAAGAAGCGGTAAAGAAACTGGAAACCGCGTGAGTAGTCATGTACCACTGACGATTACTTTTTTGGGAACAGGAACGAGTACGGGTGTGCCCATGATCGGATGTACCTGCGTCGTTTGCACCTCACCCGCCCCCCACGATAAACGCCTCCGGAGCAGCATACTGGTTCAATCACCCACTACAGCTATTGTGGTAGATACCACACCCGATTTTCGTTACCAGATGTTGCGCACGCATACCAACCACCTCGATGCAATATTGTTCACGCATTCGCACAGGGATCATTTAGCGGGACTGGATGATGTACGGGCTTTCAATTTCTTTACCCGCAAAGCGATGGATATATATGCCAGTCCGCAAACCGCCGAAGCCATCTACCGCGATTTTTATTATGCTTTTGCCGATACCCGCTACCCGGGCGTGCCGGAACTGAACATGATCACCATCGAGGATACGCCTTTCACCATTGGGGATATTGAAGTCATTCCTATTGAAGTGATGCACCATAAAATGCCGGTGTATGGTTTCCGCTTTGGTCCCTTCACTTATATCACCGATGCGAATAAGATAGCGCCTGCATCCAAAGAAAAGATCAAGGGCTCATCGGTATTGGTGTTGAACGCACTGCGCAAAGAAGCGCATATCTCGCATTTTACGCTCGATGAAGCGGTGGGCCTCTCACAGGAACTAGGCGTGCCGCAGGCTTACTTCACGCACATCAGTCACCAGTTGGGTACACACGAAGCCGTTAACAAAGAATTGCCCCCGAATATACGCCTGGCTTATGACGGGCTGGAGCTGCATATCTAAATTGGGTATAAACACCTGATCGACATAGCGGCTGCATGCATTTGTTTTGTATGCATGAAAAAATTACGCAGCGATTATTTCAGTTTCAGTAAAAAAGAACGTATAGCAGTAGTGGTGTTACTAACGCTTACGGGCATTTTCCTTGCATTGCCGTATTTTTTCAGGAAGGATGTATCGCCACCTGCGTCGATTCCTGTTCCTGCAAAAGATTCGGTATTGGCGAATGGAATAGTAGATAAGCCGGTGCCGGCGCCGGTGCCACGAAAGCTTTTTTATTTCAATCCGAATACGATCACTGCAGAAGAATGGAAGGCACTGGGATTGCGGGATCGAACAGTGAAAACGATTTTGAATTACCGGGAGAAAGGCGGCCGGTTTCGGCAGGCAAGTGATATTCGTAAAATATGGGGACTGGCACCAGCAGAAGCGGAAATATTGCTTCCTTATGTGCGGCTTCCAGCCTTGCCTTCGAAACAGGAAAAAGAAATCGTTGTTGCTCCCAAGCCGGGAAAACTGCTGCACAATATTGATGTGAATAAAGCTGCCGTGGAAGAATGGAAAACATTACCGGGCATTGGGGAGGTACTTGCCAACCGGATAGTGCGTTTCAGGGAAAAATTGGGTAAATTTAATACAGTAGAGCAGGTAGGAAAGACCTATGGATTGTCAGATTCTGTGTTCCGCCAACTGAAACCATACCTGCAACTGGATACCCTGCATTGATGTAGTGAAAGATTATTTGTTTTAAATACTAACAAACGGTAGTTTTGTTTATAAAGGAGGCTGCCCGAATTCGATTGCTCGGTAAAGGTAGCCTCCGTCTATTTAAAAAACAGGATATGAACTTTCAGCCGAGTGAGGTTACACTAGAAGTGGCCCGTGCAGCGCGGGACTTCGCTGCACGGGAAATCAGGCCTTATGTGATGGAATGGGATGAACAACAGCATTTTCCATTGGAAGTACTGCAATCATTGGGCAAACTGGGTATGATGGGGGTGTTGGTACCAGAACAATACGGCGGTGCCGGTCTGGGATACTTTGAATACAATGCCGTGATACAGGAGATTGCCAAAGTATGCGGCTCTATTGGATTGAGTGTGGCGGCGCATAATTCACTTTGCACCAATCATATCCTCAGCTTTGGTTCGGAAGAGCAAAAAAAGCAATGGTTACCTAAGCTGGCAACTGCAGAATGGATAGGGGCCTGGGGACTCACCGAGCCCAATACAGGCAGTGATGCCGGTAACATGAAAACTACGGCCGTAAAAGATGGTGATCATTGGATATTGAACGGTACCAAGAACTGGATCACACATGGCAGAAGCAGTCACCTGGCTGTGGTTGTCTGTCGCACCGGTGAACCACGCACCCGCTCCAATGCAACGGCTTTTGTGGTGGAGAGAGGTACGCCGGGTTTTACAGGCGGGAAAAAAGAAAACAAGCTGGGCATGCGTGCCAGTGAAACGGCAGAAATGATCTTCGAGAATTGTCGTATTCCCGATTCGCATCGGCTGGGTGTTGTTGGAGATGGCTTCAGGCAGGCATTGACCATACTGGACGGCGGACGTATTTCCATTGCCGCCTTATCTGTAGGGATTGCCAAAGGCGCGTTCGAAGCGGCCAGGCAATATGCGCAGGAACGCCACCAGTTCGATCAGCCGATCGCGAACTTCCAGGGCATCAGTTTTAAACTCGCCGATATGGCTACGGAGATCACGGCGGCGGAGTTGCTGGTAGCGCAATGCTGCGATCTCAAGGAGCGGCATGAAAAAGTGACGAAACAAAGCGCCATGGCCAAATATTATGCGAGTGAAACAGCGGTTAAAGTAGCTACCGATGCGGTGCAGATATTTGGCGGGTATGGTTATACCAAAGATTTTCCTGTAGAGAAATATTACCGCGACGCCAAGCTATGTACTATTGGGGAAGGGACTTCAGAAATACAAAAAATAGTAATTGCCCGGGAAGCGTTACAAGGGTAGTTTTTCGTTTGCTTGCTCATAAAAAAGCCCTCGAAAGAGGGCTTTTAATTTTTTACTGGTTGTCTTTACTGCCAGCGGCAAAGATCTGGTCTACCGCCCCACCCAGCATGGGAAATTTTTCTTTTACAAACCCGGCGATGGTTTCAATGGCTTTCTGGGCTTGCTCAGGGCTTAGTCCGGCTTCTGCAGTGAGGCGTTGAATTAATTCGTTCATAGAGTTGCTAGTTGTGAGTCATTATTTAAGCTACTTTGAGTATGCCCATTTTACTCTTACCAAACATACGCTCTGCATAATCAAGCGTGATATGCAGTTTTTTGGTATCGGTTCCAGGCAGTTCAAACATGGCATCGGTGAGGATGCTCTCACAGATGCTGCGTAAACCGCGGGCGCCCAGTTTATATTCGAGTGCTTTCTTCACCATAAAGTCCAGCACCCCATCGTCTATCTTCAACGCAATATTTTCCAGTTCAAACAAACGGGTGTATTGTTTGATCAATGAGTTCTTTGGCTCGGTGAGGATACTTCTCAGCGTTTCTTCGTCGAGCGGATCGAGGTGGGTAACTACCGGCAAACGACCCAGCAATTCAGGTATCAGGCCAAAGCTCTTGAGGTCGGTAGCGTTTACGAACTGTAACAGGTTTTTGCGCTGCATTTCCTGTTCTTCTTTGTTCACGCTGAAACCAATAGCATTGGTATTAACCCTGCGGGCAATGACCTTATCAATACCATCGAATGCACCTCCACAAATAAAGAGTATGTTCCTGGTATCTACCTTGATCATCTTTTGCTCGGGATGTTTACGCCCACCTTGCGGAGGAACCAGCACTTCAGTGCCTTCGAGCATCTTCAACAATCCCTGTTGTACACCTTCTCCGCTCACATCGCGGGTAATGGAAGGATTATCACCTTTGCGGGCGATCTTGTCTATCTCATCCACATATACAATACCTCTTTCTGCAGCAGCTACATCGTAATTGCAGTTCTGCAGCAGGCGGGTGAGCATGCTTTCTACGTCTTCACCTACATAACCGGCTTCGGTAAATACCGTAGCATCCACAATAGCAAAAGGAACATTCAACAAACGGGCAATGGTTTTGGCCAGTAAGGTTTTACCGGTACCTGTTTCGCCCACCATGATGATGTTACTTTTTTCGATCTCCACTTCATCGGTCTGGTTTTTATTGGTAACCCTTTTGAAGTGGTTGTAAACGGCAACAGACAATACCCTTTTGGCATCGTGCTGACCGATCACATATTCGTCGAGGAATTTTTTAATTTCTGCCGGGCGGCGCACATTCAATTTGAAGCCCGAATTGGTTACATTGCTCTCCTGCTTCAGGTTTAATTCCTGCGCAATGATCTCCTGTGCATGCTCCACGCAATTTTCACAGATATGACCTTCCTGGCCGGCAATAAGGATCTTTACCTCATCGCGGCTACGCCCACAAAATGAACAATGTAAATGAGTCTGTTTAGCCATTATTTGCTGATTTTCTTCTTTCGCACTGACTTCCTTACATAGACAGGTTTCAGCAGCAATCTGTTGCAAAGGTACTAAAAGGCGCTATAAAACAGCGTCTACTATACCATAAGCCACGGCTTCCTTGGCATTCATCCAGTAGTCGCGGTCGAAATCACGCATGATCTGGTCTACCTTTTTACCACAGTTCTCGGCCAATATTTTGGCGCCGATCTCCTTGGTTTTGCGCATTTGTTCGGCCTGGATCTCAATATCGGCGCTGGTAGCCTGGTAATAACCACCGAGGCTGGGCTGGTGGATCATCACTTCGCCATGCGGATAAATATATCTTTTGCCTTTGGCGCCCGCGCTTAGCAGAATAGAGCCCATACTGGCCGCAAGCCCCATACAAATGGTAGAAACAGGGCTTTGTATCAATCTGATGGTATCGTACATAACCATGCCGCTGGTAACACTGCCACCCGGGCTGTTGATATAAAACTTGATCTCTTCGCCGGGTTTGTCGGCATCCAGCAACAACAGTTTGCCTACTATATCTTTGGCCGATTTATCGTCTACCACGCCCCAGAGATAAACCGCTCTTTTTTCAAAAAACAGCTTCTCCATTTTCTTCGCCATGAAACCATGCTCTTCTTTACCATTCTTCGGTTCGTTCTCTTCTTCCTCATCCATTCTGAAAGGGTTCACAATGTATTTTGTATGCGTCATAATGATATTGTATTGATGTTTTGCTAATGATTAGTCTTTCCTTTCTTTCCTCGGATTGGTGAGCAATACTTCGTCTACCAGTCCATAAGCTTTGGCATCTTCTGCGGTCATCCAGAAATCACGATCGCTGTCTTTGGCAATGATCTCCGGTGTTTTGCCGGTGTGATGCGCAGTGATGGCATAGAGTTCCTGCTTTACTTTTTTGATCTCACGCGCAGTGATCTCGATATCGGAAGCTTGTCCGCCGATAGCGCCGCTGGGCTGGTGCATCATAATGCGACTGTGTTTGAGCGCAGTGCGCTTGCCTTTAACACCTGCGCAAAGCAATACCTGTCCCATGCTCGCGGCCATGCCAGTACAGATGGTTGCTACATCCGGACCAATGAATTGCATGGTATCGTAAATGCCGAGTCCTGCATAAACGCTGCCACCGGGACTGTTGATGTACATCTGGATATCCCTGCTTCTGTCGGTACTTTCCAGGAACAGCAATTGTGCGGTAACGATATTGGCTACATAATCGTTGATGCCTTCACCAAGGAAAATGATGCGGTCCATCATCAACCGGCTGAATACATCCATGCTGGCCACATTCAAGGGCCTTTCTTCAATAATATAAGGTGTGAGGTTGGTCACGTGGTGTTGTTGGTAATTGTGCAGGGTACCGCTGCTGATGCCCCTGTGTTTTACCGCGTATTGCTCAAATTCTTTTCCAAGGTTCATATTTAGCTAATTTTCGCTTTGAAGATAAGTGATTTATGACCGACAAATATTGTGCAAAGGATGAATTGCGACAATCAGTCAGTCCCTCGTATGAAAAAACCGGGCCTTCAGGCCCGGTTTCCCGTTTATCGTTATCAACCCATTACCAGGTTAGTGGTGATGGTGGTGCAGTTTCTCGGCAAAAGCTTCGGCACTAATGGCTTCTTCTTTGGCGCTTACCTGGCTTTCCAGCAGGCTGAACATCTTTTCTGTGCTGATGCGATGGTAGCTGTCTTCCACGAACTTCCTGTCCTGCATCATACGGTTGGCGTAGTCTTCTACCCATTGCTGGCTGTCGCCCAAAGCGGTCAGCTGACCGCCCATATAGCTGAACAGTTGCTGTTTAGCGAAGTCGCGGATATCATCGGGTAACACTTCAATTTTATTGTCCTGGATTACTTTGCTGCTTACCAGGGTCCATTTCAACTGGTTGGCGAAAGTAGGATAGTCCTGCTCTGCCTCTTCGGCAGTTTTGGGCTGTTCGCCACCGTTTTGCAACCAGCGTTTCAGGAAGCTCTCGGGGAACTCCATGGTGGTGTGGTCTACCAGGTGGTGGTAGATCTGGTCGTGTATCTGGTTACGTGATTGCTGTGCATAATAAGCTTCAATCTCTTTTTTCACTTCTGCACGAAACTCTTCTTCTGTTTTGATCTCTTTGTTAGGGAAAGCGGCCAGGAAGAATTCTTCATTGAGTTCAGATTTCTCTACCAGTCCAACTTTGGTGATTTCCAGTTTGAAATATTTATCACCATCTTCATTGGTCAGACCCAGGTCGGCCAGGATGGCTTCTTTTTCTTTGTCTTCAAAAGCTTTGGAAGGCTGCAGTACAACAAAGTCGCCTTTCTTTTTGCCAGTCAGCTTTTTGCGGAAGTTTTCCTTAAAGTATTTCACCAGCAAAGAGTTGTCTTTGTTGATGCCACCTTCTACAGGATTGCCGTCTTTATCGCTTTCAACAAATTTTACATTCAATACATTGTCATCACCGGTTACTTCTTCGGGTTCGGTCATTTTACCGTTGCGCACCTGCTGGCGCTCGATCTCTTCCTGTACCATTTCATCGGTCACGGTAACATTGTAACGGGTAACTTTTATTTTCGTCACATCCAGGTCAAACGCGGGTTTCAGACCGATCTCAAAAGCAAATGCATAGTCAGAAGGGTTGTTCATGTCCAGTGCACGGGCATCATTGTCGAGCGGCAGAGGCTGGGCGAAGATCTCCAGTTGCTCTTTGCCGAGATAAGCGTTCAGTTCTTTCTCCACGCTGCGCAGTACTTCATCGGTAAATACACTCTGACCATACATTTTCTTTACCAGTCCGGCCGGCACCATTCCTTTGCGGAATCCAGGGATATTGGCGGTTTTGGCATATTTCTTCAGGCTCTGTTCAAAGCCGCTATAATAATCTTCTTTGCTCAGGTTCACGGTCAGCTTATCGTTCAGCAAACCAATGTTCTCGCGCGTAACACTTGCCATTTTGATGTTTTTAATGCTTGAAATTTGGGCTGCAAAGGTAAGGGATTATAGGAAACTGACCGAATGCGGCAAAGTAGCACCTCAATTTAGAAAATAGTGTTATCTAATACCTGTTGCTCCCGGATACCTTATTGATCTGGCTAACAGGCAGATATTATATAAATCCGAATGGGAATTTTATAAAAGGATTGACATACTGATTGTAAAAAATAATGATAGCTTTGCCTTGTGAAGAAGTTCATCGTAGCCATAATATCTGTTTTCTACCTGGTTTCTGCTTCCGGGGCTACTGTGCAGTTGCATTACTGCATGGGCAAGCTGGTGGAAGCGGGTATCTGGCACCATTCGCAGTCGGACAAGTGTTCTTCCTGCGGTATGAAGAAGAAGGCCGGTAAGAAAAACAACTGCTGCCGCGACGAGCAAAAGAAACTAACGCAGGTCAACGACCAGAAGCTGGCAGAACAAGCTTATACAGCATTGCAAGCTGCCAGTGTTGCATTGCCGGTACAATGGACTTTTCAACTTGCTGAACATTTGTTCAGTGCGGTGGTTGCTTACCCTGTTTCCCATGCCCCTCCCCGAGGCATTGTTCAGCCCATCTATTTGCTGAACAGCAATTTCAGAATTTGATTTCGTAATGGTTATTAGAGCCAGGCATTACTACATGCCCGGCTATAGGCATTTGTGGCCGTCATCCTGAGCGGGCGCAGCGAGTCGAAGCACGTCATCCTGAGCGAGCGGAGCGAGTCGAAGGAGCTGCTGAACACTCGGTCAGATGCCTCGGCTGCGCTCGGGATGACGATCAAATCAATCAATACATTATTCTTTATTTATTAAAACGATAAACATGAAAAAGATCAAAGTACTGCTCGCAGCAGCGTTCAGCGTATTCGCTATGGCGGTATTCGCCCAGTCTAAAACAGAAACCTTTAAAGTGTATGGCAATTGCGAGATGTGCAAAAAGCGCATCGATAAAGCGGCTGCTGTAGATGGCGTTAGTAAAGCCAGCTGGAACAAAGACACCAAGATCATGTCGGTAACCTATGATGCTTCCAAAGTCAGCATGGACGCTATCCAGAAAAAGATCGCAGGTGTTGGATACGATACGGAAAAGTTTACTGCAGATGATAAATCATACAATCAACTGCCCGACTGTTGCCAATATGATCGTAAGAAGACTGCTAAAAAGAGCAAGTAAAACGTTCTTCCGTCATCCCGAGGGCTTTTTGCGTCGTCATCCCGAGCGCAGTCGAGGGATCTGCCTGAAATTACAGCGGCTCCTTCGACTCGCTACGCTCGCTCAGAATGACGTGCTTCGACTCGCTACGCTCGCTCAGAATGACGTGCTTCGACTCGCTACGCTCGCTCAGGATGACGAACTCAGGATGAAGTTTCAAAAACATTAAGCCAACGCTATGGTACATCGCATCATTGAATGGAGTTTACGCAACCGCTTTATTGTGCTGTTGCTCTCGGCCGGTTTGTTTGTATGGGGCTATTTTTCTGTGAAGAAAAATCCCATCGATGCCATTCCCGACCTGTCTGAAAACCAGGTGATCGTTTTCACGGAGTGGATGGGCCGGGCGCCGCAACTGATCGAAGACCAGGTTACTTATCCGTTGGTAACCAACCTGCAGGGATTGCCCCGCATCAAATATGTGCGTGCGAGCTCCATGTTCGGCATGAGTTTCATCTATGTGATCTTCGAAGACAATGTAGACATCTATTGGGCGCGCGAACGGGTGCTGGAAAGACTCAGCACCGTAAGCCGTTCCCTGCCGCAGGGCGTAACACCACAACTGGGTCCGGATGGAACAGGCGTGGGGCATGTACTCTGGTACACGCTCGATGCGCCTGGTATGGATCTGGGCGAGCAGCGTGCGTTGCAGGACTGGTATGTAAAATTCGCGTTGCAGAATGTATCGGGCGTTAGCGAGATCGCTTCTTTCGGCGGCTTCCAAAAGCAATACCAGGTAACGGTTAACCCCGATAAGCTCCTCTATTACAAACTACGCATTTCCGATGTGATCAATGCCGTTAAATCGAACAACAATGAAAGCGGTGGAAGGAAATTCGAGATGAGTGATATGGGTTATATCATTAAAACAGATGGTTACCTGCGCTCCACACAGGAAATAGAGAACCTGGCGGTCACGAATCAAAATGGCATACCCGTACGTGTGTCGGACCTCGCCTCGGTACAAATGACAGGTGAAAGCCGGCTGGGTATTTTCGATCAGAACGGAGAAGGAGAACGGGTAGGCGGTATTGTGGTGATGCGATACGGAGAGAATGCCGCAGCTGTGATCGACAAAGTGAAAGCAAAAATGAAAGAAGTTGCCAAAGGCCTGCCACCGGGCGTGAAGTTCGATATTATTTACGATCGCGGAGAGCTGATCAAAGAATCGGTAGACAGCGTAAAGCGAACATTGATAGAAGAGATGATCGTGGTATCGTTGGTGGTATTGTTGTTCCTGTTTCACTGGAGGAGTGCGCTCAGCATCATCATACAGATACCCATCACACTGGCCGCCAGTTTTATCCTGCTCAATGCTTTTGGTATCAGCTCTAATATCATGTCGCTCACCGGTATTGCACTCGCTATTGGAGTGATCGTAGATAACGGCATCATCATGAGTGAAAACGCTTATAAACACCTGGCAGAGAAATACGAAGCCTGGCAAAAGCAATCATCTGCACAATCTTAATGTACCCATCATGAAAAAACGAATTAACCTATTCCGGAAAAAAGAAAGCTGGATCAGCGAAGAAGAAAGGATGGCTACCATTGAGCAAAGCAGCAAGCAGGTAAGCCGGGGCGTTTTCTTTGCCACCGTTATCATCATCACTTCTTTTCTTCCGGTATTCATGCTCACCGGACAGGAAGGCAAACTGTTCCATCCGCTGGCTTTTACCAAGACCTTCATCATGATCGTGGATGCATTACTGGTGATCACATTGGCGCCAGTGCTCATCTCTTTTTTCATGAAGGGCAAGTTCAGGCCGGAACACAAGAACCCGGTGAACCGCTTACTGGAAAAAGTGTACACGCCCATCATCCGTTGGGTATTGAAATGGCGCAAAACCACTATCGCCATCAATATCATTGCATTGGTTATCACTATTCCCCTGCTTAAAAGCCTGGGTTCTGAATTCATGCCGCCGCTCGATGAACAAAGCATCCTGTTCATGCCGGTTACATTGCCCGATGTGAGTAACACAGAGATCAAACGCATTTTACAGGTGCAGGACAAACTGATCAAATCGGTTCCGGAAGTGGATAAGGTGCTGGGCAAAGCAGGAAGGGCCAGCACTGCTACAGACAACTCACCCATCAGCATGATAGAGACCATCATTGTACTCAAGCCAAAGACGGCGTGGCGCAAAGGCATCACGAAAAAAGATATCATCAATGAATTAGATAACAAGTTGCAAATCCCCGGTGTGGTGAACGGGTGGACACAGCCCATCATCAACCGCATCAATATGTTGTCCACCGGTATCCGTACCGATGTGGGCATCAAA
Source organism: Asinibacterium sp. OR53 (assembly GCF_000515315.1). Classification (NCBI taxonomy): domain Bacteria; kingdom Pseudomonadati; phylum Bacteroidota; class Chitinophagia; order Chitinophagales; family Chitinophagaceae; genus Asinibacterium; species Asinibacterium sp. OR53. Next base: position 1,527,490 of record NZ_KI911562.1, read on the forward strand.
GTATTCGGACAAAAACTGGATACGATCGCTTCGGTAAGTGAACGGGTAAAAAAAGTATTGGAAGGAACGCCGGGTATTCAGGATCTGTATGTAGAGCCCATTACAGGAGGCAAGTACCTCACCATACATATAAACCGCGAAGCCTTGAGCCGGTATGGACTGAATGTAGGCGATGTAAACCAAACGGTGGAATCGGCTATTGGCGGGGCGCCGGTAGCACAAACCATTGAAGGAAGACAGCGATTCAATATCAGCGTAAGGCTGGCACAGGATTATCGTAACAGTCTCGAACGCATCAAGCGCATACCATTGATGAGTCCTTCTGCAGGCACCATAGCATTGGGTGAAGTAGCGGATGTGGCATTGGAAGAAGGCCCGCCCATGATCAGTTCAGAAAACGCATTGCTCCGTGGCGCCGTGCTGTTCAATGTACGCGAACGTGATCTGGGTAGCACTGTGCAGGAAGCCATCCAAAAGATCAATGCATCGAAAGATATTCTGCCCGAAGGGTATTTCCTGGAATGGAGCGGACAGTATGAGAACCTGATCCGCGGCCAGCGAACATTGTTATGGATCGCCCCGATTGTACTGGTGGTGATTTTTCTTTCACTCTATTTTGCCTTTCATTCTATCCGCGAAGCATTCCTCAGCCTCATCACCGTGCCCTTTGCTCTGATCGGCGGCGCTTATGCTATATACCTCTACCAGGTGCACTTGTCTGTTGCCGTTGCGGTAGGGTTCATCGCGTTGTTTGGTATTGCAGTGGAAACAGGTATTGTAATGGTCATCTACCTGAATGATGCTATGAATCAGTTGATCAAAGCAAAAGGCAACAGCAGTGAATCAATTACGCGGGCCGACCTGAAGGAGTATGTGATCATGGGCGCCGCCAAACGTCTCCGGCCCAAACTCATGACGGTTTGTGTATCACTGTTCGGACTGGTGCCGGTAATATGGGCTACAGGCGTGGGCACCGATGTAATGAAACCCATTGTGCTACCCATGATCGGCGGTGTACTTACTTCATCAACACACATCTTGCTGGTAACACCATTGATCTTTTTACTCACCAAAGAATATGAATTGCGCAAATACGGTAAACTCGAAGTATATGCAACGAATCACTAAATATATATTGGCTGCTGCCACGGCATTGCCCTTGTTCTCCCGCGCACAGCAGGCGCCGGTATTAACGCTCGACAGCATCCTGCAACGCATCGACAAACAAAATATACGCCTGCAATCTTATGCATTGAAAGCGCAGGCTTATGCGTCCAGCGCAGAAGCAGCTACGACCTGGATGGCGCCGATGGTGGGTGCCGGTACTTTCATGACGCCCTATCCTTTGCAATCGGTGATGGAACCCCGCGATAAGGGACAGCTGATGTTGCGCATAGAACAGGAGATACCCAATGCCGCTAAGCTGAAAGCAAAAAAAGAATACATCGCTTCACAGGGTGCCATTGCTAATGCTGGCAGGGATATTACGCTGAATGATTTCAGGGCCAGGGCAAAAAGTTTGTACTATACCTGGTTGGTGAATACGGAAAAGATCAAAGTGGCGGGCGAAACAGAGCGGTTGATACTGGTGATGAAAAAGATGGAAGAAGTGAGATATCCGTATAATCAGTCACAACTCAGCAGCATTTTCAAAGCCGATGCAAGAATAGAAGAGAACCGGAACATGGTAAAAATGTTCGAAAGCGAAATTGCGAAGAGCAGGGCCTGGCTCAACGGCCTGATGAACCAGCCCGGGGATTATATGTTCAGTATTGATACAACGGATATTCCTGAATACAAGGAGCAGTTGCATGATACCGCTTTGCTTGCAGGCAAACGAAAAGACATTGTACAGATGGATGCCGCGATCAATAGCCTGAAATTGAATATCCGGAGCATGGAGCTGGAAAAGAGGCCTAATTTCAAAATACAGTTCGATCACATGTCGCCTTTGGCGGGTATGATGCCACAGGCTTTCAGTGTCATGGGAATGGTATCTATTCCCATTGTGCCATGGAGCAGCAAAATGTATAAACAGGAAACCAGGGCCATGCAATACAATGTGGCGTCCATGCAAAAAGAAAGAGAAGCCATGCTGAATGAAACACATAGCATGTTGATCGGCATGCAATACGAGATCATTGCAACGCAGCAACGGATCAACAATTTTGAAAACAGGATCATCCCTTCTTTGCAAAAAGTGTTCGATGCCGATTTCCAGTCTTACGAAGAAAATAAGCAAACTGTTACTACTGTATTGAGCGATTGGGAATCGTTGATTATGATGCGGATGAATGTATTGGATGAAAAATTGAAATTGTATCAAATGATCGTCAACCATGAAAAAGAAGAATATCAATAAATACATGATACCAGGTTGGATGCTGCTGGCATTTGCCTGCAAACAACCTACTGATATCAAGGGCCACGAACACCATGCGCATACAGCCATGCGTTCCACTACTGCAGATACCGGTATCTCGCATTTGATCAGGCCTGTAAACGAAGAAGTGCTTTCCAAAGTGCTGGTGCTCACACCATCTAAAACCAGTAAAGCAATTACAGTGAAAGTGCAAGGTGTGGCAGGATATGATACCAGGGAAAACACCAGTCTTTCTGCAAGGGTCGGTGGAAGGATTGAGAAATTATATGTCAAGTACAATTACCAGCCTGTACAAAAGGGACAACTGGTATTAACCATTTATTCGCCCGACCTGGTAGCTGCCCAGAGAGAACTGATTTTGCTGGTAAGAACAAATGGAGAAGATCAGCTCGTTAACTCTGCCAGGCAACGACTGCGATTACTGGGCATGACAGAAGCACAGATAGAAACCATCGCCCGAACAGGTAATCCCGTTTACAGCATACCGGTATATGCTAATGCCAGCGGATACATACTGGAGCAGTCTGCACCTGCCAATTCAGTCATCGCTACCCGTGAAGGGCAGTACGTTACAGCGGGGCAAACACTGTTTACCATTTATACCAACCAGTCATTGGTAGCAGACTTTTCTTTTAGTCCTGCTCAGTCTGCCTCTATTGCAAAAGGGAAAGAGTTATCCTATTACCCGAGCAGCAATCCCAATCTCAGTTATACGGGAAAGATCGGTTTGGTGCGGCCTGTATTGGCATCGGGACAAAATTTCACACAAGCAAGGGTGTACCAGGTGCCAAGGAATTTTAAGCCCGGTCAGCAGCTTACCGCTGAAATGACCATCGTCACCGGATCGCATTACTGGCTGCCACAGGAAGGAGTGTTGGATATGGGGAATCATCAAATGGTCTTGTTCAAAAAAGAAGGACCGGTATTTACGCCTGTATACATTCAAACGGGTATAAAGGCAGATGGACAAATAGAAGTGCTGGACGAGATCGGCAACTGGCAGGTTGCTGCCAATGCTTATTATTTGGTAGACAGTGAAGGCTTCATACCTCAAACACAAAAACAAACCCCATGAAAAAATTTGTTCTCTTATTCATAGTGTTGTTCCCGCTTTTTGTTTTTGAATCCTGCAAGGAAAAAAAAGAACAGCCCGCTGCTACAACTGTTGAGCAGCCTATCTATACCTGCTCTATGCATCCCCAGATCAAACAACACCGGCCGGGCACTTGTCCTATTTGCGGGATGGACCTGGTGCTCTTCGATAAGAATAACCAGACCCCCTCACTAACACTTAATAAAACGCAGCAAACCCTGGCCAATATACAGGTGGCCGAAATAGGATCTGCTACTTTCAATGATGCCATCAGATTGAACGGCCGGCTGGTGGTAGATCCGCAACAAACAACAGTCATCAGCAGCCGGGTGGCCGGGAGAATAGAAAAATTATTCGTGAAAGAAACTGGTGTACGTGTTACAAAGGGGCAGCCGCTTTATGAGATCTATTCAGAACAATTGCTTACGTTGCAACAAGAATTGCTGGTAGCGAGCGCGCAGGCAACTGCTTTTCCCAATAACAACCGTTTTGCAAAAATGACGGAAGCAGCCATGCAAAAGCTGTTATTGTATGGACAGTCGGCCAATGATATAGACAAGTTGGTGCAAACCAGGCAAACACATCCATACATCCTTTATACCGCCCCGGCATCGGGTGCCGTGTCAACACTGGATATTACACAAGGACAATATGTTGCCGAAGGAGGCATGATCATGCAACTGGAAAACTATGCACAGTTATGGGTGGAAGCAGACCTGTATCCCGGCGAAGCTTCACTCATTAAGCCGGGCGAAAATGTGCAGGTAATCATACCTGGTTTTGAGCAGGAGCCTCAACAGGTAAAAATCAATTTTACACAACCGGCTTTACCGGCCGGAACGCAGTTATTGCAGGTGCGTGGCGCCATTGAAAATAAGGGTGGAAGATGGCAGCCCGGTATGCAGGCCCTCGTCATCGCGCAGCGCAGCAGCGGCAAAAAAGACATGGTATTGCCTGTTGATGCTGTAATACGCAATGGGCAAACCAATCATGTATGGGTAGCAGTAAGCGATGAGCAATTCGAACCGCGGGAAGTAAGCCTGGGTGCAGAAAATGCCGACAGGGTTGAGATCACCGACGGACTAAAACCAGGCGATAAAGTAGTGGTCAGCGGAGCCTACCTGTTACACAGTGAATTTATATTGAAGAAAGGATCCAGCCCGGAAATGCATCATCATTGAGTGCGAAAGAAGCTGTATGTGATCTTGCATTGTTTTTGTAATTTTATAGGAGATCATTCAAATTCTACTATTATGTCTCGCCATATTGTAAGGGCTATTGTATGGTTGCTGATAATGACCATTCCCTTTGCCAGCCAGGTTTCTGCACAGCAATCGAAACAGGAAAAACAGGCTGCAAAAGAGGCGCTTATAAAAAAGAAAATACAGGATAGGCGATTTACGTTCATAGCCGAAACGGCATTACCCATGCGGGGAAGCATGCGGATGTTGACACCCGGTTATGATCTCTGTGTTGCGGGAGACAGTGTAGTGGCTTATCTGCCTTATTTTGGAAGAGCTTACTCAGCACCGCTTAATTTAATGGGAGGCGGTGTTCAGTTCACGTCTGTAAAATTTGATTACAAAATAGAAGAACGCAAAAAAGGCGGCTGGAACATCATCATCAAACCCAACGATGTAGACGATAATCAGCAATTGAACCTCACTGTATTCACAAATGGCAGCGCTTCGGTACAAGCTACCAGCAATAACCGGCAAGCCATCCAGTTCAACGGATACATCTCAATGGGGAAATAAAGCCCGTTTTATATGGACGTATCCTTGAGATTTTTATGTTTTGCTATTTCCGTCATCACTGCATTAACGATCCTGTCGCACTTGCTCAGGTGAAAGTGAAGGATATCTTCTTTTTTATAATAGCCCGAAAGAAACTCGCGGAGCATTACTTTTGCGCGGTTGAAACGAACTTTAACGTTGACCTCACTGATGTTTAAACAATCCATGGTTTCGGCAACATTAAGGTCTTCAATCTCCCGCATCACAAATACCGTCCGGTATATCTCCGGCAGCTTACGGATCGCATCGTTAAGGATAGAGGCCAGTTCTGTATTCATAGCAGAATGCGCAGGGGTTTGAATATGATTGATATGTTGTTGATGTAAAGCGATCTCCATGTCGCTATCGCTCAAAGCAATGGATTTCCCTCTTTGTTTGAGCCGATGAATGCATTCGTTGATCAATATACGTGTAAGCCAAGTTGAAAAACCCGCCCTGAAGCCAAACTTTCCAATGTTTTCATAGGCATTGATATAGGCCGTCTGCATGGCATCTTCAACCTCCGATTCATCATCAATGATCGATATCCCAATCCGGTACAGCCGTTGGTTGTACCGCCGGATGATCACTTCGTAGAGATGGGTCTCCCCTTGTACGATCCTGGTAACCAATTCATTATCTGATATTCCAACAAACAGCAACAGGTCTTCATTTTTCATGACTGAGGATACTAATGAGAATGGATGATAGATTAGAGTAAAATGAACAAATAAGGTTACAAAATTACTGCCTATTTTTTGTAACCTTTTGATTTGCAGGAAATCAAATGCTAGAGAAAACATCTTTCATATCAAAACCCATTTACATGACATTTAATGGAATAGCAAACGACCTGCATGAAACAACGGACCACCTATTGCTAAACGGCATTACAGTGATGCCGGGAGAGAGCAAGGAAGATATTAGTTATGAACTTACCATAAGACCCGATGCGTTTGACAAAACAGATGAGGAAAAAATAGAGATCATCGCCAGGCACTTCAGAAGCATTATGCATACACTCGGACTCGACCTTGAAGACGACAGTCTCCAACATACGCCTGTACGGGTTGCCAAGATGTATGTAAATGAGGTCTTCAGCGGTATGAACCCGAAGAACAAACCGGCTGTGACTTTGTTTGATAATAAATACAGGTACAATCAAATGCTGGTGGAGAAAAATATTACCCTTTATTCTTATTGTGAACATCATTTTGTGCCCTTTATGGGTAAAGCACATGTTGCTTATATATCATCGGGTAAGGTAATCGGGCTGTCTAAGTTGAACAGGATCATACAATATTATTCCCGCCGCCCGCAGGTACAGGAAAAACTCACGGTACAGATCGGAAGGGAGCTCCAGCGCATTCTTAATACCAAGGACGTGGCAGTAGTCATAGATGCTGCCCATTTATGTGTAGCGTCCAGGGGTGTGCAGGACACCCAAAGCAGTACCGTTACTGCTGCATTCGAAGGAAGGTTCCGGAACGAAGAAATAAGAAAAGAGTTTTTGTCATATATAAAGTAAAATCAAAGAGCACCATGGAATCATATATAGTTACCATTATACAAACAAAAAAGCTTACGCATGATGTGATAGAGATCAGGACCGAAAAGCCAGCAGGCTATTCATTTATTCCTGGTCAGGCTACCGAAGTGGCCATCAACAAAAAGGGGTGGGAGCAGAAAACAAGGCCATTTACATTTACATGCCTTCCATCGGACGAATACCTCGAATTCATCATCAAGAGTTATCCTTCGCATGAAGGTGTAACCAAAGAAATGTGGAATGTGCAACCTGGTGATTCCCTGATCATCGGGGAGTCCTGGGGAGCGATCAACTATAAAGGCAAGGGGCTGTTCATGGCCGGAGGTGCAGGCATCACGCCATTTATATCAATTTTTCGCCAATTGGCGAAGGATGAGCAACTGGATGGCAACAGGCTGCTGTTTGCTAATAAAGCCAGTGAAGACATCATCCTGGAAAAAGAACTCGGCAGCTTCCTTGGAAACAATATTGTTCATGTTTTATCCAACGAAATGGGTGGCGGATACAGATCAGGTTTTATAACCGAATCACTGATAGGAGAATATGCAACTGGCACGTCAGATCGCTTTTATGTATGTGGTCCACCACCTATGATGGATCAGATACTGCATCATCTTCAGCACCTGGGTTTCGGCCAGGATGCGATAACCGTAGAAATTTAGCAGCACATTATTGTAACCTTTTGTTTTCTGTTCACTCAAATAAGTATTCACCACCAAAATCAAGAACATGAAAACAATGAAACAGCATTTCAGCAAACTGTTGCTGACAGGATATGTATTATTCCTTGCTTCGGGAGCCATGGCACAGCAAAGCAACAAATTATCCGATCCGGAGATAGCTTCTGTAGCCGTTACAGCTAATCAGATCGATATCGATTTTGCACAGATCGCTCTGTCGCGTTCGAAAAATGCAGAAGTGTTAAATTTTGCGAAGACCATGTCACGCGATCACAAAGGCGTCATCGATCAGGCCGTGGCCCTTGTAACAAAACTGAAAGTAACACCTAAAACAAACGACCTCACAAAGAAACTTTTAGAAGACGCTTCGAAAACAAAGGAGAAACTGAAAAGCCATAAAGGCGCTGCTTTTGACAAAGCTTATGTTGATAACGAAGTGGCCTATCATAAGGCAGTGATCAATGCAGTTGAAAATGTTTTGGTTCCGCAATCCACGAATGCAGAACTGAAAGCGCTCCTGGAAAGTGTGGTGCCGGTATTGAAAACGCATTTGGCGCATGCCGAGATGGTTCAAAAAATGATCAGTAAATGAAAACGATCATATTGTTAACCGCAATATTGCTGGCAGTTTCCTGCTCAAGTCCATCAGTAAAAGGTCACAAGACCTATACCGTTGAAATTGCCCAGATGAAATTTTCGCCGGCAACTATTACAGTGGACAAAGGAGATAGCATCCTGTTTGTGAATCACGACCTGGTGGCACACGATGTAACGGAACAATCGAAAAAAGCATGGTCCTCTTCTGTTTTGCAACCAGGTGCATCCTGGAAAATGGAAGCTGTTTCGTCGGCAGATTATTATTGCAGCATCCATGTTGTGATGAAAGGAAAAATAACAGTGAATTGATTAGGTTATAATCTGTTTGTTTATGAAATACAGGAAAGGAACTGTTGTGGTTTTGGCATTTTCCGCGCTGGTTGGATTTGCACAGTGCAGGAAAAATATGGACGAAAAGCCCCCGGTGGATCTGACAAATCCCCAAACGATTGCCGACGGAAAAGAAAATTTCCGACATGATACTTTTGGTGATGAGGATTTTTGGAGTGGATTGCTTCATATTGACAAGGCAATTGCGGGCGGGAATAATGGCGGATATGGACCGGGGGTAAGTCCTAAAACTGCATTGGCCGTAGGCCTGAAAGTAGATGCTGATGCGCTTCCCGCGGCAGAAAAACAAGACCTGGTGGAATACCTTAAATCGCTGTAAAAGAATTACAACCTGGCAATGATCTTTGTGCCATCTTTCAGTTCTTCATTGGCTTTTACAACCAGGGTATCACCGGCTTTTATATCGCCGAAGAGTTCCTGTTTGTCGCCCATGTTGAAGCCGGCCCTTACATCTATCCAGTGAACAGTATTGCCTGTTACTTTGATAACAAATTTTCTTTCCTGTGTAGTAACAATCGCAGATACAGGTGCTGTCAATGACCGGCCGCTTCTTATGAATTGAAGCTTCACATCGGCATAGCCACCTGCTTTGAGTTCTCCTGTGGTGTTGGGTATTTCAAACTCCCATAATTCGCTGCGTGTATCGCTGCTAATGCTACCCGATTTGCGCACGAGTGCGGCTTTGAATTTTTTATCGGGTAAAGAACGGGTGGTCAGCTCTCCTGTATTGTTGAATAATGCAGCGTTGGTGTACACTTCTGGAACCGCTACCTGTAATCTTAATTTGCCATTGTTTTCCAATTCAAATAGGGGCTTGTCGGCAGGATTGCCTACGAACGAGCCTACTACTACATTCCTTTTGGTGATGGTGCCGCTATAGGGAGCAATGATGGCCAGGTAATTGCCCACCTGCCGGTAAGACTTTGCCGCCAACACTGCTGCATTGTATTCGGAGCTGTCGGCCATCATTTGGTTTTTGATCCTTTCCAGTTCCAGCGGAGCTATTACACCATCTGATTTAGAAGCAAGTGCAATGCGATCGAAATAATCTTTGCTGGCATGATAACGGGCCATCGCCGCTTTCACTTTTTCATTCAGTTCAAGCACACGGGTGTTTATTTCCGGTGCATCGATCAATGCCAGCACCTGTCCTTTATTTACTTTGGAGCCAATGTCTACAGAAAGCTGGCGTACATATCCTTGTATTTTAGATCTTACCTGCGCGTTTTCATAAGGTAATAATTCGCCGGGCAGCGAAATGGTTTTTTTTGCAGAATCCAAGGAGAGTACCAGCACTTTTACCGTATCGGTTTTGGCACCTTCTTTAGGTATGCCGGCTGCTTCCTGTGGCTGGTTACAGGCCGTCGCCGCGCTCAACAAAACAGCGGGAATAAGGTATTTCATTCCTATAGTATGTTTATTTACGCTTGTCATAATGAATGGAATTTTCGTCGTTGGGATCAAGTGATACAGGAACCGGTTTTTTACGGCCGGTCAATCGATCGTATACAATGGGTACCAACCAAAGGCTGGTGAAAACGCTGAACAATAATCCTCCTACTACTGCAATACCCAATGGAGCAGTTTGTTTACCGGTATCGCCCAATCCCAGTGACATGGGCAACATACCGGCAATCATTGCAATGCTGGTCATGATAATCGGACGGAAGCGGTTGAATGCAGCCTGTGCTCCCACACTCATACTGCGATCGGGCAGTTGGCGCAGTTGCTCGGCCTTTGATACCAGGAGGATGGCGTTCGATACGGCCACACCTATTGCCATGATGGCTCCCATGAACGACTGTATGTTCACCGTATTACCCGTGAGCCATAACAGTAATAATGAACCGGCCAGTACGCCGGGAAGAACAGACAGTACCACCAATGCTGTTCTGAAAGACTGGAAATAAGCGGTGAGCATCAGGCAAATCACCACAACTGCCAGCAACAGGCCGGTAGATAATTCAGTATTGATTTGCGTTAATATGTCGGACTGCCCGCGGAGATAGACTTTTACACCCTGCGGCAATTCTCCCAATTTTTTAATCGCGCCATTTACTTCTTTGATGGTATTGCCCAGGTCTTCTTTGTAGATATTTGCTGTGAGTGTAATGAAACGTTGCTGGTTGATGCGATCATATTCGCCAATGGAGTTTCCTTTTTTCCAATCGGCAATATCTCTCAGGTAAATATTGCGATCGCCTGTTTTTCCCACGGGTATCTGTTCCACTTGTTCCGGGCTGTTCATGGCCAGCTGCGGATATTCTACCTGCACCTGGTAAGAGTTGCCGGACGATTTATCGAGCCAGTACACAGGTTGTACCAGGCGGCTGGATGAGGAACCTTCGGTCACCGATCTGCCGGCCTGCTCCAGGTTCAAGCCCATCTGGCCCAGCCTGAGCCTGTCGTAATTGATTTGTATGGTTGGATAATCGAGCGGCTGCGATACCTGCACATCGCGCAGGTAAGGAACCGTATGCAGTGATTGTTTGAGTTTGTCAGCAATATCCCTGCTCTGTTGTATGTTTTTTCCCTGCACTACTATTTCAACCGGGTTATTGGCGCCCATACTCATAACCTGGTCAACAAGGTCGGCCGGTTCGAAAGAAAGCAATATGCCGGGATCGGTTTTAGTAACGGCAGCGCGCAATTGTTCTTTCAGTGTTTCAATGCTGATGTTTGCATGCTGAACAAGGTTTACTTTGATCACAGATTCATGCGGGCCGCTTGTATAGAGGAAGATGGGATTGATGGCATACGATTGTCCTTGCAGTCCTACAAAAGCCGATGTAATAGATACGTTTTTCTTGCCAGCCAGGCTATCGATGATGTTCAATACTTTTTTCGTTGCGTCTTCTGTCCGTTCAATTCTTGTACCAACGGGCATCCTTAACCGTACCTGCATTTGTCCGGCATCTACTTTAGGGAAGATCTCCGTTCCTGCATTCCTGTAACCAATAAATGCGAGTAACAATAAAACGATGATCACAAGAGGGACAACAATTACATTTGTTTTTTGAATACCAGATACAAGGCGTTGCTTTAATTTTTCAAACAAACCATCACCTGCTGCTGCATGGCCGGCTTTCATGATCCAGTTAGCTAATACCGGTACCAGTGTTTGCGATAACAAGAATGAAGCGATCATAGCAAAAGCTACTGCCATGGAAAGCGGCATAAACATTGACCTGGGCACGCCCGACATGAACAGGGCGGGTACAAACACGGCCAGTATGCTGAACAATATCAACAATTTGGGTATGGCTATCTCTCCGCAGGCGTCCCATATGGCCCGCGACCTGGACTTGCCCATCTCCACGTGGTGATGAATGTTTTCAATAGTTACCGTGGACTCGTCTACCAAAATACCTACTGCCAGCGCGAGACCACCAAGGGTCATGATATTAATGGTTTGTCCGGTGAGGTAAAGGCATACGACCGAAGTAAGCAGCGCCAGTGGAATGTTGATGATGACAATAAAAGCGCTGCGCAGGTCTTTCAGGAACAGCCACACCATTAACCCGGTTAACAAAGCGCCCAACAACCCTTCAAACAAAAGGCTTCGCAAAGAGTTGACCACATAGCCCGATTGGTCGAATTCGTACGACACTTTGATATCGCCGGGTATCGCGGCCTGCATGTCGGGCATGGCTTTCTTGATAGATTGTACCACATCCCAGGTAGAGGCATCGGCTCTTTTGGTAACCGGTATGTACACGGAACGTTTGCCATTGATGAGTGCATACCCTGCGGTAATATCTGCGCTATTATCAACACTGGCCAGGTCCCTCACCAGTATAGGTGTACCATTGACATCCCTCACAGTTACATTTTCGAGTTCCTTGAAATTATCTGCCACACTGTTTGAAGCAGTGATGATGGCTTTATCGGCTACACGGATATTACCGGCAGGGAGGATGGGGTTGTTTTTTGCAATGGCAGTAACCAGTTCGTCTGCCGTAATATTATAACTCCTTAACCTGTCGGGATCGGCTTTCACTACAATGGTCCGTTGGTTGCCACCAAAGGGCGGAGGAGCAGATACCCCGGAAAGGGAAGCAAACATCGGCCGTACTTTGAACAGCGCCAGGTCCTGTATCTCATTCAGTGAACGGGTGCTGCTGCTGAAAACGAGCTGACCAACCGGCACAGACCCGGCATCATACCGCATGATAAACGGAGGAAATGTACCCGGCGGCATGAATGAGCGGGCACGCGTGGCATAAGAAACTACTTCAGCCATCGCCGCTGCCATATTGGTGCCTTCGTGGAACTGTAATTTGATCAGTGATAAACCCTGGATCGATTTACTTTCTACCGCTTTGATGCCGGTGATATAAAGAAAGTGGTATTCATAATAAGAAGTAATGAAACCTTCCATCTGCTGGGGCGATAACCCGCCATAAGTTTGCGCTACATAAATAGTAGGTGCATTGACCGCCGGGAAAATATCGATAGCCGATTTGCGAATAGCCAGAGTGGAAAACAACATCACGCCGAATACCAGCACGATGATGGTAACAGGCTTACGAAGTGCAAATTGTATGAGACGAAGCATGTATTACCTGGTTTCATTTAAAAAAATAGACAGATCTCCTTTTACCGCAGCCTGTAGTAATAAGGCTTTCCAGGCATCCCAATAAGCTTGTTTAACATCCAGTTCTGCTTTTAAAAGATTGTATTGCGATTGTATCAGATCGGCAAAGTTCACCAGCCCGGTATTGTACCGCACCTGCATGGCATTGAAAGCATACAGGCTCGATTTGTGCTGCTCTGTTGTTTCGGCAGCTACCGCCAGGCTGTTCTGGAAAGTAGTATTGGCAATGTGTTGACGGGTAGAGAGCGCCGATTTATTTTCCATCAATCTTTCTTCGGCGGCTTTGGTAAGTAAGTTTTGCTGCTGTAATTGCCGCTTCACTTCACCATACTTCATAATGGGGAAAGCCAGTTGCAGCCCGGCGCCATAATTATAACGGCTGAGGCCCAGTCCGTCCCAGGTTTTAACGGAACCATCTGCCAGGAAGCCTGACCCCCGTGCAAACGCAGTGCCCCACACATTCAGTTTGGGCAAGTACGATTTTTTCAGCACTGCTTCTTTTGAATTGTTCAGCAATACCTGGCTCTGTGCATATTGAATGAGCGGGTGATTGGAAAAAGCGGAATCGGTTCCCGAAAAGGATGGGGGGAGCCGATCCAGGAAACCGATATCTGCCGGTACCGGCAACGTGTCTGTTACGATAAGTTGCGCCAGTAACCATTGTTGTGTCTCTAATTGTTTTTGCGCATTTAGCCGGTCAACTTTCGCTTTGGAAAGTTCCGATAAGAAAAGTGCGGTATCCACGCCCGGCTTGATGCCGGTATGCGCCAATACCCGGCTTTGCTGCAGGCTGGCCTGCACTCTTTCAATGTTGTGCAGGTGTATAGCTACCATGTCCTGCGCCAGCAATACATCGAGGTATTTGCTGATGACATTGATGGTGTGGTTGAATAAGTTCTGCTTGTAATTGGCTTCCTGGCTGCGTGCTTCGGCCGCGGAAAGATTGATTTTGGCATTGCGTTCTCCAAATGTAGATGCCTGCCAGTTCAATAAAACGCTGGCGGCGCTGCCCGTAGCGGGACTATAATTATTGTTTGCAGAAGGCGGACCTGTCATGGGCACTAGACCATTGGGGTAAAATACACCAATGAGGTTGTTGGCTGTAGCAAAGCCGGCCTGGTAGGTGGCATCGATAGAAGGCAACCTGCTGTATTTGGTAACGGCTACATTTTGTGTGGCAGCCTCTGTTTCATAGCGTCCTGCCGCTAAGAGGTGGTATCTGCTCTCCGCCATCTGCACGGCATCTTTCAGGTGTAAAAGGGTGTCGGCAGTTTTTTGTGCTGCAACACCGGAACAGATCAACGAAGTGAAAACAGGTACTAATCCATATATCATGCGGTATCTCTTATTCATTGAACCGGGTGATTTAAACGAAACGTAAAGCTATTGCAGGATTTTGGAGAAATTTAGACGCCTGATTTACCGAAAAGTTACTTTTATCGTGTGCCATCCATCCAGGTACTGGTAACTGATTTGATACTGGTACAACAACACGATCTGTTTCACCAGCGACAGTCCCAGTCCCGTTGTTTTCGTTTGATAAGACCCTTTTTTGAATCGCTCAAACAGTTCCATCGGATCAATATCCGGTTTGGGCCCTGTGTTTTGTATGAGGAGATGGGATGATGAAAGGATAACATTCATTTCTCCATTCTCTTTATTGTGTATGATGGCATTGTTGACAAGATTGGAGAGGAGTATTTCTATCAATGATCTGTTTGCCTGTAATACAACATGGTCTTCAATGTTGCAGGTGAGCGCCGGAAAATATTCATAATGCTCCTGGAAGCTATTCAGTAAATGACGGAGCACTTGCGATACATCTATGGGGCCGGCATCGGGAAACTGGTTGTTCTCGATCTTGGACAATAAAAGCAGGTTGCGGTTCATCTGGCTCAGGCGGTCATTGGCTTCTGTAATATCCTGCAGCATAGAGGCGCTCTTTTCTGTTAGGCCGGGTTGGTTGATAAGCAATTCCAGTTTTGAACGGATGATGGCCAGTGGCGTTTGCATTTCATGCGAAG
Organism: Asinibacterium sp. OR53; assembly: GCF_000515315.1. NCBI lineage: Bacteria > Pseudomonadati > Bacteroidota > Chitinophagia > Chitinophagales > Chitinophagaceae > Asinibacterium > Asinibacterium sp. OR53. The sequence continues at coordinate 1,542,539 of NZ_KI911562.1, forward strand.
CATTTTCTACGAACTGTTTCTGATTGAAATAAGCCGTATTGGCATTATTGACGAAGCTGGTCATGCTCCCATTCAATTCGTCGAACTCGGTTGTACCCGTATGAGTGGCTAATGCAAGCGGCTGGTTGCGGGCGATATCATAATCGTTTGCTGCCCGCAGGGTAGAAAAAAATGGCTTCCACAACAACTTTGAACTTTTACGGTTCAGCATTACAATGGCAATCAGTAACAGCAATAGAATAAATGCCTCCGTAATGAACACTTTGATGATGAGGTGGGATATTTCTGTGGATGAAACATAAGTGGTAAGGTTATAAGAAGTATTGTTCCACTGCATACGACCGGTGAGGGTCTCAAAAGGGAGAGACTTCTTTTCATCGGCATAATAAACGAGGGTATCCCTGGATGCATTCAATGCAACAGGCTGCGTTGCTTCAACGATGTCGTATTCTCCGATGATATGCTTTTCAATATTGCCCTTTTTGGCTACAAAAGTTTTCCAGACATTTTCTTGTTTAAGCAGCAGTTGCTTTTCCTGCATGTGATGCGTCTGCATGAGCAACATCACGTAAAATAAAAGAGAGCAGAACAGCAACACAATAGGCAGCCATGTGAGCAGGTAGCGGGTATTTCTTTGCAGCAACGGTTTGCTCATAACGATAATTTATAGCCCAGTCCGTATACGGTTTGTATCAGGTCATCACATCCTTTTTCTTTCAGCTTTCTTTTGAGGTTCTTTATCTGCGAATAAACAAAATCGAAAGAAGGCATATTGTCAGACTGGTTTCCGTAAATATGCTCTGCGATGGCCTGCCTGCTTACTACACGGTTCGGGTTATTCATCAGGTAAGCCAGCAGATCGAACTCACTTTTGGTAAGCGATAATTTTTGCTGGCCGCAACTGGCGGTACGTGAAAAGAGTTCTATTTGCAGGTTGCCCAGTTCCAGTGTATTGCTGCCATGCACGTATTTGCGGCGCAACAGCGCTTTTACCCTGGCGTTGAGTTCTGAGAGGTGAAAGGGTTTGGTAATATAGTCATCGGCCCCGTAGTCGAGCCCTGTGATCTTATCCTGCAAGGAATCCCGTGCAGAAATGATGATCACGGCGTCGTGTTTTTTTTGCCTGCGCAGGTGTTGCAGCAGGCGGAGACCATTGCCATCTGGCAGGTTGATATCGAGAATGATGCAGTCGTAACTGAAATCTTCTATTTTATTAAGAGCGTCGGCATAGGTGGCAGACCCTTCGCAAAGGAATTCTTCCTGCGTAAAATATTCCAGGATACTTTGCAGCAGTGTGTGTTCATCCTCTACCACCAATAACTTCATCTGCCAATTTTAACACTAAAGTACTGTGTAAATTTGGAGAAATTTAGGGGCCTATCACTTGGTATCACGTTTTACTACTGCTGCGGGCCGCACGCCTGTACCGGTTTGTTTAGTAAGGTCATCACCCAACTCTTTCCTGTATTGATCGGCCAATGCACTTAGTTGTGCTACGATGTCTTTGTGCTTTTCCTGAACATCGAGTGTTTCTCCCGGATCTGTTCTCAGATCGTACAAAGCCAATTGCACCGAATCTTTGGCGTATTTACCGGGCCAGCCATCGTTGCCAATAGCAGATAATTTTTTGTAGGTCTGTGATATGCAGGGGAAAGTGAGTTTCCATTGACCTTTCCGGATGGCTTTAAGACTGTTGTTGTCGTAATAATAAACAAACTCATCGCGAGGATCGGCTCCCTGCTGTTGAAAGAGCAGTGATTTAATATCTACTCCGTCGATCTTTTTAGCAGGCTTACCGGCTCCGCAAATATTCACCACAGTGGGCAATATGTCCATGGCAGCTACCATATTATTGCAGATGGTGCCTGCTGCAATTTTGCCCGGCCAGCGTATAATGCAAGGCACTTTCAAACCACCATCCCATGCTGTTCCTTTGCCTTCGCGCAGAGCGCCCGAATTGCCGGCATGATTACCGAAAGTGAGCCAGGGACCATTATCACTGGTAAAAATAACCAGTGTGTTTTTGGTGAGGCCTTGCTCTTCCAATGTTTTCATAACGGTTCCGATGGACCAGTCCACTTCTTCCATTACATCTCCAAACAGACCGGCACCGCTTTTACCCCTGAATTTTGCAGAGGCAGCAATAGGAACATGCACCATGGCATGTGCCAGGTACAAAAAGAAGGGGCGTTGTTTGTTTTGTTTGATGAACTGCACAGCCCGCTCTGTATAGAGGGTGGTCAATAACGACTGGTCTTCCAGTGTATTGATCGCCTTTATTTTTTTATTGCCTTCGTATAAGGGCAAGGGCGGATATTTAGATTTCCAGTCGGTGGTGTCGGTGATGGGTTTGCCATCATAGTTGATCGGCCACATATCATTCGAATAAGGCAATCCGAGGAATTCATCAAATCCCTGCTGCAATGGGAGGAATGGTTCTTTATCTCCCAGATGCCATTTTCCTATTATTCCTGTTCTGTATCCTTTGGCTTTCAGCAATTCTGCAATGGTTTCTTCTGAAGGGTTCAGCGCTTTGGTACTCCATGGATTCAATGCCCCTGAAATGCCTAGGCGATTGGGATAACAACCGGTCAGTAAGCCTGCCCTTGAAGCGCTGCAAACAGCCTGGGCAGCATAATAATTAGTGAAACGCATGCCCTGCGCAGCAAATTGGTTGATATGGGGCGTGTGATAAGGAAAACCTCCATAACATTCCAGGTCGCCATAGCCCATATCATCCATCAAAATGATGATGATGTTAGGAGGTGTATTCCCTTTGCCGGTGCCTGGCAATGGCTGGTGGTAACTGCTGCACAACAAAAACAAAGGCAGCAGGAAAAACAAGCTGCTTTTCGATTGAAAAATGACAAGTCGTTTCATGAGATATGCTATTGATGATAATAATGCTAAAAATTCCATTCATCTATTGTGGAATGCGTGTGTGCATGCTTTGCCAACCCGCTGATCTTTTTTACCAGATTCGGATGTTGTGCTGCTATGTCATGCGTTTCATGTGCATCGGCGGCAAGATCATACAGTTCCCAGCGGGCGTTTTTATCTTCTTTTACGCGATACTTCACTGCTTTCCAGTTACCCATCCGAATGGCCTGCCGGCCTCCGTTCTCATGGAATTCCCAGTACAGGTATTCATGCTGTTGCTGGCGGCCTTTGTTCAGCAGTGTTGGCAAAATCGAAATACCATCTATCTTATGTTTTACCGGCACGCCTGCCAGGGCCGCGAATGTTGGGAAGAAATCCCAGAAAGCGCCTATGAAGCCGGATGTTTCTCCTGCTTTGATCATCCCCGGCCATCTTGCGATCATAGGTTCCCGCATTCCTCCTTCATACAGGTCTCTTTTGATGCCCCTGAACCCACCGCTACTGTTGAAGAAAATGGGATCGTTGCCGCCTTCTGCATGCGGACCGTTATCGCTGCTGAAGATCACCAGCGTGTTCTCGTCAATGTGTAAGGCTTTCAGCTTCGCCATCACTTCACCCACATAGTTGTCGAGCTTCGCTACCATTGCCGCATAAGCTGCATGCGGGTATGCCTGGGGCTGGTAGCCAATTCCATTCCATGCTTTGATGGTTACAGGCTGCTCGTTGAATTTGTGCTTATACCATTCAAACAAACTGTCGCCTGCGGGCAGTTGAAGGCCTGCATGTGGCAATGTATAAGAAAGATAGAGAAAGAAAGGGCGGGACTTGTTGTCGTCTATAAAAGAAAGGGCTTTTTGTTGTATAAGATCACCGGCATAGGCAGGCTGCCTGCCGGGTGTATTGGGCAGATCGATTTTTGTATCGTTATCCCATAAATGATCCGGGAAATAATTGTGCGCCTGCGCCTGGCAATTGTATCCGAAGAAACGATCAAAACCCTGTTTCACTGGATCGCCTTCAGAGCCAACATAACCCAACCCCCATTTGCCGAAATCACCGGTGATATAGCCGGCTTTTTTAAACATTTCGGCCATGGTATAGGTACTGTCGGGAATAGGCCACTGACCTTCGGGCTTCACTTCACGGTTGCCGCGTATCGGTGTATGACCTGTATGCAGGCCGGTCATTAATGAAGCGCGCGAAGGAGCGCATACCGATGTGCCCGAATAGAACTGCGTAAACCGCATACCGGACGCGGCGAGCTGGTCGATATGAGGTGTTGCGATCAATTGCTGCCCGTAACAACCCAGATCGCCATAGCCGAGGTCATCTGCCAGGATAAAGATTACATTGGGACGATTGGCTGCTTTTTGAGCAACTGTTTTGCCCGAATGGAGTGATAGGATGAAGATAAAAGCAAGCGATCGCGATAAGTATTGTTTCACTGGATGCAATTGTTTGAAGGCGGTTTAGATGATGGGCGTCAAATGCGCTAAAACTACTTAAAAATCAAACAAATACTTCAGTATGGATTCGCTGTAATTATCTATACTTTATATGTAATTAGATATAAAAGTGGGTTTTATTTATTTTTATATGTAATTGAATATAATTATTGCTATTTTTACACTATTATATCTTTAAGCATATAAATACAAAAATGGAGCGACTAGCTGAATTTGTCAAACGCAGGCGTAAGCAGACGGGGATGAGCCAGCAGGAGTTCGCCGAACGCTCGGGCGTAGCCCTTACTGTTGTGCGCAAAATCGAGCAGGGGAAAGAAACCCTCCAGTTGGAAAAAGTGAACCAGGTACTTAAAATGTTTGGGCATGAACTGGCCCCGGTCAGCAGCCGTGAGCTCGGTAACCTGCCTGAAAAAAATGAAAACCCGGCGACATGAGAAAAGCGGCCGTACTATATGGTACCATCATGGCTGGAACGCTCACAGAGACGGATGAGGGAGAATATATCTTCCGCTATGACCGGGCTTACCTGGCATTACCGGCGGCAGCACCCATCACGCTTACCATGCCACTTCAAGCGGAGCCCTATGTTGCTAACCGCCTGTTCGCTTTTTTTGAAGGCCTGATACCAGAAGGCTGGTTGCTGGATATTGCAAGCAAAAACTGGAAGCTCAATCCCAATGACCGCATGGGCCTCTTGCTGGCCTGTTGCAGGAATTGCATAGGCGCTGTCAGTATTCAACCGATCGAAGTCAACAATGAATAAGCGTTGTCTATATTGTTATAAGGAACTACCGCCGGAAGCGGAAGGTGATTTTCATGCCCATTGCAGTAGCAATTTTTTCGGAACAAAGGATGCGCCACAGTTCGACTATACACTGGATGATATGTCTTCGCTGGCACAACAGGTAGTAGCAAGAAGCATTGCCGTACCAGGTGTTCAACCTAAACTTTCGCTGACCCTTGTACGGCAGTCCCTTGCCGAAGGCGGATATAACCGGTTAACGGTTGTAGGTGCTTTGGGAGGCAATTATATTTTCAAACCCCCATCCGATCATTTTCCTGAGATGCCGCAAAACGAACACGTAACGATGCGCATCGCAGCGGCCTTTGATATACGGGTGGTGCCTTCAAGCCTGATGCGGTTGAAAACAGGCGAATTGTGTTATATCACCCGGCGGATCGATCGTACGGAAAAAGGTGAAAAGATCCACATGCTCGACATGTTCCAACTCCTGGAAGCTGTAGACAAATACAAGGGATCTATGGAAAAGATAGGTAAGGCGATCAACACCTATTCTGATAACACGTTGCTGGATCAATTGTATTTTTTCGAGATTGCCGTCTTCAGTTTCCTAACCGGCAACAACGATATGCACCTAAAGAATTTTTCGCTGATCTATACGCAAGGGCAATGGCAGCTTGCGCCTGCTTACGACCTGCTCAATGTCAGCATCGCCAACCCTGTTGACAGCGAAGAACTGGCTTTGACACTGGAAGGAAAAAAGAAGAAGTTGCACAGGGAACATTTCGAACGGCTTGGGCAAGGGCTGGGGTTAAATACCCGACAAGTGACGAGTGTATTCCGTCGGTTCGGAAGAAAACGCGCGCTTACACTTGATTGGATCGAGCGCTCATTCCTGTCCCGGGAAATGAAAGATGCTTACCTGAACGTGCTCAATGAACGATACCGGCGATTGGGAATCTAGGATTGTATTAAAAACACAAAACCCACCGAAGCGGGTCTTGTGTAAGAGATTGAAAGTCTATCGGTGCGGATGATAGGAGTCGAACCTACATGCCGTAAGGCGCTAGATCCTAAGTCTAGTGCGTCTGCCAATTTCGCCACATCCGCAGAAAGCGGGAATGATCTCCCACCGGGACGCAAAAGTAGGGGTTTTAGTCGTTAGTTGGGCAATGCTTCCAATACGGCTTTCACCACGTTATCCATTGCATTTCTTTCAATCCAACGCATCACTACAACCAGGTTGTGCTCGGGGTCTACATAGATTACATTGTTGCCGTTGCCCAGGTGCGCAAAAGCAGTAGCGGGTGCACTGGGCAGGAATTTTTTATCGGTATTGAGAAAAAAATTCATGTACCCATAGTCTGTTTTAACAGGTGTGGGTGTCAGCGCCTGTTGTATCCATTGCCTGCTCAGCAATTGTTTGCCGTTCCAGTTGCCTTTGTGCAGGGTCAGCAATCCAAACCGCGCCATATCATATGCGTTGATAAACATACCGCCGCCCCAATGCCCGCCGCCGCTCACACTTTGCACCGGCTGGCCGTCGAGCACGATCCATGAATTGCGATAACCCGTCCAGCGCCAGGTGTTGGAAGCGCCGATGGGGTCCATGATGTATTGTTTGAGCACTTGTGGCAAAGGCCTGCGCCATACACTTAAAGCTGCCAACGCCAGCGCGTTTACCCGCACATCGTTGTATTCATAAGTAGTGCCAGGTGCATTCCTTTTACGGATCCATTGGTTGGGATCGGGGTCGGGCCTGTCGGCCCATTCGGGTTTGCCCCATAATGTGCCTTCCCAATCGCTGGTCTGGCGCAGCATATCGTCCCAGGTGATGGTACGATTATGGGGTGTGTTGAAGGGCTCCAGCAATTGTGGCTGGCCAATCAACTCGGCGGGCCTGTTCACGGGTTGTTGTGCAAAAACTTCGATAGGAGGAACATAAGGCGCTACTGTGTCGCGCACATTCCTAATCAACCCCTGGTCAACTGCCACACCTACCACACTGGATAAAAAACTTTTGGTTACGCTATGTGTCATATCGCAACGCTGCGGCTCACCCCAGGTAGCAACAATATAACCTTTGTAAACGATCACACCGGTTGGCTCGCCACGTTCGGCAAAAGGGCCGATGCCCTCACCAAATGGTTCTTTGCCAAACGTGCGGTAATGGTTGATCTCCATACTGCGGGGGTTCTTGCTCTCACCCGCCCGGGCCAGTTGAATGGCTTTGGAAATACCTGCTTCGTTCAATTGCAATGCAGCAGGTGTTCTGCGATCCCATTGTTGTGCTGTGGGAAAATAATCAGCAGTCTGGGCATGTACCTGTGCAGAAAAAAGACAGAAACATGCCAGCAGGCGGTAAATAGTTCGCTTAGTCATGCAACTAAATTAGGCGAAATATTTTTGGCACAGCAGTATGTTAATACTGCCTCCGCTGCTGGTTATTGCCACTATATCGCCTGCTGTCACCACCCCTGAAAGACCTGCGCTGCGGCCGATGTTCGTTCTGCACCGGCGCTGGCTTTTTCGCTTCTTGAAGTGAAGTATTGTGCATGGCATAAGGCTGTTCTGTAACAACCGGGATGCTCATACCAATCAGTTTCTGGATGTCTTTCAGGTAAGCTTTTTCTTCCTCATCGCAGAAGGAAAAAGCAATGCCCGCCGCGCCGGCCCTGCCTGTACGGCCGATCCGGTGTACATAGGTTTCGGGAACATTCGGCAATTCGAAGTTGATCACATGCGAAAGATTATCTACATCAATACCCCTCGCTGCAATATCTGTGGCTACCAGTACACGGGTCTCGCCACTTTTAAAATTGGTCAATGCCCGCTGGCGCGCATTCTGCGATTTGTTACCGTGAATGGCTTCGGCTTTGACGCCTGCTTTGTGCAGGTCCTTCGCTACTTTATCTGCCCCGTGTTTGGTGCGTGCGAATACCAGTACCGATTTGATGGATGCATCCTGCAACAGGTGTTTCAGCAATAAACGCTTGTTCTCTTTTTCAACAAAATAAACAGACTGCTGAATGGTTTCTGCAGTGGATGATACGGGTGTTACTTCTACTTTCGACGGATGCTTCAGAATGGTATTGGCCAGTGAAGCAATCTCGGGAGGCATGGTAGCAGAGAAGAACAGGGTCTGTCTTTTAGCCGGTATTTTGGCAATCACTTTTTTTACATCGTGAATAAAACCCATGTCCAGCATGCGGTCTGCTTCATCCAGTACAAATATTTGCAGTTGGCTGAGGTTGATGAATTGCTGCTCTATCAGGTCCAGCAGCCTGCCCGGTGTGGCGATCAGGATATCCACGCCATGTTTTAATGCACTCACCTGTGGTACCTGCGATACACCGCCAAAGATCACCGTATGTTTCAGCCCGGTATGGCGTCCATAAGCCGCAAAACTTTCGTCGATCTGTATGGCCAACTCGCGTGTAGGTGTAAGTATCAATGCCTTGATACCCTTGTTGTGATTGCCCGCTTTCCTGTCTTCATGCAATAATTGTAATACGGGAATGGCGAAAGCGGCAGTCTTGCCTGTGCCTGTTTGTGCACAGCCTAAGAGGTCTTTGCGCTGCAATACAATGGGAATAGACTGCTCCTGGATGGGAGTAGGTTCTGTGTAACCTTCGGTCTGAAGGGCTTTAAGAATAGGCTCAATAAGGCCTAATTGATCAAATGTCAATGGAATGAAATTTATTGTAAAAACACCCAAAATGGTATCAGGTGGTATATACCTTGTCCGTTATTCTGACTTGATGAACTTTGTCACGGAAGGAAATCTAAGTCGCGTAGAAAGCGTATATGAATGGCGCAAAGGTAAGAAATAAACGCCAAATGGTCTTTTGATCAGGGGATCAGGGCTACGATGGTCTCAAGAAAATGCCTGTCGGTCTCGTCGAACTGATCCAGTTCATCGCTGTCTACATCGAGCACGCCGATCACTTCATCGCCTTTAAACAGCGGCACTACGATCTCTGATTTGGATAAGCTGCTGCAGGCAATATGCCCTGGAAATTTTTCTACATCGGGTACAATGAGGGTGCTGGCCTGCGCCCAACTGGTACCACAAACGCCGCGCCCTTTGCGGATGCGCGTGCAGGCTACGGGTCCCTGAAAAGGCCCGAGTACCAGCTCATCACCCTTCACCAGGTAAAATCCTACCCAGAACCAACCAAACTGTTCTTTCAGTGCGGCGGCTACATTGGCCAGGTTGGCTACCTGGTCGGGCTCGCCTTCCAGCAAGCCTTTGATCTGGGGAATCAGCGACTCGTATTGTTCCTGTTTGGTGCCCTGTGCAATGCTGAGATCTTCTGCCATAGAAGCAAAGATACGTCATCCCGAGCGCAGTCGAGGGATCTGTCCGAATATGCAGCAGGTCCCTCGACTCGCTGCGCTCGCTCGGGATGACGGGTGAATTAATGAATGTATTTACCGATGACAGGTAATTTCTGGAATTCTTTTTTCTCCACTTGTAAAATGAACCAACCATACGCGCCCGACAATAACAATCCCAACATGAGTTGAAACCAGATTTTCGGATAGAGCAGGGTAATGCCTTTGTGCAGGAAGAATAACACCACCACAATCACTATATACGCCATCAGTTTTTTAGTGGCGTAGGGGATGCGGTATTCTTTTTGTCCCCATTGATAGCAGATCACCATCATGGTACCATAACAAAGGAAAGTAGCCCAGGCGCCCGCCATATAACCGATGTGTGGGATGAGAAAATAATTGAACGCGAGCGTGATGGCTGTTCCCGTAAGCGTGATATAAGTGCCGGCAATGGTTTTATTGCTCAGCTTGAACCAGATGGTGAGGTTATAATAAATGCCCAGGAACATATTGGCGAGCAAAAGAATGGGCACAATCTTCACCCCTACGCGGTATTGCGGACCAATCAGCTTCTCCCAAACTGGTAGGAAAAGACTCACCGCCAGGAACATGAAAGTGATCACAATTACAAAGAATTTCATTACGCGGGCATACGTGCGTTGCGGGTTCTGTCCCTCTGCCTGTTTGAAGAAGAACGGTTCGGCGCCCATGCGGAATGCCTGTATAAATAGAGTGATGAGCAACGAGAGTTTATAACAGGCGTTGTAGATACCTACCTGCTCTTCGCGGTATATTTCGGTTCCGGGAAGCCATGCTTTGAGCATGAGCCTATCGAATGTTTCATTTACAATGCCACCCAGGCCCACGATCAGCAATGGCAAAGCATATACCATCATCTCTTTCCAGAGCCGGGTATCGAACTGTAGTTTTACCATGCGAATCTCTTTCGAGAGTAGGAGCAAGGTGAGAATACTTTGAATAAGATTGGCTAATACCACATACACAATGGGATTACGATCCGGGTTAAAGAAAATGCTTACCCAACTGTTTGGGTTTTGTTCATACTTAGCCGGACAATAATTCACAAAAAACCACACCAGTAAAATATTACAGAGGATACCCGTAATGTTCACGAACGCATATTTCATGGGCCGGTCTTCCTGTCGCAATTTGGCAAAAGGAATACGGCTCAGGGTATCAATAGCGATGATGAAAATGGTAAGCTGGATGATCAGCGGCACATCGGTAAAACCTGTAATTTTTTCAAACGGTGTGCGGAACTGCCAGAGCACCAATGAAAGCAGGATAGTGCTTACGAAGATGGACAAAAAAGACGTACTGTAAATACTCTTCTTGTATTCCTCTCTGCCTGAGAACCGGAAATAAGCTGTTTCAAAACCATACGTGAAGATCACGCTCAATACCGGTATGGCCGAATACAAAAGACTCTGCCTTCCGAAGTCGGCCGTTTTTACAAAACTGGAATAAGTAAGTAAAGGTGTGAGTAAATAACTGATGAAACGGGCCGCAATGGAGCTGAGCCCGTACCAGATCGTTTGTCCCGCTAATTTCTTTATGCCGCTCAAATGATTTTCTTTTTTGCGTCATCCCGAGCGTAGCCGAGGGATCTGCCCGAGTGCGCAGCAGGTCCCTCGACTCGCTTCGCTCGCTCGGGATGACGACCTCGCTTGGGATGACGGAAATGCAAAGTAACGAAACAGAGCCTTACAGATGTATATCAACTGGTGCTTTACCAATGTTTTCACTACCGGGCGGAGCAAAACGCGGGTTGGTAAGGAAGCTGGAATCGGTGAGGGTATAGAGAAAAGCCGTGAGCTGACCGATCTCGAAATTCGACAGGGCCAGCTTGTGTTGCAGCAATGAATCGGTATTGTGCATCACCGTCATCCCGTTGCGGTAGTGTTCAAACACACTGGAGAGCGAAAAGAAACGTCCATCGTGCCCATAAGGAAAAGTGCGGGCCACATTGCGCAGGCTGGGCACCCTGAACTTGAGCGAGTCGGCCGGGTTGCCGGTGATCTTCATTCGGCCAACATCGTTGAGGTAAGGGTCTGCTTTGAGGCCGGTATTGCGGTAAGAAAAGTCGGTAAACAGCGGCTCGGTGTGGCAGCTGTTGCATTTCTTTTTGAAGATATCATAGCCCAGTTGTTCCGGTAAGATGAAACTGGCTTCGCCGCGTTTTACCTTATCGTATTTGCTGTTGCTGCTCACCAGTGTGAGCACGAACTGACTGATGGCTTTGTTCATGCGCTGGGTATTGATGGTTTCATCGCCGAAAGCGGCTTTGAACAGTAACCGGTATTTTTTATCGGCCTTGAGTTTGGCCATCACGTTCTCCAGGGTTTCCGCCATTTCATTGGGTGCCGTGAGGGGCGCCAGGGGTTGCAGGTCGAGGTGGTTGATGCCACCATCCCACATGAATTCTTTTTGCCAGGCCAGGTTGAAGAGACCCGGCGCATTGCGGGTGGTAAAAGAGTTGTCGAACCCGTGGCTGAGGTTGTGATCATAGGTATCGAAAGCGCCGAACTGCTGGTGGCAACTACCGCAGGAAAAATTACCGTCCTTGCTCAGCCGGCCATCGTAAAACAGTTCGCGGCCCAGTGCAATGCCTTCCTGTGTGAGCGGGTTGCTTTTAAAATCATAGACAGGTTGTGGCCACCCGGCCGGCACTGTAAACTTCACAGGCCTTGGCCTGAAATAAGCATTATCGGCTGCAACCCATGCGATGCCTGCAACCAATAGCAGCGCTACTACCCCTATGGTCTTACTGAGCTTCATTAACGAACAGATGAAATGGAAAATAGGTGGCTGTAATTATCAGCAATTTGTACGGCCAACCCACCCGGACTATGACATATCGGGTGCTCTGCAATCTTAAGTAAAAAGCCACCTTTGAACCATGCATTGATATCTGCCGCAATGTTGATCTCATCAACCGGTGCCGTGCCTGGCGGCAGGTCCAGTGTAATAGCCCTTGCGGTATTGTCCGCCGCTTTGAAGCCACCCACATGATAAGTAAATCGTTGTCCCGGCACGTGCGCACTGCTGGATACGCCTTCCAGTTTAGCCATGATATACCCGCTGTTCCATGTCCAGAACATACCATGTAATGGATCAAGTGCACCGGTTTGTACGCCCGATACATTGCGGATGCTGTCTACACCCAACGTAAAGCGTACTTGCTTCAAGGGTAGTGCGGGTATTTTCAGTTGGATAGATTGAGAAGCGCTGTCCTCCGCATCTACCAGGTAATAACGCCGGGGAAATAAATAAACATCCTTGCCAACTGCATCAGTAATAACGATGTTGGATACATAGTATTTGAACCGCTGCACGGCAATGGTATCTCCCAGCGCATTCACATACGAACGGCCTAGTTCCAGCGGATGATTCCCTATTACAGAATGAAAGCGTAAGGTTACTACATGAGGTTCCTGTGGATGTTTGCCGGTAAAAGACAACAACAGGGCCAGGCAACCGGTAAAAGCAAAGTATTTGGCAAAGCGGTTCATCAGTAATCGTTGCGGTTGATCTTTTTGCGCATGTCTTTATTGAAAGTATTGCGTTTCTTGGTATCCAGCCTTTTTTCTTTGGAAGCCTTGGTAGGACGTGTAGGCCGGCGGATCTTTTTCTTCACCAGCGCGGAAGCCAGCAACTGGTGCATTTTGCGAATCACTTCCTGTTTATTGCCCAGTTGCGATCTTTCTGTTTGTGATTTCACCAGCAACAAACCTTCATCGGTGATCTTGTTCTGCAGCCGCTCCCTGATCTGTTCTTTTTGTTCGGCAGAGAACAGCGGCGATGCATCGATATTCCACCGGCCCTCTACCATGGTCTCCACTTTGTTCACGTTCTGTCCGCCTTTGCCGCCACTGCGGGCGGTCTGAAACTGTATCTCCGGTGTAATGTCTATCTTCATCAAAATAAAGTTCGCATAAAAATCGGTAACAGCTATGAGAATTGTGATCCAGCGCGTAACGGAAGCATCGGTAACGGTAAACGAACAAATCACCGGCGCTATTGGAACAGGATTATTGGTATTGATGGGAATTGAAGATGCCGATAGGGAAGAAGACATCCAATGGCTCAGCAACAAGATCGTGAACCTGCGCATTTTCAATGATGAGAACGGCGTGATGAACCTGGGCATCAAAGAAGTGAATGGCGATGTATTGCTGGTGAGCCAGTTTACGCTGCACGCCAGCACCAAAAAAGGCAACAGGCCTTCTTATATCAAAGCATCTAAACCTGAAACGGCGATACCGATGTATGAAAAGATGATCAAACAACTGGAGACCGACCTCGGCAAAAAAATACAGACCGGCATCTTCGGCGCCGACATGAAAGTGCGGTTGCTGAACGACGGACCAGTAACCATTGTCATCGATTCGAGAAATAAAGAATAATTTTCTACGTCGTTCTAAGGTCGTCATCCTGAGCGAGCGAAGCGAGTCGAAGGAGCTGCTGAATATTCGGGCAGATCCCTCGGCTGCGCTCGGGATGACGATCGTGAATGCTCAGGATGACGAAAGAAAAAACTTAAAACATTGCATTATGACAATCCTGGAAGCGCAAGAGCAGGTAGATACATGGATCAAAACAGTGGGCGTGCGGTATTTCAACGAACTCACCAACTTGGGCATCCTCATGGAAGAAGTGGGAGAACTGAGCCGGTTGATGGTGCGGCAATACGGCGAACAATCTTTCAAGGAATCGGATAAAGGCCGCGATATTGCCGATGAGATGGCCGATGTACTTTGGGTGCTCATCTGCCTGGCCAATCAAACAGGGGTGGACCTTACCGCCGCGCTGCAAAAGAATTTCGAGAAGAAGCATATCCGCGATGCTAACAGGCATAAGGATAATGAGAAATTGCAGTAAGGCTAAAACCCATATTTTTGCTGCGTTATGAGCACGCAACAAGAGAACAAATTCCAGGCAATTATTTCCCACGCCAAAGAGTATGGCTTTGTATTTCCCAGCAGTGAAATTTACGACGGCCTCAGCGCCGTTTACGATTATGGTCCGAATGGATGTGAGCTGAAGAAAAACCTCCGCGACTACTGGTGGAAGAGCATGACCCAACTGCACGAAAATATCGTAGGGGTAGATGCGGCCATTTTCATGCACCCTACTACCTGGAAAGCGAGCGGCCACGTAGATAATTTCAGCGACCCCATGATCGATAACAAAGACAGCCAGAAGCGCTACCGGGTAGACCACTTGTTGGAAGCCAAGGCCGATGCGTTGCGTGAGAAAGGCGCCGAAAAAGAAGCCGACGCATTGATCGCTGAAATGGACCGTTTGCTGGCGGCAGAAGATTTTGCCGCGCTCAAACAACTGATCGCCGATCAACAGATTGTCTGTGCCATCAGTGGTACCGGCAACTGGACCGATATCCGCCAGTTCAACCTCATGTTCTCTACCCAACTGGGTTCTGTAGCGGGAGAGGCCGATACCATTTACCTCCGCCCCGAAACCGCGCAAGGTATATTCGTGAACTTCCTCAACGTGCAAAAAACAGCCCGGATGAAAATTCCTTTCGGCATTGCACAAACAGGTAAAGCTTTCCGTAACGAGATCGTGGCCCGTCAGTTCATTTTCCGCATGCGCGAATTTGAGCAGATGGAGATGCAGTTCTTCATTCGCCCCGGCACACAGAAAGAATGGTACAATTACTGGAAAGAGACCCGCCTGCAATGGCACCTGAGCCTGGGCATACCGGCCGAAAAATACCGTTACCACGACCACGTGAAGCTGGCGCATTATGCCGATGCTGCGCTGGACATCGAATACGAATTTCCTTTTGGTTTCAAAGAAGTGGAAGGCATTCACAGCCGCACCGATTTCGACCTGAAGAACCACCAGGAGTATAGTAAAAAGAAACAGCAGTATTTCGATAATGATATAGACGAAGCTACCGGCAAGCCCTATGGCAACTATATCCCTTATGTGATCGAAACATCTATCGGGTTAGACCGTATGTTCCTGCTCATCTTAAGCCAGTCTTACGAAGAAGAAACCCTCACCAAGGAAGACGGTACTGCCGACAGCCGCGTGGTGATGCGTATCCCGGCTAAGATCGCCCCCAATAAACTGGCTATCCTGCCGCTGGTGAAAAAAGACGGACTCCCCGAGATCGCGCGTGAGCTGATGAATGAATGCAAGCAGCATTTCAAATGTTTCTATGAAGAAAAAGATGCCATCGGTAAACGTTACAGGAGACAGGATGCAATCGGCACGCCTTTCTGCGTAACCATCGATCATCAAACCAAGGAAGACAACACGGTAACCATTCGCCACCGCGATTCCATGTTGCAGGAACGAATACTCATTTCGAAGGTTAAAGAAATCGTGCAGGCCGCTTTATAAACATAACGTCATCCCGAGCGAGCGAAGCGAGTCGAGGGATCTGCCCGAATGTGAAGCAGGTCCTTCGACTCGCTTCGCTCGCTCAGGATGACGGAGCTATTTATCCATACAGCTCTTGGTGGATGTCTTTCTTTTCATACCCCATTGCAACGATCCGTTGCTTGGCTTCATCGATCATATTCTTCCAGCCGCATAAGTAGAAATTGGCGGGGCGTTTGTTTTGTTGTAGGATGGATTCGTACACGGCGTGCACATAGCCTTTATAAGCGCCTTCTCCTACATTTTCTTCTCGGGAGAAAACGGGATGGTAGTAAAAATGGCGCTCGTCTTTTTGTAATTGTTCCAGCTCCTGGCGATATAGGCAGTCGCTGAATTTGCGGCAGCCGAAAATGAGGTGAATATCGCCGTGCGGTATTTTGTGCTTATGTAAATAATGAGCCATGGAACGGAAGGGAGCCACACCGGTGCCGGTGCAGATCAGGAACAGGTCTCTCTCCAGCGGATCGGGCAGGGTAAAAACACCCTGTGGTCCGCGCAGCACCAGCTCGCTGCCTTCATGTACTTCGTTGAAAAGATAATTGGTGCCCAGGCCGCCTTCGAGCAAAACGATCACCAGTTCAATAATATTGGTGCCATCCGGTGCAGAAGCGATGGAGTAGCTGCGCCATCTTTTGTTTTTCTTTTCGTGGATGGGCAGGTCGAGCGTAACGAACTGGCCCGGTTTGAAATCGAAAGAAGCGGCATCGGGAATTTCAATCCAGAAGCGACGAGTAGAAGAATTGGCATTTTCAATTTTAATCACCTTGCCGGTGCGCCATGGTTCAAGCATCGGTTATATTTTACACAATATAAAGAAATGTCCGGTTATTAAACGTCATCCCGGCTACCCCTCGATTCGTCATCCTGAGCGAGCGAAGCGAGTCGAAGGACCTGCTGAACATTCGGTCAGATCCCTCGGCTGCGCTCGGGATGACGATCGAAGAACGCTCAGGATGACGAATCGAGGGGTGCTCAGGATGACGTTCTGATCAGATATTTATTGCTTGGGATCCAATGCACGTTTGATCCTTTCAGACACATCCTGCAAATGATACTTACTCATGCGATCTCCAGTGCCGGGAATGGCAGCGTTGATCTCGGCTTGCAAAGCCTTGAGCTGACCTCTCGCAACAGATGTTACATCGGTATTCCTGGTTTCTGTTGTGGTTATCTGAACGCCGGATGAAGTGAGGCCGGTTATTGCAGTGATAACATTCGGATTCAGCAGGCTGATCAGTTTATCTGCATACGCTTTCTGCAAATTGCGGCGATAAGCGTCGATGGGTTTGTGCGAGCTCAATTCACTCCACACACCTTTTTTCACATCGTCGATCATTTCATCGATGCCGTAGGTGTTGGCCACCCCGTAACGGTTGCCGGCGATCACCATGCGGTACAGCCGGGCGCCATCGAGCAAACCATTGAGGGCATTCACCTGGATGGTCTGCACCCTTTCATTGGCAACAGGTGAAGCGATCTTATTGAGGATATTTTTATCGAGCAGCCAGTTGGGTGTTTCAAACACTTCTTTGTTCAGGTAAGCCACCGCACTTTTCTGAATGGCTTTGGGTGTGGCTTCGTACACATCGCCGGGCTGTTCTATGCTTTTGAAAGTCTCGTACACACCTCCTACGTTTTTGAGCACGTGGCCGGTATAGCGACTGAACTGGCCTACTACCTGCATGTACATGTCTGACAGGTTCTCGTAGCGATCGGCTTCTTCTTTGGTCCATTCGGGCAGTCCTGCTATTACACGCTTGAGGTTCTTGATACCGTATTCGCTGGCTTTAACACTGTTATCACCCAGGTCTTCCATTTGTGCACGCGGGTCGGTATTGTACGATTCACCACCAAACCACAGGCGGGGATTGGCGCCCAGGCGATTAACGATCCACTTGTTGTTGATGCGCTTGTCTTTCTCCACATCGCCTTCGCCGGTATAGCGGTAGCCCCATTCAATGGCCCATTTGTCGTAATCGCCAATGCGTGGGAAGAGACCCACTTCAGAGATATTGTCTTCAGGCTGTGCTACGTAGTTGAAACGGGCATAGTCCATGATAGAAGCCGTATGACCGTTGGCTTCCACCCATGCTTTGTTGCGCAGGTTCTCTACAGGGGTTTTGCTGCTGCTACCCATATTGTGGCGCAGCCCCAGGGTATGTCCCACTTCGTGGCTCGATACAAAACGGATGAGCTGACCCATCAGTTCATCATCGAATTTCATTTTACGGGCTTTGGGATCTACGGCAGCGGCCTGTACCATGTACCAGTCGTGCACCAGCTTCATCACATTGTGGTACCAGCCGATATGGCTTTCGAGGATCTCACCACTGCGGGGGTCGTGCACTTGCGGACCGTAAGCGTTCTCTATATCGGAAGCGAAATAACGGATCACAGAATAGCGCGCATCTTCCAGGCTCATAGTGGTATCGTTCTCGGGCCATTCTTTGCCTACGATGGCATTTTTAAAACCGGCTTTTTCAAAAGCTTTCTGCCAGTCGTTGATACCGGCAATCAGGTAAGGCCTCCATTGTTTGGGCGTGGCAGGATCGATATAGTACACGATCTGTTTGGCAGGTTCTACCAGCTCTCCGCGCTTGTATTTCTCCATGTCTTCGGGCCTGGGCTCCAGGCGCCAGCGAACGGCGAAAGTCTGGTTGTCTACTTTCTGCTGGTCGTCGCTGTACACGGTGAAGTCATCGGCAAAGTAACCCACGCGCGAATCGAAGAGGCGGCGGTGCATAGGCACTTTGGGCAGCAATATCATAGAAGTATTCAGTTCTATGGTAATAACGCCCGCGTTGCGTGCGGCCGGTAATGAAGGCGTAGGGAAAGGGGATGGCATACCCATGGGCGAAGGAGCGATGGCGCCGAAAGTCTTCACCGTACGGATCTCTGTATTGATGGGGTAGGTGTTGATGCTTTGTATGTACGACCTGTCGGGCATGAGACCGGTGAGACCGAACTGCCTTTTATCGTTGGGGTCGAGGCCTACGATCTGGTTATCGCCTTTGAAAAAATCTGTCACGTCGATCACATAACCGGAAGAATCTTTTCCCAGCGATTTGATATCGAATGCCGCGGCGATGGGATCGAGGTAAGAATTTTTAACAGCTTTGGAAATCACGTTGGTTGAATCGGCCGAGCTGATCAGGGTTACCACCCTGATGAAGATATTGTTATTGGGACCTTTCTCGAATTTGAGCGATTGCTGGTTGATCTCTTCCCCGCCATACTTCCGGGCGCCGCCGGGAACTTTCACCAGGCGTGTAACGGCCAGGATCTCGCTGCCCAGCAGGTTTTCGGGGATCTCGAAATAAAATTTATCGTCTACTTTATGAACAGTGAACAGTCCTTTTTTGGTGATGGCCTTGTCGGTAATGATGTCCTTATAAGGCTTGGGACCGGGTTTGGGGATGACAGGCGCTACTGCGGGCGGACCAGCTTTGGCACGGGTTGTGTCTGGATGTTGCTGTGCCAAAGCCGCTACGGCAAATAGCAGCGCAGAAACGGTGGTAAAATGTTTTCTCATAATAGTATGTCTATAAATGTTTTAGAATGACCGCTAAATATAGCCGAGTATTCCATATAATGGAATTTTAAGGTGAAGAAATGGATGAGTGGTTGAATAATGGGATAATGCCCCCGGAAGATCAAATTTGTGGTTTTCGGGAAAACCGCTAATTTGGAGGCCCCTTAGGAAACTTTTGAACGAATGTTTTGATATTTCAAAACTTTTTTCATTAGAATTGCGAGGACATTTTTTTTTAAATCAACTGTAATTTCTAAAAAACAAAAACAATCGAATCATGGCTGAGACAAAACCAATCGCAACAGCTGTTGTAAAAAGCTCATCTTCCGCTCAACCGAAGAAAGGCTCCAACACAATTTCATGGCTTGCGCCAATTTTATGTATTGCTCTGGGATATACCATCTGGCGTTTTGTGTTGGGTGCTCCGAGTAACTTTACACAACCCGATCTTTCTGGTGGTTTCTGGCCACAGCACAAAGGACCCAAAGCCTCTGCTACATTTGCCAAAATGTATGAAGGTGGTATCATCGTTCCTATCCTGATCGGTTGTTTCTTCATTGTACTGACTTTCGCTATTGAAAGGCTGACTACCATCACCAAAGCTGCCGGTTCCGGTAACATTGCCGAGTTCGTTCGCAAAGTGCAGTTCCATCTTGCTAATAAAGATGTGGACAAAGCCATTGCTGAGTGCGACAAGCAAAAAGGTTCTGTAGGTAATGTAATGAAGGCTGGTCTGAAGAAATACAAAGAGATGATCAGCAATGCAGAACTGAGCACCGACCAGAAAGTACTGAACATCCAGAAAGAGGTAGAAGAAGCTACTGCGCTGGAACTGCCTATGCTGGAAAAGAACCTGGTGTTCCTGTCAACCCTGGCGTCTGTATCAACCCTGCTGGGTCTGCTCGGTACCGTATTGGGTATGATCAAATCGTTCTCTGCACTGGGTGATGAAGGTGGTGGAGACGCTGCCCGCGAACTGTCGAAAGGTATCTCAGAAGCGTTGTTTAACACCGCCCTGGGTATCGGTACTTCAGCAGTAGCGATCATCATGTATAACGTATTTACTACCCGTATCGATGCCATCACTTATGGTATTGACGAATCTGGTTTCACACTGACTCAAAGTTTCGCCGCCAACTACAAATAACCTTAGGAATAATTTCCTCAGGAATTTGTATGGAAAACGGAGCATTTTGAATCTTAATTAGTGATAATCAATATAAATAATTAACAATGGGTAGAGCCAAATTACCACGGAAGAGTACCATCATCGACATGACGGCGATGTGTGACGTGGCTTTCCTGCTGTTGTCGTTCTTCATCTTAACAACAAAGTTCAAGCCGGCTGAAGCCATTACGGTAACCACCCCTAACTCGGTGGCTGCCAAGATTGCTCCCGATAAGAATTTTGTGCTGATAACGATCGACAAGGACGGGAAGGTATTTCTTTCGATGGATGATAAACAAAAGAAAGAAACCATAGCGAATACCTTGAATACCACCAAGAACCTGGGCCTGGACGTGAAGGCTTTTGCCGCAGCTGATTTCATCGGGGCGCCGCTTGCGGGCCTGAAATCATTCCTGGCAATACCGAGCGACCAGCGTAAAGGGGCGGCGTTACCGGGTATTCCTGCGAAGGATTCCACCAATAATGAAATGACCACCTGGATGCGCCTGGTAAGTGATGCTTATATGGGGCAGACCGCGCCGGCTTACCTGGTGAAGGGCGATAATGCAGCCAAATACCCTGCTTTTAAAGGGGTGGTGGATGCATTCAAGAAAAACGACATCCTGAAGTTCCAGATGGTAACGAACCCGCAGAATGTACCCCAGGGGTCTGAATTGTATAAGAGTGTTATGAAAGGAGAGAAGCGTTCAGACTAAGGTCTGCCGCGAACTATTATTAACTAAAAAAATCTACCGCAATGGCAGAAATGGATACCTCGAGTGGCGGTGGCCATAAAAAAGGCCCCGGGGTCAAGAAAGGGAAGAAGCTGTCTACCAGGGTTGACCTTACACCCATGGTGGATCTGGGCTTCCTGCTCATTACTTTCTTCATCTTCACCACTACGATGAGTCAGCCTACGGCCATGAGGCTCTTTTTACCGAAAGATGCCGATAAGCCGGAAGACCAAAATAAGGCGAAGCAGTCCGGTGTTATCACCCTGCTCCTGGGAAAAGACAATAACGTCTTTTACTATGAGGGCGAGCTGACCAACAACGGTTCAAACTTCAAGTCATCTAATTTCAAAGAGATCCGTAACGTGTTGCTCGACAAAAAATCGCGCACGCCTGAGAAGGACCTGGTGATCATCCTGAAGCCATCTTCAGAATGTACCTACCGGAACGTGGTGGATATCCTGGATGAGATGACCATCGACGTGCTGAAGCGTTATGCGTTGGTGGATATCACCGACGTGGAAGAGAAGCTGGTGGTAGCATCGGAGAAAGCGAGCGCGCCAACAGCAGCAAACTAAGTATTACTTAAAAAAATCCATAATAATGGACGTAAACAAAATTTTATCCGCGGATATACTCGATATTATATTCGATGGCAGGAACAAGGAGTACGGGGCTTACGAGCTGCGCAGGACCTACAATAAAAGGATGGTGACTGCACTCATTGCTACCGTAGCTGTTTGTTTGCTGTTT